>DATAZV010000268.1:0-15309 GCA_036271855.1 Burkholderiales bacterium
TCGGCCCGGTGATCGGCGGCGCGCTGGTGGAGCACTATTCATGGACCTGGGCCTTTTTGGTAAACCTGCCGCTGGGCCTGTTGCTGCTCGCGCTGTGTGCCTGGCGGGTACCGGAGAGCACGGGCGCGAACACCAGCAGCCCGGTGGACTGGGCCGGCGCGGCGCTCGCCACCATCGGCCTGGCGGGCGTGGTGTACGCGCTGATCCAGGCGCCGGCGCAGGGCTGGAGCAATGGCGCCGTGCTGGGCGCGCTGGGCTTGGGCGTGGCGGCACTCGCGGGCTTTGTGCGGGTGGAAGCGAAAAGCGCGGCGCCGATGCTGCCGCTGGCCTTGTTCCGCGAGCGCAATTTCGCCGGCGCCAACCTGCTGACGCTGTTGCTGTACGCGGCGCTCGGCGGCAGCCTGTATTTTTTGCCGCTGAACCTGATCCAGGTGCAGGGCCTGGGCGCCACCGCCGCCGGCGCCGCGCTGCTGCCTTTCATCGCCATCATGTTCACGCTGTCGCGCTGGGCCGGCACCCTGGTGGACCGCTACGGCGCAAAACTGCCGCTGATAATCGGCCCGGTGATCGCGGCGGCGGGCTTCGCGCTGTTCACCTGGCCCGGGGTCGGCGCAAACTACTGGAGCGGCTTCTTGCCCGCCATCTGCGTGCTCGGCCTGGGCATGAGCATCACCGTCGCGCCCTTGACCACCACGGTGATGAATGCAGTGAGCGCCGAACATGCGGGCACCGCCTCCGGCGTGAACAACGCGGTGTCGCGCACGGCGGGCCTGCTGGCAATCGCGGTATTCGGCATCGTGCTGGCGTGGGCCTTCGATGCGCGCCTGGACACGCTGGTGGCCCAGGCGAAGGCGCCGCCCGAGTTGGCGGCGGCCGTGCTGGCGCAGCGGCAAAAGCTGGCCGGCATCGTGGTTCCCACTGGCGCACCGGCGGCCGTTGCGCAAGCCTTGCGGCAGGCGATAGACGCCGCCTTCGTCGCCGGCTTTCGCTGGGTGATGGGACTGTGCGCGGGCCTGGCTCTGCTCTCCGCGCTCAGCGCGTGGCTTCTGATCGACGGCAAAAAGGCGCCGCCCGCACCGCTTTAGCTACAGCTTGGCCATCAGCACTTCGCGGATTTGGTTGTCCGAATACATGCCGTCGGTGCGCTGCGCGTAGGCGCAATGCATTTCCAGCACCCCGCCCTCGAAGCTGATTTTCATCTGCGCCGGTGTTGCGGCGTTGGCCAGTTTGACGAGTTTCAGCCCATCCCCCACCGCTTCCTTGCCCAGATCGTCGGCGCAGATCACGCGCAGCGCCATGTTGAGGCGATGGCAGGAACAGTTGTCGAGAAAGTTCAGGCCCTCGGCGTCGTTGGCCAGGCTTTCCCAATCCACCTCGTAGCGGATCGGGCTGCCGGTGATTTCCAGCAGCTCCTTTTCGCGCTCGGGCAGAACGGTGTCGGTCAGCTCCTTGATCTTGCGGCGCTCGGCGAGTCCCATGGCACGGCCTTTTTTGTTGTGGCGGGCCTTTAGTGTGGACGTAGTCGCCGGGCTTGGCAAGTCGCCTTCGCCGTGCCCTTACTTTGCCGGCAGGGGCGAGCGCAAACCCCCGGAGATGCGGTTCCAGGCGTTGATCAGGGCGACGGTGAAAGTAAGTTCGGCGATTTCCTTTTCGTTGAAGTGTTCCTTGAGCGCTTCGTAGTCGGCGTCCGGGATATGCGTCTGGCTCATGCGCGTGAGGCTCTCGGCCCATTGCAGGGCGGCGCATTCGCGCGGGTTGAACAGGCTGTGTTCGCGCCAGGTGGAGATGCTGTTGAGGCGGCGCGGGTCGGCCTTCAGGGAAATCAGGTCGCGCCAGTGCATGTCGACGCAAAAAGCGCAGCCGTTGATCAGCGAGACGCGCAGGAAGACCAGGTCGATCAACTCCTTGCCGAGGCTGGAGTCCTTCAGGGTTTCGCCGATGCCGAGAAAGCCCTTGTATAGCGCGGGCACGACCTGCGGGAAATTGATACGGGGGGAATTGGACTGGGACATACTGTTCTCTTTCAGGATGGGGCCGGGCGGAAATCGCCTGCCTATGCCTGTAAGACGCGCGGCCCGCCCTCCTTGTGACAGTCCCTCGTGCAATCGGACGGTATTTATCGCGGAGCGGCGATGTTTTGCAGCTTGTCCGGATTGCGCACCACGTACATGTCGAGAATTTTTCGGCCATCGGTGACGATGGTGAAGGCCGAATCCAGGCGCCCGCCGAAGTAGCGCAGCAGTCCCGGCGCGCCGTTGATTTCGACCAGGCGATAGTCAAGCTGCCCGCGAAAACGCCGCGCGATGACGTGGAAAAAGCGCGCCAGGCGCAGCGTGCCCCGCAGCACCCGCGTCACCGATTGCACCTTGCCGCCGCCGTCGCCGGTCAGGGTGGCGTCTTCGGCGAACAGCGCCGCCAGTTGCTTGATGTCGCCACCCCGCGAGGCTTCGACAAAACGCTGCAGCAGACGCACATGCGCCGCGCGGCTGACCTCGAAACGCGGGCGGTTCTGATGCACGCGCTCTTTCGCGCGATGGACCAATTGGCGGCAGGTGGCCTCGCTTTTTCCCAGCATTTGCGCGACTTCGACGTAATCCATGTCGAACACTTCGCGCAGCAAAAACGCCGCGCGCTCCTCCGGCCCCAGGCGCTCCAGCACCATCAGGAAAGCAGTGGAGACGTCGCTGGAAAATTCCAGCACGCTCTCGGGCGTTTCGGATGATGCGGCTTCCACCAGCGGCTCCGGCAGCCATGAACCGGGGTAGTGTTCACGCTCGCTTTTCAGCGTACGCAGGCGATCGATCGCCAGGCGGGTGGTAACGGTGACCAGCCAGGCCTCAGGCGTGCGGATTTCGGCGGCGTCGCTGCCGTGCCAGCGCAAATAGGCGTCCTGCAACACATCCTCCGCCTCGGCGCGCGAGCCGAGCATGCGGTAGGCGATGCCGAACAGGCGCGCGCGGTGGCTGTTGAAGATCTCGGCGCGGCTGGAGGCAGGGGAAGGGGCGGGATCGGGTTCCATACGCATTAGACGAATGGGCCGGCGGGTTTGTGACAAGCGGCGTAAATTATTTTACGCCGCTGCGCCACCACCAGAAACCGCTAATGCAGTTTCGGTTTGCGGAAAAAATCCGTCCGGTTCGCCGAACGCACCCGCACCCGCAGCACGTCGCCCTGGCGGGCCAGTTGCAGGGGCACTTCGACCCCGGCGGCGCCGAGCGACCAGACGCGGCGCAAAAAGGCCGGCAGGCCGCCGATGCGCTGGTCGGCCACGCCCAGCACCAGGTCGCCCAGCTTGACCCCGGCGCGCTCGGCCGGACCGCCGGCGGCCAGCCCGGCGACGATCAGCTTGCCGTCGTCTTCCTGCGCGTACATGCCCAGCCAGGGCCGCACCGGCAGGTCGCTGCGGCCGATCGACAGCATGGAGTCGAGGATAGGCTCGAGCAGCTCGATCGGCACGAACATGTTGACCTGGCGCTCCTTGCCCTGGTGGTCTTCCTGGATCAAGAGCGAGCCGATGCCGACCAGGCGCCCGGCGCCGTCGAGCAGCGCGGCACCGCCCCACTGCGGGTGCGCGGGCATGGTGAAAATGGCGGACTCGAGCAAGTATTCCCAGTAGCCGGCGAATTCGCGGCGCGAACTGACTTGCGCCTTGAGCGCGTGGTCCAGCCCGCCCTGGCCGATGACGTAGACCTCGTCGCCGGCCACCAGGTCTTCGGCGCTGCCGCGGGTGAGCGCGCGCACGCCGAGCTGGCCCAGGGGCTGCACCAGGCCGAAGCCGGTGGCGTGGTCGTAGCCCAGCACGGTGCCCGGCACCACCACGTTATGGTTGGTGGAAAGCCAGATGGTTTCGGCTTCGGTGATCAGGTAGCCGATGGTCAGGGTGAGCCCGTCTTCGCGGATCACCACGCCGTAGCCGGCGCGCTCGGTGCCCAGGGTCGGCGCGGTGAAGGCGTCGTCGGGAATTTCGGAGCGCAGCATCACCACGGCGTCGAGCGCGCGCGGCAGGTCGAAATCGACTTCCGCCGCCGTCGGCTGCAGCGCGGCGGGAAAGGCCCATTGCTTGGGGATGGAATCAGACATGGGGCGCATTTTGCCACGCGCCAAGCGAAACGGCAGAGGCGCCCCGCAGGCCGGCGGTACAAAAGAAAAAGCCGCGATCCTCGCGGACCGCGGCTATGGCGGGGTGAGCCGGCTCGATACTCTATACGAGGCTGAACTTCGCGGTGGCGTCGAGCAGCCTTTGCGCCTTGCCCTGCAGCTGGCCGGCGGTGTCGCGGCTCTGGGTGATCGCCGCGTGGTTTTGTTCGGCGGAGCTGGCGATGGTCTCGGTGTTGCGGGCGATCTGCTCGCTGGCCTGCTTTTGCTCGGCCACCGCGGCGGCCAGCTCGCGCAGGCCGGCGGAGGATTCGCCGGCGCTCTGGCGCAGGCCGGCCAGCGGCTGCACCAGCTCGCCGATCGAGGCCACACCGGTGCGCACGCGTTCCTTGACGAAGTCCAGGCGCCCGCCGGCCTCCACCATGCCCTGCTGGATGGCGGCGACGGTGCGCTCGATTTCCTGCGTCGAGGTGGAGGTGCGCTCGGCGAGCTTGCGCACTTCGTCGGCCACCACGGCAAAGCCGCGGCCCTGCTCGCCGGCACGCGCGGCTTCAATCGCCGCGTTGAGCGCCAGCAGGTTGGTCTGGTCGGCGATTTCCTTGATCAGCTTGACCACGGTGCCGATTTCAGCAGCCTGGTTTTGCAGGCCGGTCATCTGCGCGCCGAAGTCGCCGACGGCGGCATCGATGGCGCCGATTTCGCGCGACACATTGTCGCCGTGCGTCACACCGGCACTGGAGACGCGCGCAGTGCTTTCGACCACGCCGGCGGCGGCGCCGAGGTTGTCGGACACCTGCGAGATGGAGACGGTGAGTTGCTCGATCGAGGCGGCAATCGCCGATACGGCCTCGCTCTGGCGCGCACTGCTGCCGGCCAGTTCGTCGGCGGCGGTCGCAAGCTCGGCGGCGGAGGCGGAGACGGCGCCGGCTTCGCCCTGGGCGCTGCCGATCAGGCCGCGCAGGGCCTGCTGCATGCGCGCAATCGAAGCCAGCAGGGCGGCGGTTTCGTCCGCGCCCTTGATTTCGATGTCGCTGCGCAGGTCGCCGGAGGCCACCTTGTCGGCCACTTCGACCGCGCGGCGCAGCGGCCGCACGATGCCGCCGGCGATGAAATACGTCAGCGCGCAGCCCAACAGGACGGCCACCGCGCCCAAAGTGAACATTTCCCAGACGGTGCTTTGCGCCGCTTCGGTATTGGCGCGCGCCAGGGCGTCGATGTTATTGCGCTCCAGTTCGGAGAAGGCGCGGATGGCCTCGAGGTAGCCATTGATCTCGCCCTTCATCTTGTCGTTGAACAGGGCCATCGCCTCGTCCTTCTTGCCGTCCTTGCGCAGGCGCGAAATCTCGTCGCGGTGCTTGAGATAGGCGGCGCGGGCATCGGCCATCGCCTTCAGGCCGGCTTTTTCCGCCGGCGTGTCGGCGCGCTTTTCGATTTCGGTCTGGTACTTGGTGCCCAGGGCAGTGGACTTCTTGATGTCGTCGCGGAAGGTCGCCTCGACATTCGGGTCGTCGCTTACCGCGATGGCGATGGTGCGGCGCGAGCCGGCATCGACCAGGCGGTACCAGTCGGCGGCAACGCGCTCCTTGGCCAGCGGCTCGGCCAGCAGGCGTTCGCCGCGCTCGACCACGGCGCGGATCTGCAGCACGCCGATGAGTACGGCGGCAGCCAGCAACAACAGCAAAAAGCCCATGCCGGCGGCAATCCGCGCGCCGATGGATTTCATCTTGAACATGTGGGTCTCCCGTTTGAGGTGCCGGGGCTGCGCGCGCCCGCCTGCCGCCGCGCTGGCGCGGCAAAAGGAGAACGGCACACGCCGGCACGGCCTTGTGCAATCTTTGAATGGATCATCCACGGAGGGATGCCCGCGACAGGCGCGGGTGTCCTTGATCCGACCTTCCAAGCTTAGCTGCGCGAGGAGGCGCGGCGAGGGCGAAACAGCGCGGGGTTTACGCGCCTGTTTGCGCTTTGGCGCGATCCGGCGCAACAAATGGATACAAAGCATGCGCCCGCCGCCGGTCGGCAGCGGCCTGGCGCGGCGCGTTAAATCAGCAGGGGCGGCGGGCGCGTCGGCGCCGGCTTGCAGCCGGTGTAGGAGTTCTCCGGCAGACCCGGCCGCGGCCCTCACGCAACATGCCGGAGTCGCAACGCGCCCGGGCCCCGGGCGCCGCAGTCATCGAAAGCGAGGCAGTCATGAAACGCACTCTCCGCATCACTTCCCGCACCACTTCCCTTGGCGCGGCCCTGCTGTGCGCCTGGTTCGGCGTCGCGCAGGCGCAGCAGATGGGCGCGCCGGCTTCGGCCGGGGCGCCGCCGGCCGGCGTCAACGCGCCGGCGCAGCCGCAGGCGCAAAGCGGCGCCGAAGCGACCGTGCGCCAGGCGGTCGAGGGCGTCACCGCGGCGATCAACGCCGACAAGAGCATCCAGGCCGGCAACCGCACGCGCATCAATGCCCTGGTGGACAACAAGATCGTGCCCTTTGTCGACCCCGAGCGCATGACCGAGCGCGCCGTCGGCCCGAACTGGGCCAAGGCCAGCGCCGAGCAAAGGCAGACGCTGATCCACGAGTTCAAGCAGTTGCTGACCAACACCTATGCCGGCGCCTTCACCTCCTACCAGCCGGACACCAAGATCGACTACAAGCCGACCCGCGAGTCCGGCGACACCGCCGTGGTGCGCTCGATGGTGCTGGCCTCCGGCCGCGACCCGATCCCGATCGACTACTACCTGGAAAAGGAAAGCGGCGGCTGGAAGCTGGTGGATCTTTCGGTGTACAACGCGCGCCTGGTCGAGCTTTACAAGGGCCAGTTCAACGCGGCCATCGCCCAGGGCGGCGTGGACGGCCTGATCCGCGACCTGAAAACGAAAAACGGCTCGGCGGCACCGGCGAAGTCGTAAGCACGCGCGGGCGGCATGCCGCCCGCATGGCGCGGCGCGGGGCCGGAAATCCTGGCCCGCGCCGTTTGTTTTTGTGCCGGGAGGCCTGAACCCTTACAATATTTGAATTACCACGCCGCCGGCGCCGGGACGCAAGAGCAGGAGCCGCCCGGCGCCGCGGCCGTAGCGCTCCAAATCATAATGAACCGGCCACCAGGGATGCCGCAACACCTCAAATGAACGATCTCGCCCAACTGACCCGGCTGGCGTCGATCGTCTTCGTGCGGGTGCGCGATTTCGAGCGCAAGCCAGTGCGCGAACAGGCCATGCTGGCCGAGCAGCTGCATGCGCTGATCGGCTCGGTGCTGGCCGACATGCCCCCGGAAGAGCGCCTGGTGCTGGAAGCCCCGGGCGGCTGCGCCATCGTCGTGCCCGACGACCCGCCGCTGGCCCTGGCCATCGCCGAGCGCGCACATGCGCGCGCCGCGCCGCTTGAATTGTGCATCGGCGTCAATCACGGCCCGGTGAAACTGGCGCAAATCGCCGACAGCACGGCGCTGATCGGCGACGGCCTGCAGGCGGCCTCGGTCACCGCCGGCTTTGCCGAGCCGGAGCGCTGGCTGGCGGCGCGCGCCTTTCGCGACGCGCTGGCCCGGGTCGCGCCCGACGAGGCCGAGCGCCTCGCCCCCGCCGGCCTGTTCACCGACACCCAGGTGCGCAGCCACGAATTGTTCGCCATCGACCAGGCGGCGATGCAGCGGCGGCGCCGCCGCGTGCTGCTGGGCGGCAGCGCCGCGGTGGCGGCGATCCTCGCCGCCGGGGTGGCCGCGCGCCTGCTGAAAAAGCCGCCGCCGCCGCCCGTCCCGGTGCAGTACGATTTGCCGGCGCGGGTCAGCCTGGACGTCAAGCCGGCGGGCGATGTATATGTCGACGGCAAACTGGTGGGGCAAATACCCGCAGTGGGCGAGCTCTACCTCACACCGGGGCGGCACCAGATCGAAGTGCGCTACGGCCCCCTGCCTCCGCTGTTTTCCGAGATCAGCCTGCACGGCGGGGAAAAGATCACCCTGACGCACCGCTTTGCCGCCCTGCCGCAGCGGCGCATCGGCCGCGACGCGGTGCCGGCGCAGGAGCCGGCGCGCCCCGCCGAAACCCCGCAGCAGCGCGAGCAGCCGGGGTTCTGGCGCGGGCTGTTGCGCAGGTTCCAATGAAGCGAGCCTGCGCGATGCCGCGACCCCTTTATACTTTTCGCCATGGCTGAACCCTCGCGCACCATCGGGCGCTACCGCATCCTCGCCGAACTCGGCCGCGGCGCCATGGGCGTGGTCTACGGCGCCGAAGACCCGATGCTGTCGCGCAAGGTGGCGATCAAGACCATCCTGATGTCGGCCGACCCGGAAGAGCGCGCCGAGTACGAGCCGCGCTTTTACCAGGAGGCGAAGGCGGCGGGCAGCCTGAACCACCCGAACATCGTCACCATCTACGACATCGGCCGCGAAGACGACCTCGCCTTCATGGCGATGGAACTGGTCGAGGGCGCCGAGCTGAAAAGCCTGATGAGCGGCGGCCGCCTGACGCTGTCGCGCGCGCTCGACATCGCCGCCCAGGTGGCCGAGGGTATCGCCTTCGCCCACGGCCGCGGCGTGATCCACCGCGACATCAAGCCGGGCAACGTGATGGTGACGCGCGGCGACCTGGTGAAGATCATGGACTTCGGCATCGCCCGCCTGCGCACGTCGGACGTCAAGACGCGCACCGGCATGATGCTGGGCTCGCCCAAGTACATGTCGCCGGAGCAGATCATCGGCCGCACCATCGACCACCGCGCCGACATTTTTTCGCTCGGGGTGATGATCTACGAAATGATCGCCGGGCATCCGCCCTTCGCCGGTCCCGATTTGCCCTCGCTGATGCACGCCATCACCCACAGCGAGCCGCCGCCGCCGACCCGCGCCGACCCGCGCCTGCCGCAGATGATCGACCTGATCCTCGCCAAGGCGCTGGCGAAAAAGCCCGACACCCGCTACCAGAGCGCGCGCGAGCTGGCCGCCGACCTGCGCGCCTGCCGCGCCGCCCTGCCCGCCGTGGCGCTGCGCAACCTGCATGAAGAGCAGACGCAGCAAATGGAACAGCCGATGGCGCGAAGCGGCGACACCCTCCCGCTCGACGGCACGCCGCCCGACCAGCAGGCCACGCAAATCGGCTACAACACGCGCACCCAGGCACGCCCGGGCGGCTTTGCCGGCGGCAACCCCGCCGAGCGCTCCTTCGCCGCCACCGTGCCCTTGAGCGAAATGGAGACGACGCTGACCCCGCGCCCGGCCCCCCTTGAGGCCGACAGCACCGGCAGCATGGCGCGCTATACCGTCTCCTCCCGCTTCGACTCCTCCGCCACCCTGATGAAACTGCGCCGCGCCGACGCCGACAGCACCGGCACCCGCAGCCGGAGAATGGAAGCCACCGTGAGCAGCACCACGCGCCGCCTGCGCAAAAGCCCGGAGCGCTTGCTGGTGGCGGTGGCCATCGCCGTTGCCCTGGTGGCCTCGGTGGCCATCGCCCTGCTGTAAAGGCGGCGGCGCGCGGCGCATAATGCGGC
The DNA here is from genome assembly GCA_036271855.1 of Burkholderiales bacterium. GTDB lineage: Bacteria > Pseudomonadota > Gammaproteobacteria > Burkholderiales > JAEUOS01 > JAQGMJ01. The sequence goes on from DATAZV010000268.1 coordinate 9,566, forward strand.
GGTCGCGGCGGGAAATCGCCGGGACCTGCTGCAACCAAAGCGGCGCCCGGCGCGTAACTGCCGGTGGCGACCGCGCCGATAATCCCGAGGAGACAAGAACATGCTCAAAACCGCACTCGCCGCGCTGGCGGCCACGCTGATGCTAATAGGCGGCGGCGCCCACGCCCAGATGCCCGCCGATTTCTCGAAAATCGAGGTCAAGACCACCGACCTGGGCCACAACACCTACATGCTGGAAGGCGCCGGCGGCAACGTCATCATCGCGGTGGGCAGCGACGGCATCATCATGGTCGACGGCCAGTACGCGCCGATGCACGACAAGCTGAAGGCGGCGATCGCGAAAATCTCGCCCCTGCCGGTCAAGTACCTGATCAACACCCATTTCCACGGCGACCATACCGGCGGCAACGGGCCGTTCCACCGCGACGGCGCGATCATCGTGTCGCAGGACAATATCCGTGTGCGCCTGGCCGCCGGCACCACCAACGGCATCTCCGGCATCAAGACCCCGCCGCAGCCGGCCGACGCGCTGCCGACCGAGACCTATATCGGCGGCACCAAGGTGATCGAGGTCGGCGGCCGCAAGGCGCTGCTCACCCACGTCACCAACGCGCATACCGACGGCGACACCTATGTCTACTTCGCCGACGCCAACGTGCTGGCCACCGGCGACACCTTCAACAACCGCAAGCGCTACCAGACCATCGACTACGCCAACGGCGGCGACATCCACGGCTTCATTCGCGCCAACAAGGCCTATCTGGCGCTCTCCAACGAAGATACCAAAATCGTGCCCGGCCATGGCGGCCTGGCGCACAAGGCCGACGTCGCCAATTTCCTGGGCATGCTGCAGACCGCGCACGACCGCATCGACGTACTGATCAAGCAGGGCAAGACCGAGGCCGAAATCATCGCCGCCAAGCCCCTGGCCGATCTCGACGCCACCTGGGCCGACACCCCCAAGGCCGCCGAGGATTACACCAAGATGGTCTACAACTCCTCCAAGCGCTCGTAGAGCGCGGCTTCCCGGGCGAAGAGATCGTAAGAACGCGGCTTCCCAGGTGAAGCGGTCGTAAGAGCGGGCGCCGCTGCGGCGCATGGAAATCAAAGCCGGGTGCGAGTCCTTCGCCCCGGCTTTTTTTCGCCCTCGACATCGGACCCGCCTGATTCGGCGCAAGCCGGCCGCTGTTGCCGGACGGCCTTCCGGGGTTATGATGGCCGTGCCGGACCCAATAACAACGGAGACAAGAACATGCACAAGCCCGCCCGCGCGCGGCGCCGCCTGCTGGGCGCCGCACTGGCCGCGCCCCTGGCCGCCGCGCTGGACCGCAGTTTCGCGCAAGCAAAATATCCGGAAAAACCGATCCGCCTGATCCTCGGCTACCCCTCGGGCGGCTCGGCCGACGGCTCCTTTCGCCCGGTGCAGCCGAAGATGGAGCAGATGCTCGGCCAGTCGATGATCGTCGACTACCGCCCCGGCGCCGGCGCCACCATCGCGGTGGACCTGACCGCCAAGGCGCCCAACGATGGCTACACCCTGCACTATGTCGACTCCGGGCCGCTGACCATCGTCCCAAACGGCAAGAAGGTGCCCTACGACCCAGTGAAGGACTTGACGCCGATCGGCGCCTGCTGCGGCGGCGGCACCCTGCTGGTGGTCCACCCCAGCGTGCCGGCGGGCAACCTGAAGGAACTGGTGGCCCTGTGCAAGGCCAAGCCGGGCTTTTACAGCTACGGCACCTCGGGCATCGGCGGCGCCGGCCACCTGGCGGCGGAACTGCTGCAATCGATGACCGGCATCGAAATCCTGCACGTGCCCTACAAGGGCGGCGGCCAGGCTGCGGTGGAACTGATCGGCGGGCAGATACCGCTGCTGTTCTCCTCCATGGGCACCGCCGTTCCGCACCTGCCCACCGGCAAGATGAAAGCCATCGGCGTGACGTCCGCGAAGCGCGCCGGCATCGTCCCCAACGTGCCGACCATCGCCGAGCAGGGTTACCCCGGCTACGAGGCCACCGTGTGGTACGGCTTTGCCGGTCCCGCCGGCCTGCCGGCCAACGTCGTCGCCACCATCAGCCAGGCCTTGCAGGCGGCCCTGGCCGACCCCAACGCGCAGGAACAGATCAAGCGCCTGGGCTATGACACCATGCCCGGCACCCCCCAGGACCTGGTCAAGCTGATCGCTTCCGATACACTGAAGTGGAGCAAGGTGATCCGCGAAAAGAAAATCGCCTTCGAGTAAGCGCCGCGGGCGGCGCCTGGGGAGTGCAATGGCTCAGTCGGTGTTCGTCGAGGTCGAGTTCTTTTTGATGGTGCTGATGTCGGTGGTCGTGCCGGTGGGCATCTACGGCTACATGATGTGGAAGCGGGCGATCTCGCGCCCGGTGGTGCTGCTGTTCGGCCTGTTGCTGCTGCTCAATTCAGGCATCGTCGTCGGGCTGTTGCGGCTGCTGGAGCGCCAGGCCAAGGCTTCGCTGTCCCCGCTCGACGACCGGATTTTCGCCTCGGAGATTACCCTGGCGCTCTACCTCCTGCCGGTGCTGTTCGCCGGCATCGGCGTCAATGTGGTGTCGCATGTGCTGCTGCAGCACCTGGGCGACGCCGAGCGACGCTACACCCGCGAACACAAATAGCAAGCGGCCCGGGCTGCGCCCGCCCCCTGTAAGACGATTCCCACAGCCGAATCCTCCGTGCGCCGCCATGCGCGCGGCGCGCCGTTTTCTACGATACGTCCCACTGTGAGCGGGCACACGCGGGGTGGGTGACCGGAACGCGCTTCCAAGGCGCCATCGGTACCACCCCGCCAGAACGAACAAGTCGCCGCCACAGCCGCTTGCATCTCTTTCCCCAGGAGGAAGTTCAGGACATGCGCGCCGCGCCGCGCAGACACAAGAAAAAATCCGCCGGCACTTGCCGCCATGCCTTTCCTTTCCTGGACTCCACTCTCCTTGCCCAACATCCCTGCCGCCCCCATGCACGCCGCCGCTACACCCTCTTCCGGCTTGCCGCGCGCCCTGCGCTGGATCTATTTGTTTGCGCTGCTGGCGCTGCTGGGTGCCGCCGGCGGCTGCGCCGGGCTGCCGCCGGGCGCCAATTTTCCGAAATCGCAATCGATCGCCCTCGAGCATCCGGAGACGACGCCGCTGGGCAAGCAGTTCGCCGCCGCCGCGCAGGCGCACCCCGGGCAGTCGGCCTTCCGCCTGGTGCCGGTGGGCGTGGACGGCTTCCTGCTGCGCGCGCAGATGATCGACGCGGCGCAAAAGACGCTCGACATGCAGTACTACATCTTCAAGGCCGACGAGACCGGCAAGTTGCTGATGGACGCGATGCTGCGCGCCGCCGACCGCGGCGTGCGCGTGCGCCTGCTGGTCGACGACCTCGACAATCTCGGCCAGGACAGCCAGGTGGAGGCGCTGGACGCACACCAGAACATCGAGGTGCGCCTGTTCAACCCGCTGCGCTATCGCGGCAAGGTGAAGGCGATCCGCGGCATGGAAATGCTGCTGTGGGCGCCGCGCATCGACCACCGCATGCACAACAAGCTGATGGTGATCGACAACTCGATCGCGCTGGTGGGCGGGCGCAACATCGGCGACGAGTATTTCCAGGTCGACCCGGACGGCCAGCAGGGCGATTTCGAGACCTTCGCCGGCGGGCCGATCGTGCCGGAACTCTCGCACAGCTTCGACGTATTCTGGAAAAGCGTGATGGCGATTCCGGCGCAGGCCCTGTTCAAGGGCGAGAGCCGGCCGGAGGCGCTGGCGGCTTTCCGCCAGGAACTGCGCGAGCACCGCCAGGAAAAGCGCGAGGACGGCAGCGACTACTACAGCCGCATCGCCACCGGCGAGCCCTTGCGCGGCACCCTGGGCGGGCGCATCCCGCTGGTGTGGGCCGCGGCCAGCGTGGAATACGACAGCCCGGAGAAAAAAGCGGTGGATGCGGGCGAGAAGGGCGGGCGCCTGATGCGCCACGCCATCGGCCTCGCCGCCCGCGAAACGCAGGAGGACCTGCGCATGATTTCCGCCTATTTCATTCCCGGCGAAGACGGCATGCGGATGTTCGACCATCTGAAGGAGCGCGGTGTCGAGATTCACCTGCTGACCAATTCGCTGGCCGCCAACCCGGAGCGCACCGCGCAGTCCGGCTACATGCACTACCGCAGGAGGCTGCTCGACGACGGCGTCGATCTCTACGAAGTGCGCGCCGACCCCGAAAGCGCGCGCGGCACCGCGCAGTCGGTGAAAATGAGCAGCTACGGCAACTTCGGCCTGCACACCAAGCTGTACATTTTCGACCGCAAGAGGATTTTCATCGGCTCGATGAATTTCGACCAGCGCTCGCTGCACCTGAACACCGAGCTGGGCCTGATGATAGCCAGCCCCGAGCTGGCCGAACAGGGTGTGCGCTTTTTCAACGCACTGACGCAGCCGGCCAACAGTTATCACGTCGTGCTGGAGAAGGACGGCAAGGATGGCCAGCCGCACGTCGTCTGGCATACCGAGGAAGACAAGCAGCCGGTGGCCTATGACCACGAGCCGGCCAAGGACGCCTGGCAGCGCATGAGCGTCGAGATGCTGTCGCTGCTGCACTTCGACAGCGAGTTGTAAAGCGCCGGCGCCTGTGATGAGCGCCCCGCGCGAGAACCACCGCACCGGCGCTGCGCTGCGACGCTACGCCACGCTCCTGCTGCTGCTCGCCTGCCTGGGAGGCTGCGCCGGGCTGCCGCCGGGCGCCGATTTCCACAAATCGCAATCCAGCGCACTGGCCACCCCGGCCATCCAGACCTTGCTGGGCCGCCACTTCGCCGACGCCGCGCGGGCGCATGGCGGCAATTCCGGCTTTCGCCTGGTGCCTTCGGGTTTCGAAGGCTACCTGTTGCGCGCGCAGATGTTCGACGCCGCGCAAAAGACCATCGACATGCAGTACTACATCTTCCATGCCGACGACAGCGGCAAGCTGCTGCTCGATGCCATCCTGCGCGCCGCCGACCGCGGCGTGCGGGTGCGCCTGCTGGTCGACGACGTCGAAAGCACCGGCCAGGACGCGCAGGTGGAGGCGCTGAGCGCCCACCCGAACATCGAGGTGCGCCTGTTCAACCCGCTGCGCTATCGCGGCAACTTCAAGCTGCTGCGCGGCCTGGAGCTGCTGTTCAACGCGCCGCGCCTGGACTACCGCATGCACAACAAGCAGCTGGTGATCGACAACACCGCCGCCCTGGTGGGCGGGCGCAACATCGGCGACGAATATTTCCAGCGCGACCCGCAGGCGCAGCAGGGCGATTTCGAAACCTTCGCCGCCGGGCCTATCGTGCAGGCGCTGTCGAAAAGCTTCGACGAATTCTGGGCCAGCGTGCCGGCGATTCCCGCCGAAGCCCTGTTCAGCCGCCGCGGCGACCCGCAGGCGCTGGCGCAGCTGCGCGCCACCTTGCGCGACAACAAGCAGGAAAAGCGCAGCGATGGCAGCGACTTCGTCGCCGGGGTCGCCAGCGGCGAGCCGTGGCGCGGTATTGTTGACGGGCGGGTGGCGCTGGTGTGGGCCCAAGCCAGCGTCGAGGCCGACAGCCCGGACAAAAAGGCGGTGGATGCCGGCAGGCGCTACGGACGCCTGATGAGCGAAGTGCTGGCCGACGCGGTCAACGGCACCCGCGAGGAACTCGACCTGATCTCCGCTTACCTGATTCCCGGCCAGGAAGGCATGCGCCTGATCGCCGACGCACGCGGGCGCGGCGTGCAGGTGCGCGTGCT
>DATAZV010000269.1:0-5714 GCA_036271855.1 Burkholderiales bacterium
GACGTCCATCGGCTTCGCCGGCCGAAGCCGCTTGCTCAAGCACGCGCCGGATTTCAGCGGCCTGATCGACGGCTCCTATTTCACCAACCTGATGCTGTTCGTCAAGGCAAAAGTGGGGTTCGAAAAATTCAGCACCACCATCCTGGTCTGCATCATCCTGTTTTCCAGCGCCTGCGCGCTCTACCGGGCTTTCAAACGCAGCACGCCGCACCGCCTGCCGGCCCTGCCGACTTTCCTGTTTGTGATGATCCTCTTCGGCCTGACCTCGCCCAAGGGCGCCTTTACTCCGGTCACCACGCCGTTCTGGATCGCCGGCCTGGCCCTCTTCGGGACGCTCGCGCTGTTCCGGCGCCTTGCGGCCGGCCGGCCGCAGCGGTCGCCGGCGGCGACCTCGGCTTACGCCATGGCCCTGTGCGGCCTGGCGATGCTGGCCTTTTACATCTTCCAGGTGGGGGTCGGGCGCCGCTGGGGCACCTCCACCGCACTGGCCTACTACTACGTGATGTTCCCGCTGGCGGGGTGCTGGCAGGCAGGCGCCGGCATCATGGCGATCCGCGCCGCGTCCGCTGCGCCGGTGCGGCCGGACGGCGCATCGGCCACTTCGATAGACGGCACCACCCGGCTGCCGCGTACCGCCTTCTCTTACGCGGTAACCGCCGCCCTGGCCGTCGTATTCGCCTATTCGGTGCACATGTACTTTCCGACCCAGGCCTATGTGCAGGGAGTGATGGCGCAAAAGGATTTCATGCGCGACATCGGCCTGGCCGCATGCAGCGAGGCTGGAAGGGCCGCGCCAGGCGAGCGGCTGTTCATGCGCGCAAGGCTGCCTTTCAGCCGGTGCCCCGATTGCGAAGCCTTGCTGCAAGGCCACGAGGATTTCGTCAGCTCCATGTCGGAAGGCAGCACGACCACGGGCGGCGGATTCCAGATGCTTGCCAATATTTCGGCAGGGCATCAATGTCCGGAAGTGGCCGGCAGACTCGCCTCCAATTTGACGCAGGCAAACAAGTCGACCGACGGCGACAGCGAGGAGTCGCGACGCTTTTACGAAAAGTATTTCAAGTAACCATCCGGCGCCTGCCCGCGGCCACCCTGGTCCGCCTCAGATGTCCATGCGGTTGAAGACAAAACGCGGCAGGTGCTGGATCACCGTCATGATCAATCTCCATTTGCCCGGCACGTAGATCGTCGCCCGGCCCCGCGCAATACCCGCAACGATCCCTTGCGCGACCTCCTCGACGCTGGCCATGCGCACTCCTTTTTGTTTGAGGTGCGCGGTCATCGGCGTATCGGTCGGCCCCGGCTTGATCAGCACGATCTTGACGCCGCTGCGGGCCAGCCGATGCTGTAGGCCCTGGGCGTATCGCGTGACCATGCCTTTGGCGGCGCCGTACACATAGTTGGATTTGCGCCCCTGGTCCCCGGCGACGGAGCCGATGATCGCCAGGGTTCCCTGATTGGCCTTTTCCATGTGTCCGACGAAGGCCTCGGCAAACAGCAGGGGAGAGATGCCGTTGATCTTTAGCGCTTCAGCGCAGGCGGCCAGGTTTTGTTCGCACTGCCCCTGGTCAGGCAGGGAGCCATGCGCGATCAGAACGATATCGACCGGACCCCCGGCGAATATTTCATCCGCCAGCCGGCCAATCGCTGCCGGGTCCTCGAAATCGGTTTGCCGGACGTCGCACAGCGTTTGCGGATTGCGCACCAGAAGGTCCGCCGCCACCGCTTGCATCTTTTGCGCATCACGGCCGACCAGAGTCAGGCTGGTCGAAGTCTCCTTGACCCAGAGGCGGGCACAGTGCTCGGCGATTGACGATGTCGCCCCGATAACGACAATCCTGCGTTTGTTGCCGGACATCCGTGGTGCCTTAGGTAATTTTTGAGGAAAATCGGCGTATTTTGCCCACAGCCATTTTGAGGCCTAATCGCAAACTGCGGGGAAGCAGACAGAAAATGTACCATCGAGGCAAGCAGCAGGCAGTGGCGGGGCAGGCGCGGATAAGCTGCCTGGTTTGTGGCACCCACCTTGCATCCTCCCCGGGATTGATGCTGACCGATCATAGGCAAACATGAGCAAAATGAACATGCGGGCAGTCCTGAGGGTTTTGATCCTGGCGGCGATCACCGGATTGGCAAACACCGCCGGCCATGCCCAGGCGCAAACCACCTGGCGCCTGGCCAACGAATACCCGGCCACTTCCCTGCCGGGCGAGGCCGACATTTACTTCGCCCGCCTGGTGGCGCAAACGACCGCCGGCAAATTGCTGATCGAGCCGGTGGCGGACGCCAAATCCGGCATGAAGACGCGCGACCAGCTCGCCGCCGTGGCCAAGGGCGAATGGGCGATGGCCGACAGTTTCGCCGGCGCACTGAGCGAGGACGACCCGCTGTTCCTGCTCAGTTCCCTGCCCTTTCTGGCGCCCACCGCCGCTGATGCGCGGCGTTTATACGAGGCTGCGCGGCCGGCCTACGAAAAGCTGTATGCGGCGCGTGGGCAGAAGCTGCTGTACGTCTCGCCCTGGCCGCCTTCGGGCATCTGGTCGGCGGTGCCGGTGACTGATCCGGAAAGCCTGCGCCAACTGAAAATCCGCACCTACGACAGCACCGGCACCGAAATTTTCAAACACGTCGGCGCCAGTGCGCAGACCATTTCGTTCGCCGACCTGCCGGCGCGCATGGAAGGCGGGCAGATCAACGCCGTGCTGTCTTCCGGCGACGGCGGCGCGGCGCGGCATCTGTGGGACAAGCTGAAGCATTTCAGCGAGATCGGCTATGCGATCCCCCTCAGCCTCACCGCCGTCAATCTCGAGGCCTACAACCGCCTGGATGCCGACACCCGCGCCGCAGTCGACGCCGCGGCCAAAGAGACCAGCGAACACCAATGGCAGGCGATGCGCGGCCGGGTGGAGCAGAACTATGCGCGCATGCGCGAACAGGGCATGCGGATCGCCAGCCCTGCCCCGGCCACGGTGACCGACATGCTGCGCGAGGCTGGCGTGGCGGCATTGGGAGACTGGCAAAAACGCGCCGGGGCACCCGGCCAGCAGATCCTCGAAGCCTATTGGCGGCGCCAGCGCTGAGGTCGAAGCCCGGCGCGCAGCCGCCCGGTTGGCTCAGGCCAGCAGCAGGGGCAGCTGTTTTTCCAGGCCGTCCACCGGGTTCTTCTTGAACCCGCTCTTGGCGAATTGATGCCAGCGGCCGACCATGTAGCACAGCATCAGGTTGGCTTCGGCGGCCACGTCGGCGGCTTCCGGCAGTTCGTTGGCCGTCTGCGCCACCCGCAGGCATTGCTTCAAGCTGGACTCGATCTTGTCCATCAGGGCGTTGATGCGCACCTGCAGGCGCTCGTTTTCGTTCACCAGGGCGTCGCCGATCAGCACCCGGGTCATGCCCGGGTTTTGCGCCGCGAAGCGCGCCAGCATGGTCAGGATGGCATGCGCCTGCTTCAGGCCGTGCGACTCGTCGGCGGTGATCTTGTTGATCAGCCCGAAAATGCTCGACTCGATGAATTCAATCAGCCCCTCGAACATCTGCGCCTTGCTGGCGAAATGGCGGTACAGGGCGGCTTCGGAAACTTCCAGCCGGGCGGCCAGCGCCGCCGTCGTAATCTTTTCGCCCTTCGGGTTCTCCAGCATCTGGGCGATCAGTTGCAGGATCTGGGTCTTGCGGTCTCCGGTTCTGGGCATGGCGGCTTGGGCAGGCTTCTAGTGGTAATGGAAAAACGCCGGCAAGCCGGAGCCGGAGCGCATTACAACCATCCCCTCCGCCTTCTTTTTCATTCTTGCCTGCCCGATATAACGCAAAGTATGACGCGAAGCATGACGCCAAGGTAAGCACTCACTATATTGAAGCATTGATCGTTCGCGCCGTCAACCTTCCGCTGGCGATGGCGACGGACACCGTCTGTCCGGAGGTGCACTTACAGCCGACGCGGCTGGAGTTACAATCCCACACATGGCCTACTCCCAAGCGACCTTTCAGGCTGGTGCCCGGCCGGATTTCACCGGACATTTCCTGATCGCCATGCCGTCTTTGGGCGAATCGGTGTTCGGCAAGACCGTCACCTACGTGTGCGAGCATAATGACCAGGGTGCTTTGGGCGTGGTCATCAATCGCAGACTCGACCTTGAACTGTCCACCCTGTTCGAACAGGTCGACATCAGGCTGGACATCGACACCCTCAAGACTTCGCCGGTCTACTTCGGGGGCCCGGTACAGACCGACCGCGGCTTCGTGCTGCATCGCCCCCTGGGCGAGTGGTCCTCGACACTGAAAGTCACCGACCAGATCGGGCTGACCACATCGCGCGACATCCTGCAGGCAGTCAGCGAAGGCGGCGGCCCGGAGGACATGATCATGACGCTGGGCTACGCCGGTTGGTCCGCCGGGCAACTGGAAACCGAGATCGCGCAGAACGCCTGGCTCACGGTGGAAGCCGATCCCTCGGTGATGTTCAACCTGCCGATCGAGGAGCGCCTGGAAGCGGCGATGCGCCTGATCGGCGCGAACTTCGCCAACTTGATGGATGTGGCGGGACACGCCTGACCATCGCTCAAAAGTACAAACCTACTTTTGAGCGGTCTAATTTGTCCGGAATCACCGGCAGAGCCGGATGATTCCGGAACTGAAAACCAAATTCCACGAAACGGCCCGGAATGACTTCTCCTGCCTTCGGCGAATTGACACGCTCACTGTGATGGCGCATCAAACCCTTCTTGCCTTCGACTTCGGCCTGCAACGCACGGGGGTGGCGGTGGGCAACACGCTGAGCGGGGGCGCGCGGCCGCTGACGACCATCGTGGCGGAAGAAAACGACAAGCGCTTTGCCGCCATCGAGGCGCTGATCAGCGAGTGGAAGCCGGAACGCCTGCTGGTCGGGCTACCGCTGGCCACCGACGGGGCGGAGACCGAAATCAGCAAGCGGGCGCGGCGTTTCGGCAATCAGCTGCATGGACGTTTCGGTTTGCCGGTAGAATTCGCCGATGAGCGCTATTCCTCCGCCGTGGCGCAGGACGCGCTCAAGCCCGGACGGGCGGACAAGCAGAAAATCGACGCTGCCGCGGCAGCGCTGATCCTGCAAGCCTGGCTGGACGAGCAATCCTCACAACCATAATTTTTATCGTCGATAAAAAGCCGTGAGTCCCGCCCCCCTCCCTGACGCTGAATCGCTGTGCGCCGCGCTGCTGGAACAGTTGCGCCCGGCGGTACAGGCCAATACGGTGATGATCGGCGTGCACACCGGCGGCGCCTGGATCGCGGAAAAGCTGCATGCCGGCCTGTGCCTGAAAACCCCGCTTGGGACCCTCGACATCTCCTTCTATCGCGACGATTTTGCCCGGGTAGGCTTGAACCCGCAGGTGAAAAAATCCACCATCCCCTTCGACATCGAGGACGCCGCCATCATCCTGGTCGACGACGTGCTCTACACCGGGCGCACGGTGCGCGCGGCGATGAACGAGCTGTTTGACTACGGCCGCCCGGCGCGCATCGATCTGGCGGTGTTGGCCGACCGCGGCGGGCGCGAGCTGCCGGTGGCGGCGCGCTTCGTCGGCACCCAGGTCGAATTGCGCGATAATCAGAGTCTGAACCTGGCCCGCGACGGCGGCGGGCGCTTGAGCTTTTCCCTGGTGGAGAAAAGCGCCCCTTAGGCAGCCCAGTGAACAATCCCCAACTCAACAAAAACGGCGAACTGACCCACCTGCTCTCCATCGAGG
>DATAZV010000270.1:0-14181 GCA_036271855.1 Burkholderiales bacterium
GCTGTCACGATCGCGTACAGCACGATCGTGAGCATCCGGCTCGCGGGAGTCCTTGTCGCCTGAGGCCACGCGTTCTCCGGCCTTTGCACTGGTGTCGACGGCATGCGAACCCTTGTCGCTTGCCACCAGGCCCTCTACGAGCCCATAAAACCCGTTATAAAAAGTCGGGTCCTGAATCGTTTCCCTGCGCACCACCTGCAGCACGTTCTCCGAGCCGGTGGGCACCGTCACCGTGGCGATGCTGACGCCGGCCGAGACGCCCTGGCGCACCTTCTGCAGTTCGCTCACTTCGCGCTGCGCGCTGGCGAACACCGTGCTGCTGCCGTCCTTGTTGTCCACGCAGGTGGTCTGCAGGCGGATGCTGACGTTGGTCTTGTCGCCCTTCTGCGATTCCTTGGTGCCGGTGAGGATCACCGAGTCGGAACCGCGGTCAAGAATGTAGCCCTGCGACAGAAAGGCGCGCTTGACGTTCCAGCACACCGTATCGCCCGCGCCCTTCACCACCTTGCTGTAGGGCGTGTCGGCGCGGAAGTCGCTGTCGCCCGGCGGATGGCGCATCACCGCGCAGGCGGCGGCGCTGGCGAACACCGCGCAGCCCGCGAGCAGGCGGGCACTTCGCCTGAGCGCCGTGTCGCGACTGGAAAATTTAGGCATCATCAATACTCCTTCAGCTTTGCGAACCGGCCGCCGTGGCCTGGCGCGGTTCGACGGATTGCGCTCACCATGCGCCATGGATCATTCAGGCGCTGAACGCGCGCCGCACCGCATGCGTCCTGTTGTACTGAAGGCGCGCAACTGCTCGCGCCTTTCACGTACTCAGTTGCGAAGTTGGAAGTTCACTGATGCGCAAAGTTCCCATCGCTTATGCTGCGCGCCGGCATCGCTTTTTGCGCGTGGCGCATCAATGACTTAGGGGCGAATGCGGCCTTCTGTCGCCACCCAACGACAGCGCAATTCGGGACAGTGACAGAAGGCCCGGGTGAAACGCCCGGGCATTGCAGCCAAACGGTAAGACGCCGCCTACGCGCGCCTACAACCCCGCACGCCGCGGTGCGCTTGCGTTTGTTGCAAATTGTAATTGCCGCGCTTCGCGGCCGGGCACTCCGTTTACGCCAACCGGCCTGGTGGTTGCCGCGGCCCGTGCCGCCATCCGCGGAACTGCCCGGCAAAGCACCCGCAATTCCGGGATTGCGCGATTAAAGCCCTCGTCCTGATCCTTTCCAATATTCCCGCCCTTGCTTAAATGGCGGGTTCCGCGCTTCCCGTATCCAACTTCCAACATCAACGCGCGGCTTAATCAGCGGCCACCCGGCCGCAAAGGAAATAAAAATGAAAATCACCACCAAGCTGGCGTTGTTGTCGGCGGGCGCGCTTGTCGCCTTGGGGCTAGTCGCTTCCTTCGCCTTTTCCGGCATGGCCGGGATGGACGCCGCCTCCCGCTCGATCACCAAAAACCGCATGCCCTCGGTGGCCGCGGTGCTGGTGGCCAAGGAGGCCATGGCCAATGTTTCGCGCAAGCTGCTGGAGCCGGCCATGTTCGCCCTCGACGCTTCCCCCGAAGCGCGCAAGAAGGTGCTGGTCACGCTCGACGAAAAGGCCAAGTACCTGAAGACCAGCGAAAAAGCGCTGGCCGAATACGATGCGCTGCCCTCCGAAGCCGAAGAAGCGGCGCAGTGGAAAATATTCCAGGGAGAGTGGAAGCGCTGGCTGGTGAAAAACGACGAGCTCGGCGCCAGCCTGAAAGCCCTGGCCGCCGCGCCGGACGCCAAGGCCTACACCACCCAGTTCCTCGAATACCAGAAGGCCTACTACGCGCAGCGCGACCTGTACAACACCACCCGTGACGACCTCGACAAGATCGCCGGGCTCAACACCAAATACGCGCAGGCCGACACCGACACCGCCACCAGCACCGCCGAACGCGCCAAGGCGGTGATGATCGCCGCCTCCGCCGCCGCCGCCCTGGGCCTGTTGGCCGGCGCCTTTTTCACCGCGCTGTCGATCAGCCGCGGCGTCAAGCGCGCCAGCGACTCGATGGTCGAGATCGCCCGCTCGCTCGACTTCACCCGGCCCATCGAGATCACCAGCAAGGACGAGATTTCCCTGATGTCGGGCGCCTTCAACCAGGTGGTGGCGATCATGCGCGAGTCGCTGCAGAAGGTGCAGACGCTGTCGGCCACCATCAAGGACTCGACCCTGGCGGTGACCAGCGCCTCCAACCAGGTCGAAACCTCGACCCAGCACCAGACCGAGTCGGCCTCTTCCATGGCCGCCGCCGTCGAAGAGATGACGGTGAGCATCGGCCAGGTGTCCGAAAGCGCCAACGAGGCCCTGTCGATCTCCAAAAAGGCCGAATCGATGTCCGACCAGGGCGCGCAGATCATCAACCAGGCCACCGACGACATGAACCTGATCGGCGAAGCCGTCGACCATGCCGCCAAGGTGATCGAGGAACTGGGCCGCCGCTCCACCCAGGTCAGCGGCGTCGCCACCGCGATCAGCGAAATCTCCAACCAGACCAACCTGCTGGCGCTGAACGCCGCCATCGAGGCGGCCCGTGCCGGCGAAGGCGGCCGTGGCTTCGCCGTGGTGGCCGACGAAGTGCGCAAGCTGGCCGAGCAAAGCCGTGCCTCGAGCAACGAGATCCGCGAGACGGTCGCCGAAATCATCAGCAACACCGAGTTCGCCGTCGCCGAAATGCACGGCGCGGTCGAGCGCGTCAAGGCCGGGCGCGAGTCGGCCCACCGCGCCGGCGAGTTCATGCAGCGCCTGAAGGAGTCGGCCAACCAGGTCGCCGGCTCGGTGCACACCATCAGCGACGCGCTGAAGGAGCAAAGCTCCGCCAGCCAGGAAATCGCCCGCCATGTCGAAAGCATCGCGCAGATGACCGAAGAAAACCACGCCGCCGTCAAGTCGGTGGCCGATAGCACCCGCGACCTGATGGACGGCGTCAACGTCATCGACGGCACCATCAAGACCTTCCAGGTAGCCTGAAGCTTTTCCTCTGTGGCCTGGCCACTTCACCCGGCAGCGCCCGCGCTCGCCGGGTTTTTTTTCGCCGCGGCGCCGGATCGCCCTGGTCCGGCAATGATTACACCTGCCGGGGAATTAATTTTTCTTCATTGATGTAACCAGAGGTATCGCGCCCCGGTTGCCTTCCCGGCCGCGCAGGCGGCGGAATTTTTATGCCGCTTGCGCGGTCTTACACTGCGGGTTTTTCCTCCTGAGCGGAGTTTTGACGGGCATGCGCAGGACGCCGCGGCAGCGCAAAAGCGCCCGCCGCCGGCCTGCGCGTACGTGCTAGCACGGTTTGATCGGCGCGGTAGCCCCGTGTAGCATCTCGGCTCTTCCACTTGCCGGAACTGGAGCCTGTTTGAGACTCATGGGCGGTCGATCATCGGGTGCGCGCCTGCGCGCCGGCCAATCGCGGTCATGGCGCGGGTTTCCCATCGGCGCGGCCTGTGCCGCCACGCTGCTGCTCGCCGGCTGCAATCTCGGCCCGTTCTACAAGCGGCCCGACCTGCCGGTACCGGCGGCCTGGAACGAGCCGGCCGACAGGGAAGCGGCGCCCTGGCCCTCGGCCGACTGGTGGCGCGGCTTCCGCTCGGCCGAGCTTGACGGCTACATCGAGCGGGCACGGCGCGCCAACTACGACCTGGCGGCGGCGATGGCCCGGGTGCGCGAGGCCGACGCCCAGGCCACCATCGCCGGCGCCGCCCTGCTGCCTTCGCTTTCCGGCGATGTCAATGCGTTCAAGGAACGCATCCTCACCACCAACAACACCTACATCAACGCCAAGCAGATTTCACCCGAGTTGTCGGCCAGCTACATGGTCGATTTCTGGGGCAAAAACCGCGCCGCCCGCCAGGCCGCGCTGGCCGCCGCCGCCGCCAGCCGCAACGACCAGGCCACCATCGAGCTGACGGTGATGACCAGCGTGGCCCAAACCTATTTTCAAATTATTGAATTGCGCGACCGCCTGGCGGTGGCCGAGGGCAACCTGGCGAACGCGCAAAACACCCTGAAGGGCCTGCGCCGGCAAATGGAAGTGGGCATCGTCACCGCGCTCGACGTGGCACAGGAAGAGACCACCGTGGCGACGCTCGCCGCCGTGATTCCGCCGCTGCGCCAGCAGTTGCGCCAGATGGTCAATGCGCTGGCTATCCTGATCGGCGAGGCGCCGGAAAACCTCGAAACCAGCGCCGCCCGGCTGGCCGACTTCCAGGTGCCCACGGTAGGCGCCGGCCTGCCCTCCGAGCTGCTGGCGCGGCGCCCCGACATCGCCGAGGCGGAGAACCAGCTGATCGCCGCCAATGCCAACATCCAGGTGGCGCGGGCGGCGTTTTTTCCCAGCCTGACGCTCACCGCCGCCGGCGGCGTCGCCAGCACCGCCCTTTCCACCCTGTTCAAGGGCGGCACCGGCGTCTACTCCCTGGCCGCCAGCGTGGTGGCGCCGATTTTCGACGGCGGCGCGCTCAAGGGCCAGTACGAGTTTGCCAAGGCGCGCTACGACGAGCTGGCGGCGAATTACCAGAAGGCGGTGATCTCGGCCTACGGCAACGTCGAGAACGCGCTGGTGGCGCTGCAGCAGACGACCGAGCTGGAGCGGCGCGAGCAGGCGGCGGTGAATACCGCCACCCGCGCCTACAACATCACCCAGGCGCAATTGCGCTCCGGCACGGTGAACATCCTCACCGTGCTCAACACGCAGACGGCGCTGTTCAGCGCGCAGGACGCCCTGGTGCAGGCGAAGTACGCGCACCTGCAGGCGGTGCTCGGCCTGTACAACGCGCTGGGTGGCGGCTGGCAGAATCCCGCGCCGCAACAGACACCGGCGCAGGCAGGTTCAGAAAAAGCACCACCAGGAAAATCGGGGACATGATGGAAGATAATCACTCTGGCATCAGCCGCGCGGCCGGAACCAGCCGCGTGATCGGCGCCGCCAAACGGCCGCGCACGGTGCTGCTGGGCGCCGGCGCCCTGCTGGTGCTGGCGGCAATCTACCTGTGGGGCGAACCCGGCCAGGCGCAGGCGCCGCCGGCCGCCGCGTCCGCCGCCAAGGGGGGCGTCGGCGGCGGGCCGGTGCGCGTCGAGTCGGCGCTGGCGGCGCGCGCCGACGTGCCGATCTATGCCCAGGGCCTGGGCACGGTGCAGGCCTTCTACACCGTGACGGTGAGCCCGCGGGTCGACGGCGAACTGCTGTCGTTGGGATTCACCGAGGGCCAGACGGTGAAAAAGGGCGACCTGCTGGCGAAAATCGACCCGCGCCCGTATCGCGCCGCGCTCGACCAGGCCAGCGCCACCAAGGCGAAGGACGCCGCCATGCTGGCCAACGCGCGCCGCGACCTGGCGCGCTACCAGACCCTGGCCCCGGAACAGCTCGCCAGCAAGCAGACCCTGGACACCCAGGCCGCCACCGTGGCCCAGCTCGAAGCGCAGGTGGCGGGCGACCAGGCGGCGATCGACAGCGCCCGCACCAATCTCGACTACACCACCATCCGCTCGCCGATCCAGGGGCGCACCGGCATCCGCATGGTCGACCCCGGCAACATCGTGCATTCCGCCGCCGCCACCGGCATCGTCGTGGTCACCCAGGTGCAGCCGATCGCGGTGATCTTCACCCTGCCGGCCGAGTCGCTGCAGTCGATCCGCCAGGCGCTGGCCGCCGGCAGCGTGCCGGTGAGCGCGCTGTCGCGCGACGCCAGGACGCCGCTGGGCGAGGGCGTGGTCAACCTGATCGACAACCAGGTCGACCAGGCCACCGGCACCATCCGCCTGAAGGCGACCTTCCCGAACGCCGAAAACAAGCTCTGGCCGGGCGACTTCGTCAACGCCCGCGTGCTGGTGGAAATCCGCAAGAACGCCCTCACCGTGCCCTCGGCGGCGATCCAGCGCGGTCCCAACGGCGTGTTCGCCTACGTGGTGAAGGCGGACAACACGGTGGAGGCGCGGCTGCTGAAAATCGGCGCCGATACCGGCAGCGTGAGCATCGTCGAGGGCGGCCTGCAGGAGGGCGAGCGCGTCACCACCAGCAACCAGTACCGCCTGCAGCCCGGCGCCCACGTGCAGGTGGTGGCGCCGCAGCAGGCGCCGGCGGATGCCGGCAAGGGTGCGCCCGCGGCGGCGGGAAAGTGACCCCGTGAACATCTCGGCACCCTTCATCCACCGGCCGATCGCCACTTCGCTGCTGATGGCGGCGGTGTTCCTGGTCGGCCTGGTGGCCTTTCCGCTGCTGCCCGTCGCCCCGCTGCCGCAGGTGGATTTCCCGACCATCGTGGTCAGCGCCAACCTGCCGGGCGCCAGTTCCGAGACCATGGCTTCCTCGGTGGCGACGCCGCTGGAAAACCAGTTCGCGCAGATTCCCGGCATCGCGCAAATGACTTCCACCAGCGTGATGGGCAGCACCCAGATCACGGTGCAGTTCGACCTCGGGCGCCAGATCGACGCCGCCGGCCAGGACATCCAGTCGGCGATCAACGCCGCCACCGGCTTCCTGCCGAAAATCCTGCCGACCCCGCCGACCTACCGCAAGATCAACCCGGCCGAGTCCGCCGTCGTCATCTACGCCGTGCATTCCGACGTCCTCACCGCGACCCAGGTGGACGACTATGCCGAGACCGTGATCCTGCCGCGCATGTCGCAGATCCCCGGCGTCGGCCAGGTGTCGATCGGCGGCCAGCAAAAACCCGCCATCCGGGTGCAGGTGGACCCGGCGAAAATCGCCGCCCTGGGGATCCAGCTGGAAGACATCGCCGGCGTCATCTCCACCGCCACGGTGAACGCGCCCAAGGGCTCGATCAACGGCACCGCGCACAACTACGTGGTCTACACCAACGACCAGCTGCTCGCCGCGGCGCCGTGGAACGACGTCATCGTCGCCTACAAGAACGGCGCGCCGGTGCGGGTGCGCGACGTCGGCGTGGCCGTCGAAGGCCCGGAAAACAACCAGCTCACCGCCTGGCAGAACGGCAAGAACGGCATCCTGCTGCTGGTCTACAAGCAGCCCGGCGCCAACATCATCGAGGTGGTCAAGCGCATCGAGGCCGCCATCCCGCAGGTGATGACCGCGGTGCCGGCCTCGCTGCAGGTGGACAAGCTGATCGACCGCACCACCACCATCACGGCCTCGGTGCACGACGTCGAATACACCTTGCTGCTGACCATCGGCCTGGTGGTGATGGTGATCTTCCTGTTCCTGCGCAACGTCTGGGCCACGGTGATCCCCGGCGTCACCATCCCGATCGCGCTGCTCGGCACCTGCGGCCTGATGTACCTGCTGGGCTACACCCTGGACAACCTGTCGCTGATGGGCCTGACCATCGCGGTGGGCTTCGTGGTGGACGACGCCATCGTGATGCTGGAAAACATCTACCGCCATATCGAGGACGGCATGGACCCGATGCAGGCGGCGCTGCTGGGTTCCGGCGAGATCGGCTTCACCATCCTGTCGATCAGCCTGTCGCTGGTGGCGGTGTTCATTCCGCTCCTGCTGATGGGCGGCATCATCGGCCGCCTGTTCCGCGAGTTCGCCGTCACCGTGACGATGACCATCGCGGTCTCCGCCTTCGTCTCGCTGACGCTCACGCCGATGATGTGCGCCAGGTTCATCAAGGACGAAAAGCATGCCCGCCACGGCCGCTTTTACATGATCGTCGAGGGCTGGTTCGAGCGCATGCTGAACGGCTACAAGCGCGGCCTGGACTTCGTGCTGCGCCACCAGTTTCCCACCCTGCTGGTGTTCCTGGCGACGCTGGCGGCGACGGTGGTCCTCTACATCTACGAACCCAAGGGATTTTTCCCGCAGCAGGATACCGGCATCATCGCCGGCCTGGCCGACGCCGCGCAGGACGTCTCCTTCGAGGAAATGGTGCGCCTGCAGCACCAGCTCACCGACATCATTTCCAAGGACCCGGACGTGCAAAGCTGGGCCACCTCGGTGGGCGGCTTCCGGCCGCTGAACAACGGCTTCGTCTTCATCGGCCTGAAGCCGCGCAACCAGCGCAGCGCCGGCGCCGACGAGATCATCACCCGCCTGCGCGCCAAGTTCGCCGCCGTCCCCGGCGCCACCTTTTTCCTGCAGGCGGCGCAAGACCTGAACGTCGGCGGCCGCCTGTCGCGCACCCAGTACCAGTACACCCTGCAGGACCCCAATCTAAGCGAGCTGAACGAATGGGCGCCCAAGCTGATGGCCAAGCTGCGCACCCTGCCGCAGATCAAGGACGTCGCCACCGACCAGCAAACCTCCTCCACCATGCTGTCGATGACCATCGACCGCGACCAGGCCGCGCGCTTCGGCATTTCGCCGCAGGTGATCGACCAGACCCTCTACGACGCCTTCGGCCAGCGCCAGGTGACGCAATATTTCACCCAGCTCAACACCTACCACGTGATCCTGGAAATCACCCCCGAGCTGCAGCGCGACCCGAATACCCTGCAACGCATCTACGTCAAGTCGCCGCTGACCGGCCAGCAGGTGCCGCTGTCCACCTTCGTGCATTACGACACCCAGCACGTCGCCTTCCTGTCGATCAACCACCAGGCGCAGTTCCCGGCGGTCACCCTGTCCTTCAACCTCAACGCCGGCGCCTCGCTGGGCCAGGCGGTGGAGGCGATCCAGAAGGAGGTCTACGCCATGGGCATGCCGCGCTCCATCATCGGCACCTTCCAGGGCACGGCGCAGGCCTTCCAGAGCTCGCTGCAGTCCCAGCCCTACCTGATCGCCGCCGCCCTGGTGGCCGTCTACATCATCCTCGGCATGCTCTACGAGAGCTACGTGCACCCGATCACCATCCTCTCGACCCTGCCCTCGGCCGGCGTCGGCGCGCTGCTGATGCTGCTGCTGTTCCACTACGACCTGACGGTGATCGCGCTGATCGGCATCATCCTTTTGATCGGCATCGTGAAAAAGAACGGCATCATGATGGTCGACTTCGCCATCCAGGCCGAGCGCGACCAGCACCTGAAACCGGAAGAGTCGATCCGCCAGGCCTGCCTGCTGCGCTTTCGCCCGATCATGATGACCACCATGGCCGCGCTGCTGGCCGCCCTGCCCCTGATGCTCGGCCACGGCACCGGTTCCGAATTGCGGCGCCCGCTGGGTTTCACCATGGTCGGCGGCCTGGTCCTGAGCCAGATGCTCACCCTGTTCACCACCCCGGTGATCTACCTCTACCTCGACCGCCTGAACAACCGCCTCGGCCGCAAGAAGCACGACGAGGAAGAGCGCCGGCGCTCGCGCCAGAACGAAGCCCCGCCGGAGGACCCGGCCGGCGACCCGGTGTAAGGCGGGGCGCCGGCGCCGCGCCCGCGCAGGCCCCGGGGCGGGCGTGCCGCGCCGGTGGCAAACACTTTTCCGGCGCATAACCGTTTTTCGCGCCGCATCCGCTGCGGCGCAGCGCGAAAATCAAAAGCGCGCTGGCTATAATGTTCCGGCAGCGCGACCCCGGCAGCGGGGCTGAACAACGCATCATCCCGAGCGCCCAACGTGTACAGCGACTTGTTCAATCCCCTGGTCCAGACCATCATCGTCGGCATCGCCGTCAACGGCCTGGCCTGCGCCGCCTTTTTCTACCTCTACGCGATCAACCGCGGCCACCGCTACCTGCTGCTGTGGGCCTTTGCGGCGCTCGCCTACACCCTGCGCTGGGCGTTCCACTACAACGGCGAAACCGAGCCCGCCTTCCGCGCCATCGAAGCCCTGTTCGCCTCCGCCGGCCTCACCACCATCCTGCTGGGCGCCTACGCCCTGGTGCCGGACAAGCGCTGGCGCCTGCGCCAGCTGGGCATGGCGCTGGCCCTGTTTTTCGCCGTCGCGCTGGCCGGCGCCGCCGCCGCCCACCGCATCATCGAAGTGTTCTACAGCCTGGCCGGCCTCACCGTCATCGGCATCGGCTACTGCCTGTGGCAGGGCTACCGCGCCAGCCGCCTGTCCGGCTTCATATTCGTCGGCGCCGCCTACCTGGCGCAGGGCAGCGCGATGTTCGGCGCGCAACTGGCCTGGGGCACCGAAGTGCGCAACCTGGTGATCATTCCGCTGTTCAACCTGCTCACCGTCGCCGGCTTCATCCTGATCGGCTTCCAGCGCACCGAGCGCGCGCGCGACGCCGCCGAAAACACCCTGCGCCACTTCTTCAACACCGCCCCCATTCCCATCATCATCTCGCGCGCCCCGCGCGGCGAGATCGAGCAGGTGAACCAGGCCGGCGTCGACATGTCGGGGGTTTCACTAAGTGAGCTGCTGGGCAAGACCGCCGCCGAAATCGGCATCGTCGCCGACCCCGAAAGGCGCCGCGCGATGTACGAAAACCTCAGCGCCGGGCGCAGCGTGTCCGGCTTCGAGCTGGCCTATTTGCACGGCGGCAAGCAGCGCGCCCTGTTCGCCGTCAACGCCAGCCCGCTGCCGCTGGAAGACGGCATGCGCTACATCTTCGTCCTCTACGACGTCAGCGAGCTGCGCCGCACCCAGCGCGCCCTGGCCTCCCTCAACGCCAACCTGGAGCGCCAGGTGGCCGAGCGCACCAGCGACCTCGAAATGTTCGGCTACTCCCTCTCGCACGACCTGCGCGCCCCCCTGCGCGCGATCAACGGCTTCTCCGGCCTGCTGCTGGAAAACCAGGGCCTCGACGCCGACAGCCGCCGCCTGCTCGAACGCATCCACTACAACGGCAACCGGATGAACAAGCTGGTCGACGCCGTGCTCGAATACTCGCGCGACAGCGCCAAAAAAATCACCCCCGCCCCCTGCGCGCTGGACCCCCTGCTCACCGCCTTCATCGGCGAATACCGCCTGCAATACCCCGGCGCCACGATTCACCTGCAGCCGCTGGGCGAAGTCGTCGGCGACCCCACCATGCTGCAGCAGGTGCTGGAAAACCTGGTCAGCAACGCGCTCAAATACTCCGCCAAAAGCACCGCCCCGAAAATCGAAATCTGGCGCGAAGACGCCGGTGACAAGGCTGTGATCCACGTACGCGACAATGGCTGCGGCTTCGACATGGCCAACACCGGCCGCCTGTTCAAGCTGTTCCAGCGCATGCATGCCGACGAAGCCTACGACGGCATCGGCGTCGGCCTGGCGGTGGTCAAGCGCTTCGTCGAGCGCCTCGACGGCCGCATCGAAGTGCAATCCGCCGTCAACCTCGGCAGCACCTTCAAGGTCACCCTGCCCGCCGTTGTCCCGGCCTTCGAGCTCGCCTGAAGTCCCGCGGCCGGCGCAGCGGCCCCCTCGAGGCCCGAAGACACAAAAATTAACAATCCGCAAAACGCGGGCGAAAAAAGACCGGCTTACGCCGGTCTCTTTACTTGACCGAGGAGGTCAAGCGCAAATTACTTGGCCGGAGCGGCTTTCGCGGCCTTCGCGTCGGCGGCGGCCTTGGTCTTTGCGGCCTTGGCATCGGCAGCAGCCTTCGCCTTGGCAGCCTTCGCATCGGAAGCAGCCTTCGCCTTGTCGGCCTTGGCTTTGGCTTTGGCAGCCTTCGCGTCAGCAGAGGCCTTGGCTTTTGCAGCCTTGGCATCGGCAGCGGCCTTCGCCTTGTCGGCCTTGGCATCAGCCTTCGCCGGCGCAGCGGCGGCCGGCGCGGCAGCAGGCGCAGCGGCCGGTGCATCAGCGGCGAAAACGGCGGAAGCGAACAAACCGGCTACGAGTGCTGCGAGAATCTTCGACATGTGTTTCTCCTGTGTATGGGTTTTTTATACATCCGCACTTGGTGCAGGTACGGTTGTGCTGATAAAAACGCCACGCCCCGCCCAACGGTTGACCATTTTTCGCAAACCAAGGGTAAACGTTAATAACCCTTTGGCGACGCAATGGCCGCAACCGCGCGGTTACCGGCACACACTGAAGCCACTTATCCCGTTGGCATGCGCGCGTCGCGACCAAGAGGTAGCCCTGGCTCACGCCTTCGAAGCAAGCGCACCCTCGCGCCGCCCGCAACGAAATGCGGCGTCGCTCATTTGCAAATGAATAATTTCGCGGCACTTCGCGAAATGGTGCTCCGGCCGCCGATTTTCGGGCGCGGAGCGATGGCAATCGCATGCCGCTCCCCCGCCCCCTCTGGCCTCCACACACCCCATAAAAAAAGACCGGCCGCTTTTCACCGCGGCCGGCCCCTTTTCAGCACGCCCTGCCGCAACCCGCCGCGGCCGGCCATGCTTGAGTTGACTTACTGCGCCTTGCGCTCCGCCGTATTGGCCGCGGCGTCCGCCTTTTTCTCTTCCTGCTTGGCGCTCACCTTGTCGGCCTTGGCTTGCGCCAGCGCGGCCTTCTTGTCGGCCTTGGCCTGCGCCTTGGCGGCCTTGCGGTCGGCCTTGGCCTGGGCCTTGGCTTCCTTCGAGTCGGCCTTGGCGTCGACCTTCATTTCCTTGTTTTCCGCCTTGTCGACCTTGTGCATATCCTCGGCAAAAGCCGTGGTGGCAAAGGCGGTGGCGAAAATAGCCGCCGTCAGGGTAGCGAGTAATTTGGACATGTGATTCTCCTGTTAGGTTTTTGAGGCATGGGGTCGGGTGACCGAGGAGGGTCCCGAACCATCGCCATGAAGATAAACGTCATGCCAAGCCCAACGGTTGATAAACCGGCTTTTGCACGCCGCAAATCTTTTCATAACCCCAACGCAGAATCTGTCCAGCTTTCTCCTACACCGTCCTACAGCGGCCGGCGCCGCTCATTGCGCCCCCTGATTGCCGCCGCATTGCGCTCCTCATTTCCCTCGACTACCGCCCGCTACGGCGCGAGCACAAAGCGCATCACCCGCCGCCCGCGATTCTCCGCCAGGTACACCCGCCCCTGCGTATCCACCGCAATCCCGTGCGCCTGGTTGAACTCCCCCACGAAGGTGCCCGGCCGCCCGAACGAAGTCAGCAGCTTGCCCGAGGCCCGCTCGAACACATCCACCCGCGCGTTGTTCTGGTTCATCACGTAAATCCACTTCTGCTCGCGGTCCGGCGAAAAATCGATGGCGACTGCCGACCCGCCCGTCTCCTTCAACTTGCCATCCGCCGGCGGCGTCACCGGCGTCCACGGCACCGCCATGGTCCGCAGCAACTTGCCCATCTTGTCGTACACCTCGACCTTCGACTCGGTACGGCTGCACACATACACCTCGCCCGCCCGCGACATCGAGAGGCAATGCACGCTCTGCATATGCGGCAACAGCCACTGCCGCAAAAACTTCCCCGACTTATCGAACACCGCCACCCGCTTGTTCTGCCCCGGGCTCTCGCCATCCGCCACATACACATCGCCATTGGCGCGGTCCACGTAAATCGACGAAGGCGAAGTAAACCGCGCCGCCGGCGAATTCAGCGGCTTGCCCTTATCCGTCCCGTCCGCCGTATCCAGCGTCCCCCGCACCCCGATCTGCATCAACAACCGCGACCCATCGTGCGAATATTTCTGCACCACCCCCGAAGGCGCCGCCGCCACCCACATGTTGCCTTCCGCGTCCTCATGGCAAGAATGCAGGCGCGCATCCATCACCTTATGGTCGCCCCACGAATTCACCACACCGCCCGCCGCATCCAGCTCGATGATCGAAGGCGCCAGCCGCCCCCCATTCAAATCCCCATCCGCCACGTCCTGCCGATTCAAAATGAACACATGGTCATTGCGGTCCACGCACACCCCGCCCAGGCCGCCTAGTACCCAGAGGTCCGGGAGCGGCTTGGGCCAGCTTGGGTCGATGACGTAGTGCGGGGCGGCGGACGAGGTGAGGGGGCCGGGGGTGGAGCAGCTTGCGCAGGCTAGGGTGAGGAGGACGCAGAGGGTGGCGCGAGCGGGTGTGCCTGAGGGGTAGGGCATTTTGTCTCCATTTTTGGAAGGCATTCGTGCTGAATGAAGCGAACCGAATGCATCTTTTAGTTGTACCGCGCGGCGTGTGTTCTAGGACACGTGTCGTAGAACACACTATTCAGTTAAAAACTGCCGGCGTATCATACTGCCGCACCGACAAAGAAGCGACTTCGGACCCAGCCATGCGATGGCTACGTGTACCGCTGCGCTCGCCGGATGAAGCGAGGTGAGGGATGGAACATACCCAGCTAGTTACAGCGGGTGAACTCGAAAGTTATGCCAATCAGCGAGACAGTGAAGCGGTTATCCCGGAGCTAATCTGGCTGTTGGTCAATCAGTCCGTACATGATCTTGAGTTGTGCCGCATCCCTTATGGGGATTCAGTCAATCAACCT
>DATAZV010000271.1:0-9880 GCA_036271855.1 Burkholderiales bacterium
GTTGCCCTCGGCAGTCTTCAAGGCGGCGGCGGCGCGGTTGTAGCAGGCTTGCTCGGTCATGCCGCCGCCGGCCTTGCGCGCTTCGAGATAAGCGGCCTGGGTGTCCTTGAAATAGTCCGCGGATTTGTATTTGAACCACCAGTAGCCGCCACCAACCACCGCGATGGCGATCAGCGCGAGGGTGCCGAGGATGAACAGCAGTATTTTTTTGTTCGAGCTGGTTGCCATGGGCCGGATTCCGGTGGGCTGGTGCGCTGTGGGCTGGCGATGCGGGTAGCGCAGTTTGCCGAAAATGCAGTGTGGAAGCAATCAGGTTTGCGCCGCCGGTGGCATGTTTGCCGTCCATTGCGACAGCGCGATGGCGACTTCGCGCAACACCGGGTCCCAGTTGCCGCCACGGGGCTGGCGAAACAGGCGCATCACATCCGGGTACCAGGGCGAATCGCTACGATTGGTGAACCAGCGCCAGTCGGTCTTGTAGTCGGGCAGGAGCAGCCAGCAGGGTTTGCCGAGCGCGGCGGCGAGGTGGGCGACGGCGGTGTCGACGCTGATCACCAGGTCGAGGTTCATTACCAGGGCGGCGGTGTCGGAAAAGTTGGCGAGTTGTGGGCCGAAGTCGAGCAGACCCGTCGCGTTTTCGTTCTCGCCGGCGCCTTTTTGCAGGCTGATGAAGTTGAGGCCGGGGACGGCGAGAACCGGCGCCAGCGATTGCAGTGCGGGCAGCGAGCGGTCGGCGTCGTTTTCGAAATGGCGATTGCCTTTCCACACCAGGCCGATGCGCGGGCCGGCGGGGAGTTGCGCGGCCCAGGCTTGCATGCGCTCGGGTGCGGCGTGCAGGTAGGGAATGCGGGCGGGGATGTTGCCCTCGCGGGTGCCGCTGTAGTGCGGCAGGCTGGCCAGCGGGGTCCAGCAGTCGTAGGCGTCGGCATCCAGGGGTGTGTTGATCGGCAAAATTTTGTCGATGCCGGGCAGGCCGGTGAGCAGGGTTTGCAGGCCGGGGTGGCAGATGAGCGTGGTGGTGGCGGCGCCGCGCTGTTTGAGCAGCGGCGCATAGCGGACGAAAAACATCATGTCGCCATGGCCGGGTTCGTAGGAGATGAGGACGCGCTTGGCCGCAAGGTCTTCGCCGCGCCAGCGCGGGCAGCGCAGTTGCGCGGCGAACGGGGCGTACCAGTCGCGTGCTTCGAAGGCGGCCCAACCTTCCTCGAAGCGGGCCTGGCGCAGCAGCAGGTAGCTCAGGTTGTAGCGCGCGGGGGCATAGGTAGGGTCCAGCGCGATGGCTTTGCGGTGGCACTCTTCGGTCTCAAGCTCGCGTTGCATGCAGGCGTAGCAGGTGCCGAGGTTGGACCAGCCCGCCGGGGCATTGGGGCGCAGGGCGATGGCGCGCAGGTAGGCGGCTTCGGCTTCGGGCAGGCGCTTCAAGCGGGCGAGGACGGCGCCGTGGTTGAGCTGGATTTCGGCGAGGGCGGGATTGAGTTCGAGGCTGCGGCGGTAGGCGGCTTCGGCTTCTTCGCTACGCCCGAGGCGGGCGAGCACGTAGCCGAGATTGCCGTGGGCGGCGGCGTGAGCGGGGTCGAACTCCAACGCCTGGCGCAGGCCGGCCTCGGCGCGCGCGTAGTCGCCGGCCTGGATGTGGCGGGAGGCTTGTTCGTAAAGGGCGTCGGCGGACATGGTTGCAACCAGAAGTATGCATGCGGGCGATGGGCCGGAATAGTTCCGGTTTGCCATCCCCGGCGCGCATAATAAGCGGCGCAAGAAAAGATCAATGCAAGGAAAAACCATGCGATTTGCGATCACCGCGAGCGACCGTTACCTGGGCGTGCTGAACGCGCTGGTGCAGGCCGGCTGGCAACCGCTGAAGCTGTTTGCGCCGCCGGTGGACGGGCGGGTCCACCGCAACAAGGCGGTGATCGAGGCGGCGCAGAAACTCGGAATCGACATCCAGTTGTCGCGCCTGACGCCGGCCGACCTGGAAGCGCTGGCGGCGCAGGGCTGCGAGGCGCTGGTGGTGGCGAGTTACAACTGGAAAATTCCGGACTGGCGAGCCAGCCTGAAATACGCGGTGAACCTGCATGCCTCGCCGTTGCCGGAGGCGCGCGGGCCTTACCCGGCGGTGCAGGCCCTGCTGGAAGGACGGCGCTCCTGGGCGGTGAGCTGCCACAAGGTGGAGCCGGCTTTCGACAGCGGCGACCTGCTGGCGCAGGAGAGTTTCGCGCTATCGGAGGCCGACAGCCACGAGAGCCTGGACCTGAAAATCCAGATGGCGTCCCGGCGCCTGGCGACGCGGGTGGCGGGTGACTTCACCGCCTTGTGGGACAGCGCGCGGGCGCAGGGCACGGGCAGCTACTGGAAGCACTGGCGGGCGGAAGAGCGCAAGCTGGATTTTTCGCGCGGGGTGGAAGACGTGCTGCGCCAGGTGCGCGCCTTCGGGCTGATCGAGTGCACGGCGACGGTGAACAAGATCGATATTTTCGTGCGCCGCGCGGTCGGCTGGACCGAGGCGCACGACGCCAAGCCGGGCGCGATGGTGCATAGCGACGGCGCCACCATGGTGGTGGCGGCGCGCGACGGCTACATCGGAATCGTCGAGTGGAGCCTGCTGGACCCGGACGCGATGACGGGCAGCAGGCTGCGCTAGAACAAGTGCAGGAACAAATGCCGGTCGCGCAGGCTATTTCCCTGCACCGACGCCGACGGGTGTGGGCGCGGCGCCGCCCGCTGCGCGAAGCTTGGCCGCACGCGCGGGCGAGGCGCAATATTTCCGGAGCGCGGTCACGGTGGGCCGGCAGTAGCGCTCGTCGACATCGAAGCTGGCGCAGGTTTCGAGCTGCCAGGCGATGGCGGCCATGACATCCTCTTCCCTGGGTACTGCCTCGCAAAACGTTTTTTGCGGCTGGCTGCTTTGCAGGCAGCCCTTGAAGGCTTCGCTGCTGCGGACGTTGCCGAAAACGGACTGGCCCTCGGGACTCTTGAGCACCCTGACGGCGCGCTCGTAGCAGGCTTGCTCGGTCATCGATGCGCCCTCCTTCAGGCCCTGGGCATAAGCGGCCTTTTCTTCATCCAGCAACCTGGGGGCCTTGTATTTGAAAAACCAATAGCCACCGCCGACGGCCGCAGCGGCGACAACAAACAAGGGGCCGAAAATGATGAACAGCGTTTTTTTGTTGGATTTGGAGCGGGACTTCATTTCGGCCTCTCGCGGGCTTTGATCGAAGCCGCAGTGTGCCGAAATCCGCGTGCCGGCGCAAACGGAAACGGCGCCCGAAGGCGCCGTCTTGTTGCTTCGGCCTGCTGCTTTTTCGTTTGCGATTAGCCCATCGTCGGCATGTGCAGTGAGGAGGTGGTGGCCACTTCGCTGGTGGTCCAGCGGGTGGTGATGACTTTCGGGCGGGTGTAGAAGCGCACGCCGTCCATGCCGTGCACGCTGTAGTCGCCGAAGATCGATTGCTTCCAGCCACCGAAGGAGAAGAAGGCCATCGGCACGGGGATCGGCACGTTGACGCCGACCATGCCGACTTCGATTTCGTTTTCGAACTTGCGCGCGGCGCCCCCTGACGCGGTGAAGATGGCGGTGCCGTTGGCGAAGGGGCAGTCGTTGACCATCTTGATGGCATCCGCAAGCGTGTCGACGCGCAGCACGGAAAGCACCGGGCCGAAGATCTCGTCCTTGTAGATCGTCATGTTGGTCTTGACGTTGTCGAACAGGGTGGTGCCGAGGTAGAAGCCGTTTTCGTAGCCGGGCACGACCTTGTTGCGTCCGTCCATCACCATGGTGGCGCCTTCGGCCTCGCCCTTGTCGATGTAGCCCTTGACCTTGTCGCGATGGGCCTTGGTGACCAGCGGGCCCATTTCGACGCCCTTTTTGTCGCCGGGGCCGACTTCGATTTTCTTCGCCTTCTCGACGACCTTGGCGATGAGCGCGTCGCCGATGCCGCCGACGGCCACCACAACGGAGATGGCCATGCAGCGTTCACCTGCCGAGCCGTAGCCGGCGCCGACCAATGCATCAGCAGTGAAGTCGAGGTCGGCGTCGGGCAGGACCACCGCGTGGTTTTTCGCGCCGCCGAGTGCCTGCACGCGCTTGCCGCCCTTGGCGCAGGTTTCGTAGATGTACTGGGCGATGGGGGTGGAGCCGACGAAGGAGACGGCCTTGACGTCCGGGTGGGTGATCAGGCCATCGACGGCTTCCTTGTCGCCATGGACGACGTTGAACACGCCGTCGGGCAGGCCGGCCTGCTTGAACAGCTCGGCCATTTTCATCGAGCAGGAGGGCACCTTCTCGCTGGGCTTCAGGACGAAGGTGTTGCCGGTGGCAATCGATACCGGGAACATCCACAGCGGCACCATGGCGGGGAAGTTGAACGGAGTGATGCCGACGCAGACACCGAGCGGCTGGCGCAGGGTGTGGGCATCGACCCCGGTGCCGACGTTTTCCGAATGCTCGCCCTTTTGCAGGTGCGGGATGCCGCAGGCGAATTCGATCACTTCGATGCCGCGGGTGACGGAGCCGACCGCGTCCGGCAGGGTCTTGCCGTGCTCTTCGCTGGCCAGGCGCGCGAGTTCGTTGGTGTTTTCCTGCATCAGCGTGAGGAACTTTTGCATCACGCGGGCGCGGCGCAGCGGCGGGGTGTCGCGCCAGGCCGGGAAAGCGGCTTTCGCGGCCTGCACGGCGGTGTCGATGTCTTTGGCGTTGGCGAAGGGCACCTGCTTGGTCACCTGGCCGGTGGCGGGGTTGGTGATTTCGCCTACACGGGTGGTGGTGCCGGTGGTTTTCTCGCCCTTGATCCAGTAGGACACCTGGGCGATGGAGGAAAGGGCTTGGTCTACGGGTTTGTTCATGGGGGCTCCGGTAAATGGGGCGGGAAAGGTGGCGCCGGGTTGCTGTGCCCGCGCGGCACTGGCGCGGGACCGAATATGGGGGTGCCTAATGTACGCCTGCGGGCATAAACGCGCTGCAGCGCCCTCGGGCGCCTGCCGCCAAATGTCCGGACAGGTTTGAAGCCGCCATTCTAGCCAAAAAAGCGGGGGCACGGGAAGCCCGCCCGGTTATGGGCCGCATCCGGCGCCAAGGTGCGGGCAGCACACGGCTAAGCCTAGAGGGAGAAAGGGACTTCGAAAATCGCCTTGACGGTCCACTTGTCGGTGGCGCCAGTGAGGCCGCGGCCGATGCCGAAGTTGAAGGGCAGCCGGCCGCGGGTGACATCGACCGCGTAGTACAAGGTCTTGCTCTGCTGCCCGGAGGGGTCGAAGCTGCCCAGGGCGCCCATTTCGTTGTAGTACTCCAGACCCACCGCGACGCCGTCGACTACCGTGCGCGCCACCTTGTAGCTTTGCGCGAATTGCGGGTTCTTCGGCTTCGGCATTTCCTGGCTGGAAGACAGGGCCCAGTTGAATACCGGGTTGACGGCGAACAGCCAGTCCTTGTTGCGCCAGCCGCCCATGATGCGCAATTCGAAGTTGTGGCGCCAGGCCTCGAATTTGGAATTGGTGTTGGCCAGTTCACCATTGGCGCCGGCGAAAAAGCCGCCTTGGGCTTGGTCGGCTTTCAGCGGCACCCACTTCAGGCGCAGCTTGTAGCCGCCCAGGCTCCAGTTGCCGTTGTTGTAGGAGCTCGGCAGGTAGAGGCCGGCCTCGAAGTCCTTCGACAGTCCGTAGGAAAACTCGGGCGTGACACGCAGGCCGTGATTGGTAACGACTTCGCCGGAATAGCCGGGCTGGGCGTTGCCCTTGGGTGTGGTGTTGACGTGCAGCTCAAGGCCGAATTTGCCGGGGTCGTTGATGTCGTCGGTGTAGACCTGGATTTCGTCAGTCAAAGCGGCGCGCGCCACACCTGAAGCCAGGACCAGGCACATCGCTGCTATCGTAAGCGGTCGGGTGAAGCGAGAACGCATTTCATTCACTTTCGTTTTGCGGCACTGCGGCGAGAAGCGATGCATGCTACCGGGCAAGAATGATGTGCGGGATTAATTTCAGATCAGAAAATTGCGCGCGTACCTGGCAGGCGAAAATTGCATTTCTCCTCTGAAAACGCGAAGAAAAATCGGGCGCGGACAGTAGATGCTTCTCAGTCGCGGCCCAATCGATTCTCAATACGGCAAAAATCCGGCGCGGGGCGCCGGTACAATCGCGCCTGCCCGGCCCCAAACAACAATGCTCTCCGCTTATTCCCCGCCCCGCTACACCCGTACCGCGATCGCGCTGCACTGGCTGCTCGCGCTCTTGATCCTGTGCGGCTTTTGCCTCGGGCTGTACATGACGGGGCTGAAGTTCAGCCCGGCCAAGCTGGTGCTTTACTCGTATCACAAGTGGATCGGCGTGACGGTGTTTTCCCTCGCGCTGCTGCGCCTGTTGTGGCGCATGGGCCACAAGCCGCCCTCCCTGCCGCCGCGCATGGCGCCGTGGCAGCGGCATGCGGCGGGCGCCCTGCATGCGCTGCTGTATCTGCTGATGCTGGCGATTCCTCTCAGCGGCTGGCTGTATTCCTCCTCTACCGGGGTGCCTACCGTGCCGTTCGGCATCAGCGCCCTGCAACTGCCCGACCTTCTCGAACGTAACAAGGAGACGGCCGACAGCCTGCGCTTTTTGCATGTGACCCTGAACTACTCGCTGGCGGTAATGGTGGCGCTGCATGTAGCGGCGGCCTTCAAGCACCATTTTCTGGACCGCGACAACCTGCTGGACCGGATGAATCCTTTTTGATGGATGCAACGATGACATCGATTTTCCGCATTTGCCTGGGCCTTTTGCTGTTGCTCGCGGGCGACGCCGTTTATGCGCAGGCGGTGGACATGGGCAAGAGCCAGGTCACTTTCGGCTTCAAGCAGGAGAACGTGCCGGGCGAAGGCAAGTTCCGCAAATTCACGGCGCAAATCAGCTTCGACGCCGCCAAGCCGGAAGCGACCAAAGCGAATGTGGAAGTGGACGTGACCAGCGTGGACTTCGGCGATGCGGGATGGAACAGCGACATCCAGTCCGACTCCTGGTTCGACACCAAGAAATATCCGAAGTCGAGCTTTGTCATCAGCGGCGGCGCCAAGGCGGCCGCGGGCGGGCGCTTCGAGGCGCCGGCCAAATTCACGCTGAAGGGCGTGACGCGCGACGTGACGGCGAGCTTCACCGCCAAGGCGGATGCCGGCGGCACCCTGATCGAGGGCATGGTGCCGGTGAAGCGCAACGACTTCAAGATCGGCGAAGGGCCGTGGGCCGATACCAGCGTGGTGGCAAACGAGGTGGCGGTGCGGTTCAAGGTGTACCTGAAAAAATAGCTTTGCGGCTTTTACAAAATCCAAAAAGGAGACAACATGAAGAGCAGATTGCAGGCATTGGGGAGCGGGCTGGCGTTGCTGCTGGGCGCCGGCGTGGCGCAGGCGGCACCGGTGGTGTATGAAATCGAGAACGCGCACACCTTTCCGAAATTCGAGGTCAGCCACAACGGCTTTTCGAATCACACCGGCATTTTCACCAAGACTTCCGGCAGGATCACCCTGGACCGCGAGGCGAAAACCGGCAGCATGGAAGTGACGGTGGATACGGCGGATATTTCCACCGGCATCGCGCCGATGGAAAAATTCCTCAAGGCCAAGGAGTTTTTCAACGTCGAGCAGTTCCCGACCATGACTTACAAGGGCACGCGTTTTCGCTTCGAAGGCGACAAGCTGGTGGCGGTGGAAGGCGAATTGACGCTGCTGGGCGTCACCAGGCCGCTGACGCTGACGGTGATCAACTTCGTCTGCGGGGCGCACCCGCGCAGCAAGAAGGAGCAATGCGGCGCCAACGCGGTGGGCGAGCTGAAGCGCTCGGACTACGGCATGAAGGCGTTTTTGCCGCTGATCGGCGACGACATCAAGCTCACGATCCAGACCGAGGCTTACAAGCAGTAGGGCGTCGCGCGCTTTAACGTGACTTGGCGGTGGCGGCGAGAAAGATGCCGCCGAGCAAAAGCGCCATGCCGAAGAACTTCGCCGGGCCGATGCCCTCGTCGAACAGCAGCCAGGCGAGCGCGGAGGAGCCGATCGGCTCGCCCAGCACGGCCACGGCGATCACCGTTGCCGGAAAATATTTGAGCGCGTAGTTGACCGCGCTGTGGCCGAACAGTTGCGGACCCAGGGCCAGCGCACCCAGCAGCAGCCAGCCGGCGGGGCCATAGCCGTGCAGTTGCGCGCCGGCGACGATCGCCGCGGCCATCAGGCAGACGGCGGCGCTGGCGTAGACGATGCTGATGTAGGGCAGCAACCCCATGGCGGCGCGCAGCTTGCGGCCGATCAGCAAATAGCCGCAAATGGCCAGCGAGCCCAGCACCGCCAGGCCGTTGCCCAGCAGCGGACGGGTGGCGATTTCCGAATTACGGTCGGCGATGAAAATCACCACGCTGCCGATCAGCGCCAGGCCGATGGCCAGTGACAAGCGCAGCGACAGGCGCTCGTGCAGGAAGGTCCAGGCGAATAGCGCCAGCCAGATCGGGTTGGTGGTGACCAGGGCCACGCTCGAAGCAACGGTGGTGTACTCCAGCGAAGCGATCCAGCTGGCGAAATGCACGCCGAGAAAGGCGCCGGAAGCCAGGGCCAGCGCCCATTGCGTGGGCTTCAACGCGTGCAGTTCGGCGCGGCAGCGCATCAGCGCCACCGGCGCCAGCCAGAGCGCGGCCAGCGTCAGGCGCCAGGCGGCGATGGCAAGCGAAGGCACACCCTGCGCGTGCGCATAGCGGATCAGGATGGCGGCTGTCGAGACGATCAGCACGCCGATGCCCAGCACTACATAGGCGTGGGCGGGCGGTGCGGGGCTGGGGAGGGTCTGGGTGTCGGGCACTGGATGTCTTGGTATGCGAAACGGCGCCGCGCGTGCCCGCGGCGGCGCCTATGGTACGCGCAAAACCCCGGTAGACCGCAACGTGGGCGCGGAATGAAAAAAGCCGGGTCGCCCCGGCTTTTTCAGGCTGCGATTTCGCTCAGGCGCCCGGCTTCACGCCGGTGATGGCTTCGATTTTCGGCGCCAGGTTGTCGGCGTCTTCTTTCGAGGCCAGGCCGGGGATGCGCACTTCATAGCTGCGCTTGGCCGCATTGCCCACCGGGTAGATTTGCGCGGGGTAGCCGGCGGCGCGCAAGTCCTGATAGGCCTTGAGCGCGGCGTTCTGGTCGGGGCTGGCCATGGCGGTGAGCTTGAACTTGCCGCCCTTGCGCGCGGCGCCCTGGCCGGCGGCGATTTCGGTTTCCAACGCCCAGAGTTTCAACTGGTCTTCGCTGACGGCGGCCACCTGCGGGTCGGGCTTGGAGCGGTCGGCCTTTCCGTCGGCGGTTTTCGGCGCGATATAGAACTGCAGGGGCTGCGCCATGTCGATGGCGGCGTCCTGCTCGCGCTGCACGGCGATGTGGCCTTCGATCAGGCAGACCACGTCGCGGTCGCCGGCCGACTTGCCCCACAGGTCGGTGCCGCGCACGCCCGCAGTGAGCGTGGCGATGTGGATGCTGACGTCGCGCTTCGAGTTGAGCTTGTTGGCCGCCTCGGTGGTGAAGCGGAAGGCACCGCGCGCCACATCCAGCGCAGCCGAAAGAAACGTTTGCTTGTTCTGCCTGCTTTGCTCCAGCTTGTCGAGCGAGAGCATGGCGTTCTCGCCCAGCTTGACGGTGCTGCCCTCGGCCAGGCGCAGCAGGAGGCGCGAGTTCTGCCCGGTGGTGATCCTGTCGGCGGCGTTCAACTGCATGCCGGGCGCGATCGGCTGCCTGGCGCCGCCGCGTTCGACCCAGGCGGGCATCTGCACGCCTTCGACAACCGCGGTAGGCGCTGCCATTGCGGTGGACCACGGGTTGATACATATGGCCAGCGCGATGCCGGCGGCGATTTGCTTGATTTGCATTTCCACTCCCCTTGTGTTCGTTGCTCAAGC
>DATAZV010000272.1:0-3335 GCA_036271855.1 Burkholderiales bacterium
CATCATGGTGGGGGCGCGGCGCAGGGCTTCCTTGGCGATGACGCCGGAGTGCAGGTTGTATTCCCACTTCACATAGGGGCGCACCACGCTGGCCTGGTCGTAGGGCTCCTGCACGAAGTGGACGAAGTTGTCGCGCGAGCCGGGCAGCTCGCCGTGGATGGTAAAGGGGGCGCGGCCGGCCATCAGCAGCACCGGCACGCGCGAGCGGAACAGGTTGTGCATGCCCATGGCGGCGTTGGCGGTGCCGGCGTCCACATGCACCAGTACGCCCTGGCCGCGGCCGGTCATGGCGGCATAGCCGGCGGCCATGTGCATGGCGACGTTTTCATGCGGGCAGAGGACGATCTTCGGGTGCTTCAGGCCCTCGCGGCGCCAGCGCGCCATTTCCTCGATCAGCGGGGCGTGGTCGGTGCCGAGGTTGCAAAAGAGATAGTCGATGCCGATTTCATTCAGGCCTTCGAGGAAATAGTGGGCGGTGGTGTGGGATGCCATGAAAACGTCTCCGTAAGTTGCGTTGCTTTTTTTGTCATTATCCCCTTCTAGAGGGTCTTGCGCGTCCCTTTGCTTCAAGGAGCGAGGAGGTGCGGCCAGGCGTTGCTTAACCCCATCCCCCTCCTGTCCTCCCCCTTGAAAGGGGAGAGACCTGCCAAGTTGCAGTGAGCTTAGCGCGACTTCAGTTCGAACTCGCGGGCCAGGAGTTCGTAGGATTTGAGGCGGGCTTTGTAGGATGCGGCGACGCCTAGCACCACGACTTCGTCGGCGGCGAACTCGGCCTGCACTTCGCGGATGCGCGCGGCTACCTTGTCCGGCGTGCCGACAACGGCGCGTGGGCGTTCGCGTTCGATGATGGCACGGTCGCGCTCGTTGAAATGTTCGGCACGGGTTCTGGCTTCGTCCACGGTGGCGATGGGCGCGTTGATGCCGTAAGCCATTTGCACGCGGCGCACATCGACCGAGGTGGCGAGTTCGTCGGCTTGTGCCTGCGTCTCGGCGGCGATGGCGAAGACGGCGACGGCGCTGTAGGGCACCGGGGTGACGGCGCCGCGGGTTTGGTCGGCGTGCGGCGTGGGTTTGAAGTCATCGCGGTAGGCTTGCGCCACCGGGGCGCCGCCATAGGCGTTGATGAAGTGGGCGAAGGCGAAGCGCAGGCCGAGGTGCGCAGCCATCGCGCCGCCATAGTCGGAGGAGCCGAGCACCCAGATTTGCGGTGCCGTTTCGCATTGCGGCTGCAGCACCACGCTGGCATGTGGGTGGTCCGGCGGGATCACGCCGTCGAGATGGGCGATCAGCTCCATCACCTGTTGCGGAAAATATTCGGCGGCGTTGTAGCTGCCGCCGGTGGTCGAGCCCATCACGGCTTGCGCGGTGCGCATGTCGCCGCCGGGGGCGCGGCCGATGCCGAGGTCGAGGCGCCCGGGGAACAGGGCTTCGAGCATGCGGAACTGCTCGGCCACCTTGAACGGCGAGTAGTAGGGCAGGAGGATGCCGCCGGTGCCGATGCGGATGTGCTTGGTGACGCTGCCTAGCCTGGCTAAAAGAATCTCGGGGCAGGGGTCGGCCAGGGCGTTGAGGCCGTGGTGTTCGGCCAGCCAGTAGCGTTCGTAGCCCAGCTGGTCGGCGAGTTGGGCGAGTTCGACGGTGGCGGCGATGGCCTCGACCGGGTTGTGGCCGCTGATGATGGGGGATTGGTCGAGGATGGAGAGTTTGGTCATGGGTGTTGGATTCAGAGTGCGGCGCTTTGACTTCGCAAAACGCAATTGGGGTCAGAGCACAATTTCGCCAACTGCCGCGAAATCATGATCCGACCCCAATGGCTGCATTGTGCTTGGCGTTAGAGCTTGGAGGCGATGTGCGTGATCAGTTCGCGCGCGAGGTCGGCCTTGCGGCCGCGCGGCAGGGGGTGGCGGCCGGCGTCGTCGATCAGGGTGATTTCGTTTTCGTCCGCCCCAAAAGCGTCCTGCGCGCGGTTGGCCACCAGCAGGGGAATGTTCTTGCGCTTGCGCTTGGCTTCGGCGTTGACCAGCACGTCGTGGCTCTCGGCGGCGAAGCCGACGCAGAACAGGCCCTTTTGCTGCGCGGCCCAGGCGAGGATGTCGGGGTTTTGTTCCAGTTCCAGGGTCAGGCCGGGGTGGCGCTCGTCCTTTTTCAGTTTGCGTTCGCTGTAATTGGCGACGTGATAGTCGGCCACTGCCGCGACGGCGACGAAAACGTTGGCGCCCTTCACCGCCTGCTGGACGGCGGCGAACATCTCCTTGGCGGTCTTGACGCTCACCTTGGCGACGCCGGCGGGCGTGTCGAGATGGGTGGGGCCGGAAATCAGCGTCACTTCAGCACCGGCGGCGGCTGCCGCTGCCGCGATGGAGTAGCCCATCTTGCCGCTCGATGTATTGGTGATCACGCGCACCGGGTCGATCGGCTCCTCGGTCGGGCCGGCGGTGATGACAAAGCGTTTGCCCTTGAGCACCTTGGGGGCGAACAGGGCTTCGATGTAGCCGAAGATTTGCGCCGGTTCGAGCATGCGGCCGTCGCCGATTTCGCCGCAGGCTTGCTCGCCACTGCCCGGGCCCATCACGGTGATGCCGTCTTCGCGCAGTTGCGCGACATTGCGTTGCGTCGGGGTTTGCAGCCACATCTCGACGTTCATCGCCGGGGCCACCAGCAGCGGGCTGCCGGGCTGGCGCGCGAGACAAAGGGTGGAGAGCAGGTCGTCGGCTGCGCCGTGGACCAGCTTGGCCATGAAGTTGGCGCTGGCGGGCACGATCACCACGCCGGCGGCGCCGCGGGTGAGCTCGATGTGCGCCATGCTCTTGGGCTCGCGTGCGTCCCACAGGTCGGTCCACACCGGGCGGTTCGACAGGGCCTGGAAGGTGGCGGGGGTGATGAAGCGGGTGGCGGCTTCGGTCATCACCACGTCCACCTCGATGCCGGCCTTGACGCACAGGCGCGTCAGCTCGCAAGCCTTGTAGGCGGCGATGCCGCCTGTGATGCCCAGTACGATGCGTTTGTTCATCTGCTGCCTTTGTCTCTTGTGCTTCGTCCGATGCCGGCAGTGTAAATCAGGCGCGAGTTGCGCGCCGCTTATGCCTTGCGTGGCCGAAAACTGTCGAGGATCAGCAGGGCGGCGCCGACGCTGATGGCCGAGTCGGCGACGTTGAACGCCCAGAAGTGCCAGCCGCCGAACACGAAGTCGAGAAAGTCGATCACGTGACCCAGGTGGATGCGGTCGATCAGGTTGCCGACCGCGCCGCCGAGGATCAGGGTCAGGCCCCAGCAAAAAAGCTTGTCGTTGCGGTGGCGCTGGATCATCCACATGATCAGGGCCACTGCGCCCACCG
>DATAZV010000273.1:0-20860 GCA_036271855.1 Burkholderiales bacterium
CGCTCACCGCCTATTACGTGATGCGCATCGGCAGCCTGCCGCTGGTGCCCTACTTCGCGCCCGGCGATTTGCAACTGGCCGACGCCGTGCGCCGCTTCGCCGGCAAACACCATGCGCTGCTGTTGGCCAACCACGGCCCGGTGGTGGGCGGCAGCAGCCTTTCCGCCGCGGCGGATGCCACCGAAGAACTTGAGGCCACCGCAAAACTCTTCCTGCTGCTGCAAGGCCAGCGCATTCGCGCCCTGACACGGGCGCAGGCCGATGACCTGCGCAGCCGCTTCCCGATCAAGTAAGCAACAACAAATACGCTGGAGACCCCATGCCACGCTTCGCCGCCAATCTTTCGATGATGTACACCGAACACGAATTCCTCGACCGCTTCGCCGCCGCCGCGAAGGACGGTTTCAAGGCGGTGGAATTCCTGTTCCCCTATGAGTTCGACGCCAAAACGATCAAGCAGCGTCTGGACGACAACGGCCTGATCAACGTGCTGTTCAACGGCCCGCCCGGCGATTGGGCCAAGGGTGAGCGCGGCATGGCCTCCCTACCCGGCCGCGAAGACGAGTTCAAGCGCAGCATCGCCCTGGCCCTGCAGTACGCGCAGGTGATCGGCACGCCCAACGTGCATGTGATGGCCGGGTTGATCGCCCCGGAGCAAGACCGTTCCAAACACCGCGAAACTTACGTCCGCAACTTGCGCTACGCCGCCGAGCAGTTCGCCGGCGCCGGCGTCAAGGCGCTGATCGAGCCGATCAACACACGCGACATTCCCGGCCTGTTCCTCAATTACCAGGCCGACGCGCATGCGGTGGTCGAGGCTGTGGGCGCCTCCAATCTCAAGGTGCAGATGGACCTGTACCACTGCCAGATCGTCGAGGGCGACGTTTCCATGCGCCTGCGCAAATACGTGCCCACCGGCAATGTCGGCCACATGCAGATCGCCGGCGTGCCGCAGCGCCACGAACCGGATATCGGTGAAGTGAACTATCCCTACCTGTTCGAGGTGATCGACGAGCTGAAATACACCGGCTGGATCGGCTGCGAATACCGCCCGAAGGGGAAGACCGGCGATGGCTTGGGCTGGCTCAAGCCCTATCTGAAATAACTCAGGTCAGGGTCTCGAAAAAGTCGAGTATCTCGCGCCCGAGTATTTCCTCGTCCGTGTTGAAATGCGCGACGATGGAAATGTGGTTGTGCCCGGTAAGCCGGATGTAGCGCGGCGCGCGCCGCCGCACCTGCGCAATGCGCCAGGCCGCTTCCATGCCGTAGATGTCCAGCAGCGGGTTTTCAAACTCGGCGTTGGCGATCATCAGCGGCAGTTTCGATGCCGCGGCGTGGGTCACCGGTGAGCGCGCCTCGTAGAGCGACTCATCCTCGCCCCAATAAGCCTTGACGCCTGCCGCGTTCGGATTTTCCGGCAGCACGTCGGCGCGCAGGCGGCCGGAGATCAGCACCATGCCCTTGAGGTCGCGCCCGAGGTAGCCGGAGGCCGGGTCCCAGGCATAGGCGGCAGCATGGGTGCCGCCGGCCGAGTGGCCGATCAGGAAAATGCTTTCCGGGTCGCCGCCGAAGCCGGCCGCGTGCGCTTTCACCCAGGCCACCGCCAGCGCCATGTCGTCGGTGACGCCGGGGTAGGCCGCTTCCGGCGCCAGGCGGTATTCGAGGTTCACGCCCAGCACGCCGTGGCGCGCGAACCAGTAAAGTACGTTGTCGTAAACCTCGGCGTTGACGCACTTGTCGCCACGCACAAAGGCGCCGCCATGGACGAAAACCGCCACCGGCATTTTGCTTTTTCCAGCCGGGCGAAAAATGTCCATCACCTGGCGCGGGTGGCGGCCGTAAGCCAGGTTGCTGACTTTTTCCACGCCCTCCTTGGGTGCGGCGGCCAGCAGCGGCAAATAGGCCGCCAGGGTCATGTCGCGATGTTTCTGGATGTCGCTTCCCCAGATGGGGCCGACTTCGGCGAGGACTTTGCGGGCGGATTCGGGCAGGGTGGCGAGCGGTCGGTTCATGCGCGGATTTTACAGTCCCGCACCGCGCCGCCGCATGCGGCTCGCTTATGGCTGCCCCTGGATGCCGATCCGGGCCGGCGCGGCTACACTGGCGCCCTCGCGGCCAAGCCCGCCATCGTCAACCCCAACAGGAGCTTCAGCCATGATCATGGAACACGCCGACATCCGCATCCAGCCCGGCAAGCAAGCCGAATTCGACGCCGCCATCAAAAAAGGCGTCGAGACCGTGATTGCCAAGGCAAAGGGCTACAAAGGCCACCGCGTGGTCAAGGGCATCGAGTCACCGGAACGTTACCTGCTGATGATTTTCTGGGAAACCCTGGAAAACCACACGGTGGATTTCCGTGGCTCGCCCGCCTTCCAGGACTGGCGCGCCATCGTCGGCCCGTTTTTCGCCGGCGCGCCGACCGTGGAGCATTTCAACCTGCTGATCGAATCGAAATAGCCACAGGCCCCTTGGGCATTCATTGCTGCGCCGCCGCAAACGGCGCTGCAACCGACTCGTGCCCCACGCCGTATCATGAAACAGGCGCAGAAATAAGGCACAAACAGCGATCTGCCCATTAATCGGCCCCCGGAGGTCAATCATGCAACTACGTCCCTATTTGCCCCGATTTTTCGCCGCCCTGCTGCTGGCGGCTTTGGCGGGCTGCGCTTCTTCATCGTATACCGGCGCCGGCTTGCGGGCGGGCGCCAGCGAGGCCGATGTACGCGCCACGATGGGCCAGCCCTACGCGGTCCACAAGGCGCCGCCGGGTGCCGACTATGCCCAATCGCTCGAGTACCCGCACGGTCCCGGCGGGCGCCAGACGTATATGGCGCGCCTGGATGCGGGCGGCAAGCTGATCCGCGTCGAGCAGGTGCTGCAGGAACGCACACTGGTGAAGATCCGCGTCGGTGTCGACAACATGCAGAGCATTTCCGACCTGTTGGGGCGGCCCGGGCAATACACCGGCCCGAACCGCATGTATGGCGGCGCCACCTGGGATTATTTCGCCAACGAAATGCAGCGCCACATCATCATCTCCGTGAGCTTCGACCGCAACGGCGTGGTAGCCGCCGCCGGCTCGATGGACGACCCGATGGACTTCGTGCCCAGCGGCTCCATGTAGGCCCCGTCGGCGGGCCCGTGCCCGCCGGCCGCTGCATCGGCATGCAGCCGGGGAAGGGCTCCCTTTCCCGCTCCAGGTATCACGCCGGGCGCCTCGCGGTAGCTCCGTGCGCGCCCTTGCGCCGCCGCAACACGCGGTTTGAGAAAACCGCTAAAGTGGCGTCACTCCTCCCGGCCTGATCAGGCGGTGCGGAAGAGAACAATCACAAGCATCCCAGGAGAGATGATGGCCGAGAAAGTCTGGCTCAAGAGCTACCCGCCCGGCGTGCCCGCCGAGATCGACTATCACCAGTTCAGTTCGATCAAGCACCTGTTCGAAAGCTGCTGCGCGAAGTACGGCGGCAAGACCGCCTACGCCAACCTCGACTACCGCATGAGCTATACCGAGCTGGAGCAGCGCTCGCGTGATTTCGCCGCCTACCTGCAGGCCCTGCCGAACGTTGCGCGCGGCGACCGCGTGGCGGTGATGATGCCCAACCTGCTGCAATACCCGGTGGCGATATTCGGCATCCTGCGCGCCGGCCTGGTGGTGGTCAATGTAAACCCCTTGTACACGCCGCGCGAACTGGAGCACCAGCTCAAGGACTCCGGCGCCAAGGCGATCGTGATCGTCGAGAACTTCTGCTACACCCTCGAAGAGGCGTTAAAGGAAACGCCGGTCGAGCACGTCATCACCACGCAGGTGGGTGACCTGATTCCGGCGCCCAAGCGCTGGATCGTCAACTACGTGGTCAAACACAAGAAGAAAATGGTCAAGCCGTGGAACATCGCCGACACCATCTCCATGCGCGAGGCAATCTCGCGCGGCGCCGGCGGCAAGATGAAGGATGTCGAACTGACGCACGAAGACATCGCCTTCCTGCAGTACACCGGCGGCACCACCGGCGTGGCCAAGGGCGCGATGCTGACCCACCGCAACATCCTCGCCAATTTGGAGCAGACCGGCGCCTGGATTTCCGCCGAGTTCGAGGAAGGGCGCGATGTAGTGGTCTCGCCGCTGCCGATGTATCACATCTTTTGCCTCACCGGCACCCTGCTGTTCATGAAGTGGGGCTCGGCCAATGTGCTGATCACCAACCCGCGCGACATGGCGGGCTTCATCGCCGAACTGAAAAAGTGGCCGTGGACCGTGCTCACGGGTGTCAACACCTTGTTCAACAGCATGCTCAACACGCCCGGCTTCGCCGAACTCGACTTTTCGCGCGTCAAGGTGGTGCTGGGCGGCGGCGCCGCGGTGCAAAAGGCGGTGGCCGAAAAGTGGCAAAAAATCACCGGCCATTCGCTCACCGAAGCCTACGGCCTGACCGAGTCCTCGCCCGGCTGCTCGATCAACCCGATGGGCGTGCCGTGGAGCGGCTCGATCGGCCTGCCTTTGCCTTCGACCGACTTTTCCATTCGCAACGACGCCTTCGAAGAGTTGCCGCTGTGGGACGGCACCGGCGATGCCACACCGTTCACCGGCGAAATCTGCGTGCGCGGCCCGCAGGTGATGAAGGGCTACTGGCAACGCGACGATGAAACCGCGAAGATCATCCGCGATGGCTGGCTGCTCACCGGCGACGTCGGCCACATGAATCCGCAGGGCTTCGTCTTCATCACCGACCGCAAGAAGGACATGATCCTGGTCT
The DNA here is from genome assembly GCA_036271855.1 of Burkholderiales bacterium. Classification (GTDB taxonomy): domain Bacteria; phylum Pseudomonadota; class Gammaproteobacteria; order Burkholderiales; family JAEUOS01; genus JAQGMJ01. Next base: position 4,752 of record DATAZV010000273.1, read on the forward strand.
CGGGTTTCAACGTCTATCCGAACGAGATCGAAGGCGTGGTGCAGATGATGCCCGGCGTGCTCGAATGCGCGGCGGTGGGCGTGCCGGACGAGAAGTCGGGCGAGGCGGTGAAGATCGTAATCGTCAAAAAGGACCCGAACCTGACCCAGGAAGAGGTGATCGCCTTTTGCCGCAAGGAACTCACCGGCTACAAGATTCCGCGCATTGTCGAGTTCCGCACCGACCTGCCGAAAACGCCGGTGGGCAAGATCCTGAGACGCGAACTGCGCGACAAGCCGAAACAATAAGAATCGTCACGCCGGTACGAGGCAAAAATCGGGGTCGCTCATTTGCAAATGAGTGATTTCGCGGCAGTTTGCGAAATTGTGCTCTGACCCCGATTTTCTTGCGGAGTGAGGCAAACGCTCACCCGCGAAATGACGCCGTTACACCCGCCTCGCCGCCGGCGGCTTGATAAAGCGGATTGCCTGCTCCCGCGGCGGCAAGGGCTTGATGCCATGCTGCCCCAGGGTCTTCTCCAGGCCACGCCCTTCCGGATCAGCCAGCGCGGCCTCGCGCGCGGTGAAAATCGCCTTGGCGCGCTCGCTGTCGGAGAGCTTCAATTCGCCATCGACCAGGTGGTCGAAAATGCGGTTGAAGCTGGCCTTGCCGCGCTTGTTGGTATCGCTGTAGCCCTTGACCAATCGCGCCGTCAGCGCAATCTCATACGCCAGCTTGAGATCGCGCGCCGCCGCCTTTTCCACCGCGCCCAGCCAGCGCTCGATCAGCGCCTGCTCCTCGGCATAGCGCGCGGTGCGGCGGCGCCAGAAGCGCGTGCCGGCGGTCAGGCGCAGCAGGGTGAAGCCGAACACCGAATTGGTCTTGATGTGCATGCCGACCGAGAGCTTCTGCGCCAGGCCATTCTTCGTTGCCCAGGCATGAAAACGCCGCGACAAGCCCGGCGGCAGCATGCCGCTGATCTCGTCCAGGCCCGGTTTGAGGAATTCGATGATGTGGATCGGCTCTTCATCCTTCGCCAGCACTTCTTCGCGCACGCGGGCGAAGCGGCTCTTGCGCGTCTTCAAGTCGGCAACGCGGATCAGGTCTTCGAAGCTCATCCATAGCGCCAGGTAGCGCGCGGTCTCCGCCGCCAGCTTGCCATCGCCGGTGTCCAGGCGCGCGATGCCGGCCAGGCGCTTGAGGTAGAGCGCGACGTAAGCCTGGTCCTGATAGTCCGCAAGGCGCTTGATGCCTTCGGCCACGATCTCGCGCGCGGCAGCGGGAAAGTCATCGGGCCGCGGTAACGCACCCGGCGCGAGTACCGGCTTCGGCAGGGCCGCGGGCAACACGCCGCCGGCCGCCGCGAAGCCAGCCGCAAAGCCGCGCAGGCTGCCGGCCACACCCTTGCCCGAAGACTTGATCACTTGCTCGCAGACTTCGCGGGTCAGCGGCAGCGTGCCCGCGCCGATGATGGCGCCGAACATCACCGCTGAAATCACCGTGCCGGCTTCCTGGGTGGCGGCGGCCATGTCGAACAGCACGGCTTTGCCGGCGAGTTGCGGCGCGGCGTCGAGGATGCGTTGCGCGTCGTAGCGGCCATCGCCCATTTGCATCTTCTCGACCGTGGCGTAGATGCGATGGGTGGAGGCAACCAGGGTGGTGCGCTCGCTGATGTAGCCGTTTTGCATCGCCCGCCCGGCTTCCACCAGTTCGGAAGCCGCCATCACGTCGATGTTGGAAGGCGAAGGCGTGAGCGCCATGATCGGCCGCCGGCCGCCGAGCTGCGCCATCGGGACGGGGTAGATTTCGATGTAGTAGGTGGTGGCGCCGGTGCGCTGCGCCACGCCCGGAATCGAGGTGCTTTGCACCGGCAGGTCCTGCGCCTGAGCCGCGGCCACCAGCCAGTCGGCCAGCACGCCGCCGCCTTCACCGCCGAGGGCGGCGAGCAGCACGGTCAGGGGCCGGTTCGGATAAGGCGTATTGGTCATGCGGGCTGCATCAGGCCGATGATGGAGGCACGAAATTTCGCCAGGAATTTGTCCCACCAGGTCGCGTTTTGCACGATCTCGGCGCGAAAAAACGAAGGGCACAGCACCGCCGCATGCGCCACCTCGCCGCACAGGCCGCAGCCGACGCAGCCGTTGTTGACGTGCGCCACCGGGTCGACGCGCAGCGGGTCGCTCGAATCCTTGATGGTCAGCGAAGGACAGCCGGAAAGGCGGATACAGGAATGGTCGCCGGTGCAGGTGTCTTCATCGACACCGTAACGCGTGCGCACCACTCGTTCTCCGTTTTTCAGTTTCATGGCGTTGATCGGCTTGATGCGACGCTGGCGCTCTAGCTGGCATTCGCCTTCGGCGATGATCACCTTCAGGCCGTTGTATTTGGAGGTCATCGCCTCCTTCAGCACGTTGAAGGTATCGGTGACGTGGTAGTTGTTCACCGTCTTCATCCACTTCACGCCCATGCCGGTGAGGGTGCGTTCGATGCCCATGTCAGTGACGCGATGCGCCTGCGACTGGTGCGGGCTGGAGGGAATTTCTTGCGTTCCGGTGGCCGAGGTGTAGCCGTTTTTCATGATGACAAGAATGCCGTCGTCGTCATTGAACACGGCGTTCGACACGCCGGAGGACAGGCCGTTGTGCCAGAAGCCGCCGTCACCCATCACCGTGACGCTACGTTTGGCGAACAGCGGGCCGATGGCGGAATTACTTGCCAGCCCGAGGCCATAGCCCAGCACGGTATTGCCGATGTTGAATGGCGGCAGCGAAGAGAACAAGTGGCAGCCGATGTCGGCCGAGACGTGATATGCGCCCGCCTCGCGCTCCAGCAGCTTCATGGCGGAGAACACCGGGCGCTCCGGGCAGCCGACACAAAAGCCCGGCGGGCGATTCGGCACCGGTGCACCGAGCAACTCCGCCGCGCGCTTTTTGACGCCGGTGAGCGCTTCGAACTGTTGATGCAGTTGCGCGGTGTCTACGCCCTTGGGTGCTACGGCTTCGATGAACTTGGTGACGCCGCCGAGCATGATCTCGCCGGTATATTCGCCGGCCATCGGCAGCACGTCCTTGCCGTAGAGTTTGGTCTGGATGTCGGCGCGGCGCAGGATGGCGTGCAGCGCCTCTTCGATGAAATTCGGCTGCCCCTCTTCGACTACCAGCACGGCACGGCGGGTGGCGCAAAAGGCGTTGAGTTCCTCGGGGATCATCGGGTAGGTGACGTTCATCACATACAGCGGCACCCGCGATTCGCCGAAGGCGTCGGCCAGGCCGACCTGCTGCAGGGCGCGGATCACCGCGTTGTACATGCCGCCTTGCAGGATGATGCCGATATCTGCGAACTCGCCTTCGAATACCTCGTTGAGCTTTTCGCGCTTGATGAACTCCACCGCCTGCGGCCAGCGCAGCTCGATTTTTGCCTTTTCCTGGTTGTAGGAAGACGGCGGCAGCACAATGCGGCCGTAGTCGAACACCGGCTCGGTCATCAGCGCATTGCGCGAGATTTTCGCCGCGACGTTGTCCTTCGCCTCGAAGGAGCCATGCACATGGCAAGCGCGGATGCGCAGCTCGACGAACACCGGCGTGCTGCTGGCTTCGGAAAGCTCGAAGGCTTTTTCCACCATGTTGACGATGCAGGGCAGGTTCGGCCGCGGGTCGAGCAGCCAGATTTGCGACTTCATCGCAAAGGCGTGGCTGCGTTCCTGCATGATGGAGGAACCCTCGCCGTAGTCCTCGCCGATGATGATGACGGCGCCGCCGGTGACCCCGGAGGAGGCCAGGTTGGCCAGCGCGTCCGACGCCACGTTGGTGCCGACGGTGGACTTCCAGGTCACCGCGCCGCGAATCGGATAGTTGATCGAAGCACCCAGCATGGCAGCGGCGCCGGCCTCGGAGGCATTGGCCTCGAAGTGCACGCCGAGATCGTCCATGATCTCGCGCGCGTCGGTCAGCACATCGATCAGGTGCGAAATCGGCGCGCCCTGGTAGCCGCCGACGTAGGAAACGCCGGACTGCAGCAAGGCCTTGGTAACGGCCAGGATGCCTTCGCCGTGAAAGGTGTCCCCCTTCCCCAGGTTGAGCAGTTCCACTTCCGTTTTGAATGAGCGTTCCATAGCCGGATTTGCGTTTGCGGTGGGCCTTGGCAGCGGCGCCGATAGAGGGAATCAATGATAACGCCGGACGGCTGCGCGGGCGAAGAAAAGTTGCGCGAAACATATTTCGCCTATTCGCCAGGCACACGGCCGGTGGAGGCATAATCCGATTGTCGCTACATAGCCGTAAACCGAGGAGCCAATCCATGGGCAAGCTGCGCCACATCGCCATCACCGTCCCCGACCCACACAAGGCGGCCAAGTTCTACATGGAAGCCTTTGGCATGACCAAGGTCGGCCAGACCGACCACAGCCTGGCCAGCGGCGTCTACCTCACCGACGGCACCGTCAACCTCGCCCTGCTGCACTACAAGACCGACGAAGCCGCCGGCAGCCGCGGCTGCGACTTCACCGGCCTGCACCACATCGGCTTCTGGGTGGACGACGCCCACGAGGCGCGCAAGCAGGTCGAGGCGGCCGGCGCCAACTGGTGGATGGGCGAGCCCCCGGAGGTCGACGGCGGCGCGTTTTACGAGGTCAAGTTCCACGACCCGAATGGCGTGGTGTTCGACATTTCCACCAGCGGCTGGTCCGGGGCGACCAAGGATGTCGTGCCCGCGGAGGTGCAGACGGCACCGGTCAAGGACGTGGCCTGAAACCTGCGCTTTGACACGCTGAAGCCGTGGCGCTGCTTACACCGGCACCGGATTCGGTGGCGTCTTTCCGGCCAGCACCGCTTCGGCATTGGCGGTAAACAGCTTCACCTGGTTCCACACCACGTCCGGCGTGCGCCCGGCCATGTGCGGGGTGAACAGCACCTTGTTGCTCTTCAGCAGCCCTTCCGGCACCACCGGCTCGCCTTCAACCACATCCAGGCCTGCACCGGCGATCACGCCGCGCTCCAGCGCATCAATCAGCGCAGCGGTGTCGACCACGCTGCCGCGCGCGATATTGACGAAAAATCCCTCCGGACCCAGGGCTTCCAGCACCTGGGCGTTGACGATATGGCGCGTCGCCGGCCCGCCGGGGCAGGCAGCCACCAGGTATTCCGAATCCTCCGCCAGCTTGACCAGGTCGCTGTAGTGCTGCCACGCCACCCCGCTGCGCGGGGTGCGGGTGTTGTAGGCCACGGTCATGTCGAAGGCTTCGCAGCGCCTGGCGATGCGCATGCCGATGTTGCCCAGGCCGATGATGCCGACGCGCTTGTTGTTCAGCGACGGGCGGTAGGCGCGGCTCTGGTCCCATTTGCCTTCGCGCACGGCGCGGTCGCCGGCGACAAAGTCGCGGGCGATGCCCAGCATCAGCCCGACGGCGTGGTCGGCGACGTTGGCGTCGTTCACGCCGGGAGCATGGGTAACCACCACGCCGCGCGCGCGAGCGGCGGAGAGGTCGACGTTTTCATAGCCGGCGCCGAAGGTGCTGATGGATTTCAGATTCGGCAGGCCGTTGATGGCGGCGGCGTGCAGGCCGCTGGCGCCGTTGGTCAGCACCGAGACGATGGGCTTTTTTTGCGCTTCGGCCAGGGCCTCGGGGCCGTGGCCCTTGGTGTGGACGACATCGAAACGCTCGGCCAGTTTGGCGACGGCGGGCGCGGGAACGGCAAAGGTGATCCAGAGAGCGGGCAGGGACATACGCTTATCCGTATTTTGTTTTGTGAGCAGGGAAGGAAAATTCTGGCACAGATGGGCCGTGCCGGGGCTTCTGCCGCACTATAAGCAGTGGCCCCTGCGTTTTACAGCGGGTCAGCCGATCAGCGCGGGCAGCCAGGTGGCCACCGCCGGCACGAAAAACACCAGCGCCAGCAGCAGGATGCTCATCACCACGAAGGGCGCGACCGCCTGGAAGATGTGCAGCATGGTCACCTGCGGCGGCGACACGCCCTTCATCGTCATCAGGAGCAAACCGTGCGGCGGCAGCAGCAGGCCAAGTTGCATGCAGATCAGGAACATCACACCGAACCACACCAAGTCGAGGCCGAGGGTCTGCACCACCGGCATGAAAATCGGCAGGGTGATCATCATCATGCTCACCTGGTCGACGAAAATACCGAGGAAGATCAGGATGCCCATCATCGCGCACACCACCGCCCACGGCGGCAGGCCCTGGCCGGTGATCGCCTGCACCAGGCCGTTGGAGGCGCCGGAGAAGGAAAGGATTTGCGCGAAAGTGGTGGCGCCGACGATGATGAACAGGATCATCCCCGAGATGCCGATGGAGCCGCGCAGCGACTTGATCATGATCGGCACGGTAATCGCACGGTAGACCAGCGCCATCACCACCGTGGCCAGGGCACCGATGGCGGCCGACTCCGTGGGCGTGGCCCAGCCCGCCGCCATTGCGCCCACCACCAGGCCGAAAATCGCCACCAGCGGGATCACGTAAATCACCAGCGGACCGAAGCGCTTCCAGCCTTCGTACTCGACCAGCTCGGTATTCGGCGCCAGCGCCGGTTTCATTTTCACCCGCACGATGATGTAGGCAACGAACACCACCGAGAGGATCAGCCCCGGCACCACCCCGCCGATCAGCAGCTTGGAGATCGAGATGCCGGAGAGCGAGCCCAGCAATACGGTCAATGCGGAAGGGGGGATCAGCATGTCCACCGCGCCGATGGCCATGATCGGGCCGGCGGCAATCGTCGGGTGGTAGCCGCGCGCCAGCATCACCGGCATCATCAGCGAGCCCAGCATGGCTGTGGTGGCAATGGTCGAGCCGGAGATGGCGGAGAACACCGTGCCCGCCACCACGGCGACCACGGCAAGGCGGCCGGGCACCTGCTTGATCAGGCGCTCGATGCCGTCGATCACCTTCACCGCCAGGCCGGTGTGGAACAGCACCTCCCCCATCAGCACGAACAGCGGAATGGGAGTGAGCGCAAAGCTCTTTACCGAGTCCACGCTGTTGCGCGCCAGTTGCATCAGCCCAGGCTCGCCGCCCAGATACAGGGTGGCGCCGATCAGGTTGATCGCCAGAAAGGAAAAGGCCACCGGCAGGCCGAGAAACAGCAGCACGGAGGAGCCACCGAGCAGCAGCCAGGCGGCGAATTGCCAGCTCATGCGCGAGCCTCTTTCGACAAATCGGCAATCCTCATGACGCCGACACCGCGTCGTTGCGCGGCTCGCGCGGGCCGGTGGCCAGTCGATGCATGCGAAACAGCATTTCGATGCCCAGCAGGGCGAAGGCAATCGGCAAGGGGGCGAGGGACCACCACTCCGGCGTCACCAGGGTCTTGATGGTCATCGAGCCGTCGGCGAAGCTTTTCAGCGCGGCGCGGGCGCCGTACCAGACCATCAGCAGGCAGCATGCCAGGCCGCAGATGTCGGCGATCCACTCGCAACACCATGCGATGTAGCGCGGGATAGCGCGCAGCAGGATGTCGACGCGGATGTGCTGGCCCTGGCGCAGCAGCCAGGGCGCCGACAGCATGGTGATGAGGTAGAGCATCATCTCCGAGACCTCGTTGCTCCAGGCCAGCCCGCGCGGCAATCCTGGGATGGAGACGTTGCGCAACAGCACATCGGCGCAGATCATCAGCATCATGGCGAACAGCAGGGCGCAGGCAACGAGGCCAAGCGCGTTCAGGAGTTTGCCGTAGAGCTCGGAGAGTCGGTTCATCTGGAGTGCAAATCACGCCCGCACCGAGGCGGGCGTTGCTGCCTTATTTCGAGAACAGGGCCTTCATTTTCGGGCCGTGCTCGGGGCTGGCCTTGATGGCGCTGGCCCAGCCGGTGTCGTAGGCTTTTTCGCGATAGGCCTTGGCCTGCGCGGCGTCGAAGCTGATGGTCTGGATGCCGGCCTTGGCCTGGCGCGCGGTCTCGTCAGTCGTATAAGTGGCCCAGATGCCGTTTTCGCCTTCGAGAGCCAGCACCTGCTTTTGCAGGTAGTCGCGCTGCTTCGGCGTGAGTTTCTTGTAGGCATCGAGGTTCATCACCAGCGAGACTTCGGCGTCGTAAAAGCCGGGGTCGACGCGGAACTTGGTCTTCTCCTGCCAATTGAGGTCGAAGATGCCGCCGATCGGCCAGCCGTAGCCGTCGACCACGCCGCGCTCAAGGGCCGTGTAGACCTCGCCCGGCGGGGTGGTGATGACGTTGGCGCCGAGGGACTGGAAAAAGTCGCGGTATACCGGGGTGATGCGGATTTTCAGGCCGGTGAGGTCGGGCTTGTCGATCTTCTTGTTCAGGTAGAGGTGGAAAGGCTGGTTTTCCACCATGCGCCCGAGATACTGCATGTTGGCCTTCTGGTTCCACACCTGGTTGATGTAGGCGAAGGCGCCGTTCTTGCGCTGCTCGGCGACGCTGATCTGCGTGAGCTTCAAGAAGTCGGCTTCGGGCATCACGTTGGTGTAGAAGGCGCCGGTGGACAGGCCGATGTCGACCACGCCGGTTTTCACCGCGTTGCCCACTTCGAAGGTCGGGATCGCCTTCGGGCCGCCGATGAAGTTGATCTGCAGGTTGCCCTTGCCCTCGGCGTTGAACTTGGTGATCCACTTTTGCAGGTGCAGCACGTAATAGCCGTTTTCGGCGAACGCGCTGACCAGGCGCAGCGTGGTCTCCTGGGCTTGTGCCGGCAGGCTGGCGCCGCATGCGGCAGCGAAAAGGGCCACGCCGGCGAGCTTGCGCAGGAGGGCGTCGGGGCGAAATGAAGTCATCGAAGTCTCCACGCGAAAGATTTTCCGAAGTCCCCTCGAAAATATATTTCGCGATTATCGGTTATTGGGCCGCTTTCGCGCGGCCGCCATGCAGCCAGCGCGAAAGGCGCAGCATAGGGGGAGGCGCGCCCTTTGTAAATAGGCGCTATCCCGCCTGTCGACCCCGGGCCGGCGGCTTCAGCCCGCCGGCATCTTGCACTGCGAGGCGTAGGGGTCGACCTTGTTTTCGAAAATCTTGTTCAAGGTGCGGTTGGTGATGCGGCCCTGCTCGTCCTTGCGCACTACGCGCAGGTAGTAATCCTGCACCGGGTAGTGATTGACACCGAACTTGAAGCTGCCGCGCACCGAGTTGAAGTGCGCTGCTTCCAGCGCACGGCGCAGCGCGGCCTTGTTTTCGATTTTGCCCTTGACGTCGCGGATGGCGCCATCGATCAGCATGCCGGTATCGTAGCCTTGTGAGGCATAGAGGGTGGGGGTGCGGCCATATTCCTTCCTGAAATCCTCGACGAATTTCTTGTTCGCCGGGTTGTCCATGTCCCAGCCCCACTGGCTGGAATTGATCGCGCCCAGCAGGGCCTCGCCGACCGGCTTGATGGTGTCTTCATCGGCCGAGAAGCCGGTGGTGAAAAGCTGGATGTCCTTCGACAGGCCGAAGTTCACGTACTGCTTGATGAAGTTGATGCCCATGCCGCCGGGCAGGAAGAAAAACACCGAGTCCGGCTTGGCGGCGCGGATTTGCGCCAGCTCCGCCGAATAATCGAGCTGGCCCATCGGCGTGTACAACTCGTTGGCGATCTTGCCTTTGTAGTATTTCTTGAAGCCGCCCAGGGACTCACGCCCGCCGGGATAATTGGCGCCGACCAGGTAGACGTTCCTGAAGCCTCGCTGGTTCATGAACTCGCCCATGGCGCCGGGAATTTCATCGTTCTGCCAGGAGGAGACGAAAAAATAGGGATTGCATTTGGCGCCGGCGTAGTCCATCGGCCCGGTGTTGGGGCTGATGTAAAAGGTCTTGCTCTCCAGGATGGCCGGCAGCACAGGCAGCAACACGTTGGAAAAGACGATGCCGGTGATGATGTCCGCATGGGTCTGCTGCAGCAGGCGCTCGACTTCCTGCTTGCCGGCGTCCGCCGTCTGGCGGTCGTCGAGTACCGTGAGTTCCACCGGCAATCCACCGAGCTTGCCGCCGGCGTGCTTGATTGCCAGGTTGAAACCGTCGCGGATATCCACCCCCAGGGCCGCCCCCGGGCCGGAGAGCGTGCTGACAAAGCCGACCTTTACCTTGTCGGCCGCCAGCGCCGGCGCGGCCAGCAGGCCGACGGCCACGAGTCCACAAGCAAGAGTGCGTCTGATCATGATTCCCCCAAGAAGTATTGAAGCGAAACCCAGCGCCTGCTTATTCTTCGATGCTTATTGTTCGGTGCTTATACCCAGATCTGCAATACGTATTCGTAAGGCGCCTGCGAGTTGAACATGTCGACCCGCTGCAGGCTGATCTTGTAGCCGTCGCGGCTTTTTGCCAGCACGTGCCGGTAGGTACCGCCGAAGTGGCGCACGGTATCACGCCGCAGTTCCATCAGGTGGAAGCGCGAGCGCACATGGACTTCGGTGGCGGTCTCCCGCTCGATCACCACGTTGCTCACCAGGTGATTGGTGGCCCACATCGGCGACTGCGACCAGGCTTGCGGGTGCAGCACGCGGCGCATGCGCACCTCCATCATCATCTTGTCTTCGGCGAAGATCGAGGGCGAGCCTTCCCACTCGGTCTGCTCGCGGGTGATCGGCACCCAGTAGACGCCGTCGTCGGTGAACAGGTCGATGAAGGACTGCCATTGCCGGGTGTCGAGGATTTCGCTCTGGCGATAGAGGAATTGTTCGACCGTGCGCTGGGTGTCGACCGCTCCTGCCGGTTTCGCAGCCCTTTTCACCGCCACTTTTTTCGCCACAGCCTTTTTCACCGCGGCCTTCTTCGCTACGACCTTTTTCGCAACGGATTTCTTCGCCGCGATCTTCTTCGCCGCTACTTTTTTAGCCACGACTTTTTTCACGGCTGGTTTCTTTGCCGCCGCCTTTTTCACCGGCCCTTTTTTCGCCGGCGTCTTTTTCTTCGCTGCCATTTACTTGTCTCCCGCCAGGTATTCGGTCCAGGCCTTGAACTGGCTGCGCATCACCGCCTCCGAGGTACCGCTGTTGGAGTAGATCGAGCCGTCGGCATTTTCCTGGTCACGGCCGTGGTCGCGGTGAAAGCTGACCCAGTCCATTCCGGAACTCTCAAGGCCCCACTGGCCCTTGGTCCAGTTTTCCAGATCATCGGCGTTGATCATCGTCGCCGGCGAATTGACCAGGTTGTAATACCAGAGCGAGCGGCGGTAGATCGCCTCCGGCGCGCCCTTGAGGCGGAAGTGCCAGATCTCCGACAGCGTCTTGTTCGGCGCGATCGGCCGCAGCACGCGGATTTGCTGGAGGGGCGACTGCACCGACAAGTACGGATACACCAACACGTGGTGGATATCGCGCGAGAGGAATTTCTCCGCCTTCTCCTTGCCATACGCCTCGTACATCTTCGCCACGTAGGCGTTGGTGTCCGGATCATCCGGGCGCAGACCCATGTAGCCCTTGAGGATGCCGTGGCCGCGCGGGTAGTTGAGGGTCTGCACCGAGTCCCATTTGTCGAAGGACATGGTGAAGGCCGACAGGTAGTGATAGTAGAGCGGCGGCGCGGCGCCGGTCTTTTGCTTGATCTCGCGCTCGACCCAGGCGGCGGCGACGCCGGTGGATTGGTGGGTCACCGAGGGGTGCAGGGCGTCGAGCTGGTTTTCCATGAAAAACTTCCAGTTCGAATGCTGGATCACGCGGTGGCAATAGGGCACCACTTCGACTTCGCCCTCGGGCGCGCGGTCGCACATGTCGTCGAAAGCGATTTTCGCCTCGCCGAGAAACTCCGGCAGCGAGGGACCGTCGGGCGACAGGCTGGCGAAGACAAAGCCGCGGTAGCTGTCGACCCGCGCGGCGGCGCGCATGCTGCAGTCCGGGTTGTCGACATTCATACGGGTGCCGTCGTAGCCCTTCATCAGCGGGATGCTCTCGATCTTGCCGTCGAGGTGAAAGCGCCACGAATGGTAGGAACAGGTGAGCGCCTCGCCGGCATTGCCCTTGAGCGCACCGCAGAGTTCGACGCCGCGATGCGGACAGCGGTTATAAAGCACGCGCACCTTCATGTCCTTGCCGCGGATCATCACCATCGGCTGGCGGCCGATGGTCAGCGTCTGGTAGTCGCCGGGCTTTTTCACCTGCGACTCGTGGCCGCAGTAGACCCAGATCTTCTCGAAAATGTTCTTGATTTCGAGTTCGAAAATCTCGGGATCCGTATAGGCCAGGCGGTGCACCCGGTCCGGCTCGACCAGCTTTTTCAGATTGGGAATCGGCTCATGCAGCATCGGTGAATCTCCTAAGCTTGCGTCGTGCGATTGGCGTCGGCTTGCGACTGCAGCAAAGATAGACGGCCTCTCTCGCCTCATCAAGCACATTCCATGCTTTTTACATTACCATGGGTTATGGATGGTTTTTGACCGGGGACGCGATGGACTACCGCCGCATTCAGCACTTTCTCGCCGCCGTGCGCCACGGCAACCTGACCGAGGCGGCGGCCACGCTGGAGATTTCCCAGCCGGCGCTTTCCAAGAGCATCAACGCGCTGGAAAAATCCATCGGCGCGCGCCTGCTGGAGCGCGGGCGCTTCGGCGTACGCCCCACGCCCTACGGCGAGGCCCTGCTGGCGCGCGGCAATGTGATCGAGGCCGAACTGCGCAACGCGCAGAGCGAAATCGACGCCATGAAGGGCGCCAAACGCGGCCACGTGCTGCTGGGCTGCGGCCCCACCGAAGCCAACCGCCTGCTGCCGCAGGCGATCAGCCGGCTCAACCGCAGCCACCCCGAATTGCGCATCACCGTGCTCTATGGCCTGAACGAAGCGCTGATGCCCTGGGTCAAGCAGGGCGAGGTCGACTTCGCTCTCTCTTCCGTGCCGATGCAGGGCAACGAGCCCGAACTGGCCCACGAGCGCCTGTTCATCGAGTCCGGCGTGGTGGTGGCGCGCATCGGCCACCCGCTGGCGAAAAAGCGCAGCCTGTCGATGGCGGAGCTGGCGCGCTACCCCTGGGTGCTGCCGCGGCGGCGCGAAATGGAGCGCCGCGCGCTCGACGACCTGTTCGTCGCCCACGGCCTGGACCTGCCGGAGGCAGCGATCGAAACCACCTCCACCGTGCTGATGAAATCGATGCTGATGCAAAGCGACTTTCTCACCTTCCTGCCGCGCGAATTGATCTACTGGGAACTCGAAGCCGGCCAGCTCACCACCTTGGCCCTAAGCGGCCCGAACTGGAGCCGGGCGGTCGGCATCACGCGCCGCGCGCGCGGCTCGCTCAATGTCGCGAGCCGGGTGCTGATCGACGCGCTGAAGGAAGAGGCGCGCAAATTCGGCTGAGCCTGGCGCCAGGCAAAACCCTATAAAACCATAGGTTTTTCATACTTTTGCGCCGGCGCCTACTTCATTCGTGGTAGCGGCCCGGCAAAACAACAGTAAATCACAGGAAAAAAACGCTGCAGCGAACTGTTGCTTCCACCCTTCGGCCACAACCGGGGTTGGCCGCCGTGGGGAAAACCACGGTGAACGCCCAAAGGAAGTCCCCTTGGGGATGACGGTTGTATTCTAAAAATCCGCCGGCTATTCGCCCGCTGGTTTCCGGCAGCGGCTTCGACACCTGTGTTGGCTTGGCCCGCGATCTTCTTGCGCCAGGCCCCGAGACTTTTTTAAAGAGCGAAGGCACGCCGAAAAATGCGCAGCACCTGGTTACTAACATACGCGGAACCGACAACTAAGTGTGGTTGATTTTCATTCCGGCATGCATCGGTCGCCGGCCCCGCGCGGCGCAGCTCGGGTACAATATCCCCACTCATCTGTATGACCTGCATGAGTGCTGCATCGCGCCGATTCCCCGAAGAAGCAAAGCCCCCTTGCCTCAGAGGCGCGAACCTGTTTCAATATACGTTTATTAGTATAAGCAAATAACCTTTAGTACTATAGAGGTTATTTCCGGACCGACTTCATGCTGAACCTGCTTGGCCCCACCCCGCCTGTGCATGACCCGCTGGCGCCCGCGCTGCCCGGCGCGAGCAGCGAGGTGAAAAACACCACCTGCTATATGTGCGCCTGCCGCTGCGGCATCCGCGTGCATTTGCGCAATGGCGAGGTGCGCTATATCGACGGCAACCCCGAGCACCCGCTGAACAAGGGGGTGATCTGCGCCAAGGGCTCCTCGGGGATCATGAAGCAGAATTCGCCGGCGCGCCTGACGGTGCCGCTCAAGCGCAAGCCGGGCTCGGCGCGCGGGGATGGCGACTTTGTCGAGGTGAGCTGGGAGGAAGTGTTCAGTACCCTCACGGACCGCCTCTCCAAGATACGCGCCACCGACCCGAAGAAATTCGCGCTGTTCACCGGCCGCGACCAGATGCAGGCGCTGACCGGGCTGTGGGCACGCCAGTTCGGCACGCCGAACTACGCGGCGCATGGCGGCTTTTGCTCGGTGAACATGGCCGCGGGGATGATCTATACCATCGGCGGCTCGTTCTGGGAATTCGGCGGGCCGGACCTGGACCGCGCGAAACTCTTTGTGATGATAGGCACGGCGGAGGACCATCACTCCAATCCGCTGAAAATCGCCCTCTCCAAATTCAAGCGCGCGGGTGGACGATTCATTTCGATCAACCCGGTTCGGACGGGTTACTCCGCAATCGCCGACGAGTGGATCCCGATCAAGCCGGGCACCGATGGGGCGTTGTTCATGGCGCTGATCCATGAACTGCTGCGCACCGGTGAGTTCGACAAGGACTTCGTCGCCGAGTACACCAATGCGATGGACCTGGTGGACCTGGACACCGGGCTGATCGTCGGCAAGGGTGAAAGCCTGGAAGGCGAACAGACCATCGAGGGCAAGGCGGCCAAGCCGGCCTTCGAGCTGCTGAAAGAACGCGTCGCCGAATGCACGCCGGAATGGGCTGCCACGATCACCGGCGTGTCTGCCGCGCGCATCGTCAAGCTGGCGCGCGAACTGGGCGAGACGGCGATGCGCCAGAGCTTCGAGTTGCCGATCGCCTGGACCGACACTTACGGCCGCAAGCATGAAAGCGTGATCGGCCGCCCGGTGGCGTTTCACGCCATGCGCGGACTGGCGGCGCATTCGAACGGCTTTCACACCATCCGCGCGCTGGCCATTCTGATGAGCCTCTTGGGCACCATCGACCGGCCCGGTGGCTTTCGCCACAAGGCGCCGTTCCCGAAGGCGATACCGCCGGGGGTGAAGCCGCCGAAAAGCTGGGATGACGTCAAGCCGAATACGCCGCTGGGCGCTTCCCCCTTGGGCTTTCCGGCCAATCCGGACGAGCTTTCGGTGGGACCGGACAACGAGCCGATCCGCATCGACAAGGGGTTCTCCTGGGAGCATCCGCTGTCGGCGCACGGCATGATGCACAACGTCATCACCAATGCCTGGCGCGGCGACCCCTACCGCATCGACACCCTGCTGATTTTCATGGCCAACATGGCATGGAACTCGACCATGAACACCTCGCAGGTGCGCACGATGCTGAACGACCGCGACGAAGCGGGCGAGTACAAGATTCCCTTCATCGCGGTGTGCGACGCCTTTGCCTCCGAGATGACGGCGTATGCGGACCTTATTTTGCCGGACACCACGTATCTGGAGCGGCATGATGCGATGTCGCTGCTGGACCGTCCCATTTCCGAATTCGACGGGCCGATGGATTCGGTGCGCATACCGGTGGTGGCCCCCAAGGGACAGTGCAAGCCCTTCCAGGAAGTGCTGATCGAACTGGGCTCGCGCCTGAAGCTGCCGGCCTTTACCACGGCCGAGGGCGGGCGCAAGTTCAAGGGCTACGAAGACTTCATCGTCAACTGGGAGACGGCGCCGGGTTCGGGCATCGGCTTTCTCTCGGGCTGGCGCGGGGTGGATGGCGACAAGGCGCTGATCGGCGAGCCGAACCCGAAGCAGTGGGAAATGTACGCCGAGAACAACTGCGTATTCCATTACGAGTTGCCGATCGAGCAGCAGTACATGCGCAACTGGAACCGCGACTATCTTGAGTTCGCCAAGGACGTGGCCTTCAACGGCTCCCTCGAACCCATTCGCATCCACCTGTATTCGCCGGTGCTGCAAAGCTTTCGCCTGGCCGCGCAGGGCAGGCGCCCCGGCAAGCAGCCGCCGGAACATTTGCGCGCGCGCATCGAAAAGCATTTCGATCCCCTGCCCTTCTGGTCCCAGCCGCTGGAGTATGCCGCCACCGACCTGGAAAAATATCCGCTCAACGCGGTGACGC
>DATAZV010000274.1:0-3181 GCA_036271855.1 Burkholderiales bacterium
CGTGGCAACCGTCTCCGCCTTGGTGTTGGCCGTTTCGATCAGCGCGGCCACGCCTTCTTCCCAGTGCGCCGGCAAATCGCCCGCGGTGCGGCGCTTGAACTCCAGCGCCAGCTTGGGGTAGAGGCGCTCATAGGCGGCGAACTTGTCGTTCCAGCTTTTTTCGGCGACGGCGCCGGTGCCGCGCGCGTCCCAGCCTTCATAGATTTCCGGCGGAATCACGAAGGGCGGATAGGTCCAGCCCAGCGCCTCGCGCGTCAGCGCCACTTCATCCTTGCCCAGCGCCTCGCCGTGCGCCTTGGCGGTGCCCTGGCGGTTCGGTGAGCCTTCGCCGATCACCGTCTTGCAGCAGATCAGCGTCGGCCGCTTTTTCTCCGCCAGCGCCATGCGGATGGCGGTATCCACCGCCTCGACGCTCTTGCCGTCCACGTTCGGAATCACATGCCAGCCGTAAGCCTCGAAGCGTTTCGGCGTATCGTCGGTAAACCAGCCCTCCACCTTGCCGTCGATCGAAATGCCGTTGTCGTCGTAAAACGCCGTCAGCCGGCCCAGCCCGAGCTTGCCCGCGAGAGAAGCGGCCTCGTGCGAAATCCCTTCCATCATGCAACCATCACCCATGAACACATAGGTGTCGTGGTCGACGATGTCATGCCCCGGGCGGTTGAAATGGCTCGCCAGCAGCTCTTCGGCCACCGCCATGCCCACCGCATTGGAAAACCCCTGGCCCAGCGGCCCGGTGGTGGTTTCAACGCCCGGCGTGATGCCGTATTCCGGATGCCCCGGCGTCTTCGAATGCAACTGGCGAAAGTTCTTGATCTCCTCGATCGGCAAGTCGTAACCGGTCAGGTGCAGCAGCGCATACAGCAGCATCGAGCCGTGGCCATTGGAAATCACGAAGCGGTCGCGGTCCGGCCACTTCGGGTTCGCCGGATTGTGCTTCAGGTGGCGGTTCCACAGGGCCACCGCGATATCCGCCATACCCATCGGCATGCCCGGGTGGCCGGAATTGGCCTGCTGCACGGCGTCCATCGCCAGCGCGCGGATCGCATTGGCAAGCAGGGTAGGGGAAACGGGAGGATTCATGAAGGCGGCTGACGTGGACTGGTACGGAAGGAGGGAACGGCAGGCAGCAAACTGGCAAATGAGAGGCGAATGCAGGGCAACTGGGGCACATCCAGGCCGCAACGCTGCAGCCCTGGCGCCGGCCAACGGCGGCCCGCCCCCGGCAGCCGGCGGCAAAGCCCTGAACCAGCCTCGCCCAGCCTCGGGAGAGCCTATAATTATACCGATTCTGGTGCCGCCAAATCCAAGAATTCCGCATAAGGCGCACCGCCAAACCACCGGCAAGGGAGCCGCGAGGCCCCTGCCACACTGACAACGCCTGCCCGACCCGGTTCCCCATGCAAGGCCTGCACCTGACCGCCGACCTGTACGACTGCCGCTGCGCTCCCGGGCTGCTCACCGACACCGCGCTGCTGCGCGAAACCCTGCTCACCGCCGTCGGCGCCTGCGGCCTCACCGGCGTGGCGCAGTTGTTCCACGACTTCTCCGCCCACGGCGTGCCCGGCTCCGGCAGCACCGGCGTGGTGCTCCTGGCCGAATCCCACGTCGCTATCCACACCTGGCCGGAACGCGGCGCCGTCACCCTCGACGTCTACGTCTGCAACTTCGGCGCCGACAACAGCGCCAAGGCGCACCACCTGTTCGACGCCCTGCTCACCGCCTTCGCCGCGGCGCGCACAGTCACGCACCAAATCGTGCGCGGCGACGGCTAAAGCCGTGATCCCGCGCCTCTACTGCCCGCTGCCCCTGGCCGCAGGCACCACTTTGGTTCTTCCGCCGGAAGCCGCCCACCACGCCCGCGACGTCCTGCGCCTGGGGCCAGGCGACGAAATCACCCTGCTCAACGGCCTGGGCGGCGAATACCGTGCCCGCCTGGCGACAGCCGACAAAAAACAGGTCAGCGTCGAAATCCTCGAATTCCGCCAGCGCGAATCCGAGCCCCCCTACCCCATCACCGTCGCCCAAAGCCTCGCCACCGGCGACAAAATGGACTGGGTGATCGAAAAATCCGTCGAACTCGGCGCCGCCGCCATCGTCCCGCTCGCCGCCGCCCGCTCCGTGCTCCGCCTGGACGCCGCCCGCGCCGCCAAGCGCGCCGCCCACTGGCAAGCCATCGTCCAGGCCGCCTGCGAACAATGCGGCCGCAACCGCGTTCCCACCCTCGCCGCTGTCACCCAACTGCTCGACTGGCTCGCCACCCAAACCGCAGCGCCCGGGTTGAAGCTCATGCTCTCCCCGGTGCACGCCAAAAAATTCTCCGACCTGGCGCCACCCGCCGCCGGCACCCCCATCACCCTGCTCATCGGCCCCGAAGCCGGCCTGAGTGACGCCGAAGAAGCTGCCGCCGAAGCCGCCGGGTTCACCGCCATCCTCCTCGGTCCGCGCGTCATGCGCACCGAAACCGCCGCCCTCGCCGCGCTGGCGGCAATTCACGGTCGCTGGGGTGACTTCTAAACCCCGAACCAGCAATAATCGGGGTCAGTGTAAAAATACAATTTGCCCACGAAAAACAAATCGAGCCCGCCCATGGAAACCTTCCCCAAAGACATCTACACCGAGCCCGAACCGGACGTAAACACCCTCGCCAACCTCGGCCCCCTCACCGCCATGGCCGGCATCTGGACCGGCACCCGCGGCCTCGACATCAACCCCAAGCCCGACGGCCCCGAGAAGCAGGCCTTCATCGAACGCATCGAGCTGCAGCCGATCGACGCGCAGACCAACGGCCCGCAACTGCTCTACGGCCTGCGCTACCACACCCGCATCGTCAAGCCCGACGACGTCGAAACCTTCCACGACCAGGTCGGCTACTGGCTGTGGGAGCCGGCCACCGGCATCCTGACCCAGACCCTCACCATCCCGCGCGGCCAGACCGCGCTGGCCGTCGGCATGGCCAAGCCCGACGACAAAACGTTTCGCCTGCAGGCGGTGCGCGGCTCGCTTACCCACGGCATCGTCTCCAGCCCGTTTCTCGACTACGCCTTTCGCACCGACAGCTACACCATCACCGTCACCATCCACCCCGACGGCACCTGGTCCTACGAGCAGGACACCGTGCTGACCATCCCCGGCCTGAAAGAACCCTTCCACCACACCGACCGCAACACCCTGCACAAGATCG
>DATAZV010000275.1:0-20901 GCA_036271855.1 Burkholderiales bacterium
TTTGTCTCCTAAGGTTTTCCCGTATTCAGGAAAACCTGATTTTTATGCGATGGATCTTTTTCTCACCGGCCGAATTGGCCGTTGCCCCCTGCTCGCCCTCGAACAGCAGGGAAGAAGTAGAGGCATCCCAGCGCATTGCCTGACCATTGTAAGGGTTACGCATTTCCGGACTTGCTTGTTGCACGAATGCGGCAACATCATCCAACGCGATGTTCCGCCGACGTAGCGCCGCCTGCAAGGTCACCAGCCGGATGTAACCGTCCAAGTCGTGGACGCGTTCGACATAGTTCATGTACAGGCCGGGATCTTCACCTGTAGTGATCAATATTTTCCCCGCCGGGTTATGCAGATAATTCCAGGGCATGCCGACGAGTTCGGACGACCAATGGGCAAAGAACGCCGCTAGGTCACGCTTGCGGCTTTCGACGGTTGCGCCGCTGCCATATCCTGCCTCGACACGCCGGCTCCAGTAGGGCGCGACCTCGTTGAGCGTCGCATTCGGCAGGTAGCTCATGCGTCCCATGGGGTTGCCCATGGCCTTGTGCCACCAGCCAGACTGTTCATCGTTGGAGTCATCGGATGAATCCGCTCCCCGATTGGCTTCCAGGGCCTGCAGGAAAACATGTGCCGTGAACAGGTTTTCCATCTGGAACACTTGGCGCATATCAGTCTCACGCAAATCCAGTGGCCTGAGAGCGCCCGTCAGAACGGGTTCTTGCACTTTTGCAAGTGCCGGCCAATGCTCAATCGCCTCGCTCAATACTTGATAGTCCCGGCGCAGCATGGCAACAAAGATCATTTTCGAAATCAGCATCCGGCTGCTTGCGAGGAGGCGCCGATGGACCCCGATCTCGCCGACTATCGCCTCCAATCCGGCTGCCGGATTGCCGCCGTCCATGTCGTAGGCGGCGGATATCAGGCGCAATTCCCCGGCCTGGGTCATTCCCTGGTAATGCGGGAGCAGCATATGCGCGGAAAGAAACGGCGCTTCTTCAAAACCGGGCAACGAATTCAGTTGCGCATAACGCGTCTGCAGAATCTCGTGGCCGCTCATCCAGTCTGTAAACCCCTGCCGGTTTTTCAGATATCGATCGATGCAGTTCTCGCCCTGCATCGGGCAGCGCAGCTTGCCCCATTGCGCGCCGTCATTGAATAGCTCAGGAGGCGAGCTATAGTCCGAGCGAAGTGGATTCTCGGCATACTCGCGGTCGCGAACGGCTTGCAATTGCCGACCGGCCGTGAGGGCGTCTTCCTTCGTAGGGGCGTCTATTCCCAGCAGGACAAAGTAGCCATTACTTGCGTCTGGCACAGCAGGCTTGGGGATCGCGACCAGCTTTTGTGCCGCGGGCGACAAGGCTTCGTCGCTCCAATTGCCAAAAACAAAAATCAGCAACCCGATTGCCACTAGAAGAGAAAAACCAGAGACAAGTATCTTAAAAATGCGGCGCACTATCATGGACAATTATTGGCTTGATTTGATATCCAGCGCGGTAGGCTGTTTTAATCGAGCGTGGCTAACAAGGATGCTCAGCGTTGATGGCCATGGGTAACCAAAGACGATGGCGACCACGACTGTTGTAGAACCTGATAAAACCTGAGAAATTTTCCATAAAACCAGCCCGGATCTTCAGAAATGACGGTAAATGATGGTGGTTTTCCGGAAATATTGTGCCAACGACCGTTCAATCACTTGGCTCGAGTCATAACTGTGTTCGCATCCAAGTGGCGGCGCCGCCAAACACAAACGTTGTAGGTTGCCGCGCCTGTTTGCCGTAACAGTTGAAATTCAATGCCGGCACGGAACTGAGGAGGCATGAAACAAGAAGTGGGCAAGGTTCGCTGGATGTATCAAGCATACGTGAACCAGACCACTAAGTGTGGTTGATTTAAGGGAGGAACGTACGAGGGAAAAGGCGTGAAACGACTACAATGTGACCTGTGAAGAAACGCTCCTCCTGATGTCGAATATCCTCGAAAACCTGAATCCCGAGCAACTCCAGGCGGTGACCCTGCCGCCGCAGTCGGCCCTGATCCTGGCCGGCGCCGGTTCCGGCAAGACGCGGGTGCTGACCACCCGCATCGCCTGGCTGATCCAGACCGGCCAGGCGCACCCGAACAACATTCTCGCCGTCACCTTTACCAACAAGGCGGCGCGCGAGATGATGCACCGGCTTTCCGCCTTGTTGCCGATCAACCTGCGCGGCATGTGGATCGGTACTTTTCACGGCCTGGCGAACCGCTTCCTGCGCGCGCATCACAAGGACGCCGGGCTGCCTTCACTGTTCGCGATCCTCGATTCGGCCGATCAACTTTCCGCCATCAAGCGCCTGTTGAAGGCGATGAACATCGACGACGAGAAATACCCGGCGAAAAACGCCATGTATTTCATCAACAGCTCGAAGGAGTCCGGGTTGCGCGCCAAGGACGTGCAGGTCAACGACGAGCACAACCGGCGCTTTGTCGAGATCTACGCGGCCTACGACGAGCAATGCCAGCGCGAAGGTGTTGTGGATTTCGCCGAGCTGCTGCTGCGCACCTACGAAACGCTGAAGCGCAACGAGCTGCTGCGCGCGCATTACCACGAGCGCTTTCGCCATATCCTGGTCGATGAGTTCCAGGACACCAACGAGCTGCAATACAAGTGGCTCAAGCTGCTCGGCGGCGCCGGGTTGCAGGACCAGAGCGCGGTGCTGGCGGTGGGCGACGACGACCAGTCGATCTACGCCTTTCGCGGTGCACGAGTCGGCAACATGCTGGACTTCGAGCGCGACTTTCACGTCGATATCCTGATCAAGCTGGAGCAGAACTACCGCTCGCACGGCAACATTCTCGACGCCGCCAACGCGCTGATCAAGAACAACGGCCAGCGACTCGGCAAGAACCTGTGGACCGACGCCGGCCACGGCGAGCCGGTGCGCGTGTTCGAAGCGCAGACCGATCTCGACGAGGCGCGCTGGCTGGTGCAGGAGATCAAGGCGCTGATCAACGATGGCTCGCGGCGCAGCGAGGTCGCGCTGCTGTACCGCTCCAACGCGCAGTCGCGGGTGATCGAGCAACTCCTGTTCGCCGAGGGCATTTCCTACAAGGTGTACGGCGGTTTGCGCTTTTTCGAGCGCGCGGAAGTCAAGCACGCGATTGCGTACTTGCGCCTGCTGGCCAATCCGGACGATGACACTTCCTATAACCGGGTGGTGAACTTCCCGACCCGCGGCATTGGCGCGCGTTCACTGGAACAACTCACCGACGTGGCGAGCCGGCGCGACATGGCCAATCCGGCGGGTATCTCGCTATACCGTGCGGTGCCGCTGCTGCAGGCAGGCAAGGCCGGCACTTCGCTGGCGGCCTTCAACAAGCTGGTCGACGACATGCGCACGGCCACCGAGCATTTGCCGCTGCCTGAAGTGATCGAGCACGTGATCGACCAGTCCGGCCTGCGCGCGCATTACAAAAACGAAAAGGAAGGCGCGGACCGCGTCGCCAACCTGGAAGAACTGATCGCCGCCGCCGCCAACTTCATCCAGGAAGATGAAGACAGCCTGGCGCAATTCCTCTCCCATGCGGCGCTGGAGTCGGGCGACAACCAGGCGGCCGAGGGCCAGGACGCGGTGCAACTGATGACCATCCACTCCGCCAAGGGGCTGGAGTTCAACAACGTGTTCATCACCGGCCTGGAAGATGGCCTGTTTCCGCACGAAAACTCGATCATGGAGCGCGATGGCTTAGACGAGGAGCGGCGCCTGATGTACGTGGCGATCACCCGCGCGCGCCAGCGCCTCTACATGTCGTTCGCGCAGACCCGCATGCTGCACGGCCAGACCCGCTACAGCATGAAGTCGCGCTTTTTTGAGGAACTGCCGGAAGCGGTGATAAAGTGGCTCACCCCCAAGGTGGCGCCGCGCGCCCGCATGTGGCAGGGCGACGACGATTTTGCCCCGGCGGCCATGCCGGCCTACGCCAAGGCCAAGCAGGCGGAAGACACCGGCTTTCGCATCGGCCAGAACGTGAAGCATGCCAAGTTCGGCACCGGGGTGATCGTCAACGCCGAGGGAGGCGGGCCGGAGGCCAGGTTGCAGGTGAACTTCGGGCGCAACGGGGTGAAGTGGCTGGCGCTGGCGTATGCGAAGCTGGAGAAGGTGTAGGGCGCACGAGTCGCGGTCGCCCCGCAGCCAGTCGCAATCCCTTACTCCGTTCGCGGTGAGCCTGTCGAACCGTGTGTGGACCACCGAGGGGCACACATCCTTCGACAAGCTCAGGACGAACGGTTGAGGGGCGCCACTATCCGTTAAAGCGGAGCCGCCAGTGATTGCACCGTGAAGCCGGAATCAATCTGGGTTGTAGTGCTTGTACAGCGCCTGCGTGCCCTTGCGGCCATAGCCTTTTTTCGCCAGGGCTTCGAGCTTGGACTTGGCCAGTTGCAGCGAATCCAGTTTGGTGTCGAAGGACGCTGCCTCTTCGGTGGCTATCGTCAGGTCCTTGATGAAGTGCTCCATGAAAAAGCCCGGCTCGAAGTTGCCTTCGAGCATGCGGTTGCCCAGCACATTCAACTGAAAGCTGGCGGCGGCGCCGCCGCCTATGCACTTGAGTACCTCGACCGGGTCCAGGCCGGTGCGCTTGGCGTAACTGATGCCTTCGGCCACGCCGGTCAAGGTCGAGGCGATGATGATCTGGTTGCACATCTTGGTGTGCTGGCCGGCCCCAGGGCCGCCCAGCAGCATGATGTTGGCGCCCATCAACTGGAAGACCGGCAGGGCGGCATCAAAGGCGGCCTTGTCGCCGCCGACCATGATGGAAAGCTTGGCGTCGCGCGCGCCAACATCCCCGCCGGACACCGGGGCATCGAGTGAGCTGACGCCCTTTTTCGCGGCGGCCTCGGCGATGCGCTTGGCCAGGGCCGGGCTGGAGGTGGTCATGTCGATCAGGATGGCACCCTTCTTCGCGCGCTCGACGATGCCGCCGGCGCCAAGGTAGGTTTCTTCCACATCCTTCGGAAAGCCGACCATGCTGATGACCACGTCGCTTTCGGCCGCCACCGCACCGGGTGACTCGTGCCAGGTGGCGCCGCCGGCGACGAGGGCATCGGTTTTGGCTTTGGTGCGGTTGTAGACGTGCAGCTTGAAGCCGGCCGCCTGCAGGTGGCGCGCCATGTGGCCGCCCATGATGCCAGTACCGATGAAGCCGATTTGCGTGCTGTCTTTGCTGATTGCCATGATGTGATTCCTTTTTGTCTACCTTCTATGTTGCTACTTTACAGCCGCCCGGCGCGCTTGATGTCGAGATAGCGGTTGACCAGCGCGATGGGAAGTTTTTGCGGTTCGACGTCCAGTACCATGGCGCCGCTGCGTTCGATGCGCTTGAGTGCCCGCTGGCGCTCGAAGGCATAGTCGACGGCGGCGACGTGGGTGACGGCACTGTCGAGGTCGCGCACCTTGGCGTGCAGCTTTTCATCCAGGGTGGGTTCGCGCAGCGAGGCAAACAACACCAGGTGGCGCTCGGTGAGCAGGCGCAGGGCTGGAGCCAGGGTTTCGTCGTCTTCGTCGCGCAGGTTGGAGAGGATGATCACCAGCGCCCGGCGCCGCAGGCGCGCGGAGAGATTGACGGCGGCCTGGGTGTAGTCGGGCACGTCCAGGCTGGGCTGCACATCGTACAGGCCGTTGAGCAGCACGCTGACGGCGGCGCCGGACTTGCGCGGGGCGGCGAAGCGCGGGGTTTCGGTGGCGAAGGTGAGGTAGCCCACCGCGTCGCCCTGGCGCAGCGAGACGTAGCCCAGCAGCAGCGCGGCATTGAGCACATGGTCGAAATGCGTGAGGTGGGTGGCCGAGAGGTCGGTGGCGCTCATGCGCCGGCCGCAGTCGATCAGGAACACGATGTGCTGGTCGCGCTCGTCGCGGTATTCGCGCGAGATCAGCTTGCGCATGCGCGAGGTGGCGTTCCAGTCGACCTGGCGCTGGCTGTCGCCTTCGCGGTACTCGCGCAACTGGTGAAAGTCCATGCCCTCGCCGCGGCGCCGACGCAGCAGCACGCCGATCTGCGACAGGCGGTTGTCGGTGGCGAGCAAGGCGTAGCCGGAGATGGCAGCGAAGTTGGGGAAGACCCGTACCGTTTGCGGCTCGCCCAGGGCGACCTTGCGTTCCCACAGGCGCATCGGCGAGACGACGCGCACGTCGCACTGGCCGAAGGCGAGGTCGCCACGGCGGATCGGCGTGTAGCGGTAGGCGATTTGCGCGCTGCGCTCGTTGGGCAGCGCCAGCGCCAGGGGCAGCAGCTCGACAATGCCGGCCTGCGGATGATGGTCGTAGAGCGAAAGGCGCAGGCCGCGGCCGCTGTGGTTGACCAGGCGTAGCGGCACCTCCTTGGGCACGCCCACCGGCCAGGAGGCGGGGACCACGCGTTCCAGGCTCAGGTTCAGGGGCCTTCTTGCCAGCATCCAGTCGGCCACCAGGGCAATACCCAGCAGGCCGCCGGCGATCTGCCAGGGCAGGAGGGCGGGCGGCCACAGCGAGGCGGCAATGCCCAGCAGCAGCCAGGCAAAGGCATAGGCGATGGCGGAAGAGCCGGGACGCATCAATTAATCAACGGCAATGGTTCTGGGTTGCATCGATTCACTGGCGCGGCGCCGGCACCTGCTCCAGCAAGGCCAGCACCAGGCTGTCGCTGCCGCGGCCCTCGATTTCCAGCTCCGGCGCGGCGGCGATGCGATGGCGTAGCGCCGGCAGGGCCGCGCGCTTCACGTCATCCGGCGTGACATAGGGGCGGCCGGCCATCAGGGCGAAGCCGCGCGCGGCGCGCACCAGGGCAATCGCCCCGCGCGGCCCGGCGCCGGCGGCGATGCCGGGAAATTCGCGGGTCTTGCGCGCCAGGCGCACGGCGTAGTCCAGCACCTGCTCATCGACGTCGACATTGGCGCCGTATTGCTGCAGGCCGGTGATGGTGGCGGGCTTGATCAGGGTCTGCACCGCGTCCACCGCCAGCTTGTCGCCGACCTTGCCCTGGGTAACGGCGCGGGTCATCGCCACTTCCTCGGCGTGGGCCGGGTAGTCGATGCGCACCTTGAGCAGGAAGCGGTCGAGCTGGGCTTCGGGCAGGGGGTAGGTGCCTTCCTGCTCGACCGGGTTTTGCGTGGCCAGCACCATGAAGGGCAGGGGCAGGATGTGCGGCGTGCCTTCGATGGTGACTTGCCCCTCCTGCATCACTTCGAGCAGGGCGGCCTGGGTCTTGGCCGGGGCGCGGTTGATTTCGTCGGCCAGCAGCAGGTTGGTGAACACCGGGCCCTTGCGGGTGGAAAACTGGCCGCTGGCGGGGTCGTAGATGGTGTGGCCGGTGACATCCGATGGCATCAGGTCGGGGGTGAACTGGATGCGCCCGAAGCTGCCGTCGAAAGTCTTGGCCAGCGCGCGCACCAGCAGGGTTTTGCCGAGTCCCGGCACGCCTTCGACCAGGACGTGGCCGGCGGCGATCAGGGCGACGAGCACCTGCTCGATGACGGCGGTCTGGCCGACCACGGCATTGGCGATCTGGTCGCGCATGGCTTGCAGCACGCGCGAGCTTTGGGAGAGTTGGTCTTCGGTGAGTGCCATGGGATGTCCTGTAGGGTCAGGTATTTGCGTTATTGGTCGGGTTAGAGTTTTTCAAGCAGGCGTTGCAGCACGCGCACATTGCGCACGAATTCGGTGGCGTTTTGTACCGGGGTGTCGAGGGCGCGGGCCACTGCTTCCTCGCGCACGCTGATCAGGCGCGCCAGTTCCATGTTGCGCTCGCCCGGGCGGCGGGCGGCCAGGCCGGGGCGGCGTTCCTTGAGGCGCTTATCGAAGGCGCTGCGCAGCTTGGCATAGACGGCATGAGGGTCGAGATATTTCCAGAAAAACCGCCCGCTGGCTTCCAGGTGCGCCGCCAGGCGCTGCTCGGCCGGCGGCGGCTCGGGCTGCAGCGGGCCGAAGCGCGGGATCACCCGCGCCAGCCAGAGCAGCACCAGCGCGGCGAACGCGGCCAGCGCCATCCAGGCTTCGCGGGCCAGCATTTCCCATAGCGAGACCTGGTCGTTGCCCCAGATCAGGCGCAGCGGATGTTTGGCGTACTCCGGGTTCAGGCGCAGCAGGGTCATCAGCAACTCGGCGTGGTCCAGCTTGCCGATGTTGGTGGGCTGGGTGCGCTCGTCCTTGAAGCGGCCGACGCCGTTGTAGGTGAGCCAGTCGAAGTTCGACACCACGGTGATCTGCCCGGCGCCGCGCGCCTGGTGCAGCATGCGCACGCCCAGCGCATTTTCAACTTTCCATTGCGCGTGGTTTTTCGGGTCTGCCAGGCTCTGGTAGGGCGAGAACTCTACCTGCAGCACGCGCGGATTGCCGGGGATGGAGACGTCAGTGATCCGCTCGGCCCACCGCGCCTGGCGCTCGGCAGCGGTGAGAGGCGCCTTAGGGTCGGCGCGGACGGGGCGGGGAGGGCGCGGCTGCGGCTTGCGCTCGAAGTCCAGGGCGGTGAGCAGCGGGTCGGGGCGGCCGGGGAATTCGGCTTCGACGATCAGGTGACCGCCGTGCTCGACCCAGGCCAGCACCTGCGCCACCCGCTCCTGCGTCATCACCACATGGCGGCGGTCGCCCAGCATGACGGTGCCGCCGGGCTGCCAGGCGCCGAACTTGTTGCCGGCGGTGGCAGCGGGCTTGCGCTCTTCCACCTGCACGTTCATGCGCGCGAGAAAGCGCTTCATCGCCAGGTAGGGGTCTTCGGCGGCTTCGCCTTTCAGGCCCTTGTAGACGTGCTCGGACACGTGCTCCCAGTTGTTGAACCACCAGATCGCGCCCAGCCCGAGCAGGACGGCCAGCAGCGCCGTGATGATGGTGGAGAACCTCATGCCGGCAGCGCCTCGGGCGGGCGGCCGTCAGCCTGGGCAATGTTTTTCGGCGCGCCGAAGTGGCCGGCCCAGGTGTCGATCAGGCGGGTGACAGCCGTGGTCTCCGGTTTGCGCCCGGCGTAGGCGATCAGGCTCCAGGCATCGGCGAGCTGCTCGAAGTAGGCGGCCAGCGGCGCCGGGCCAACGCGCGCGACGCGGCGCACGCAGTCGCCCTCGGTGTCGCCGATGCTGATTTCGACATCGCGCTCATGTACCAGCACTGACAGCGAGGCGCGATACAGCAGCGCCAGGGCGCCGCGCATGTTGCCGGCGGCCAGCAGGGCGCGGGCGGCGCCGGGGACGTCGTCGGGCAGGCTTTCGGGACGCAGGTCGAGGCCGAACATGACGTCCGGCTTGAGCCGCTGCATGCGGAAATTGTCCTTGAACCAGCCGAAGTGGGTGACCAGCATGTACAGCAGCCAGGCCAGGGCGACGATGGCAACCACCCACAGTCCGCCGCGCAGCAGCTCGCCGACGAACTGCATGAAATGAAAAAAACCTTCGCCGAAGCGCGGTGGCTTGCCCGGTTCATTGCTCTTGCCGGTGTAGTGCCAGACCTTTTCGTCGGCGAATTCGTTGAAGTCGGGCGCGGCCAGCACCTGGCGGATCGCAGTCTTTTCCTTTGACGGTTCCTTGGCCGCCTCTTTCGCCGCCTGGGCCGGTGTGGTCCGGGGTGGGACCGGGTCCGATTGCGCGGTGGCGGCGCTGTCTGGCTCGTCGTCGGACTGGCTGTCCTGGGCATAGGAGGCCGTGGGAAAGAGGCTGGCGAGGGTGAGGGCGCCGGCGAGCAGGAGCGCCAGGGCAGCGGGCAGCACGGCGGGGCGGGTCTGCTCGTCGATGCGGGCGGCCATGCGCTTGAAGGCGACTTCGAGGTCCCAGCCTTCAAGGGCGGTGCGGCGGCTCAGGTAAAGGGCGAAGCCGGCGGCAACATAAAACGGCTCGAGCACGCATTCGGACAACACGTAGGCGAAGCTGGAAAAGCATTGCGTCACCAGGCTCTCTTCGGTGTCGCGGAAAAACGAAAAAAAGAACGGCGAGGCGTGCACGTTTTCCGGCGCCAGCATGCCGACCAGGCCATTCAATCCGACCACCAGCACGAAGACGAAGTGCCAGACGCCCAGCGTGAGCCAGAAGGCGTGGCCGCGCAGTTTCTTGTCGAGTACGCGCAGGCGTTCGCGGCCGTCCTTGCCGGTCTGGCCTTCGAGCTGGCGTACGGGAAGGTGGAAACTGCGCGCGAAATCGAAGCGGCCGTAGGTGAGGGCGGAGAGCAGGCCGGCGCGGGGAATAGCGGTGAGCGTGTCCAGGGTCTGGCGCGCGGGGGGAGCGCTGCCGAATACGGTTTGCGCCAGCACGGCGAGCGCAACGCGGTCGACCGCGGGCTTGAGCCACCACAGGGCGGTGACGGCAGCCCAGGTGGGCAGGCCGGCAAAAAAAGCGATCAGGTGCAGCACCACCGCGAGGGTGAAAAAGACCACGCCGAAAGGCAGGAACAGCTTCCAGCCGGTGTTGCGTGCCAGTGCCACGCCGAGGTCGAAGGCTTCCCAGGCATTGCGTTCGCGCAGATCCAGCGTGAGGCCGTCAATTCGCATTGCGGCCCCGCCCGGCAAACATGAAGTAACAGATGAACAGCGCCCAGAAGGTCAGGCCGACGCCGATTTTCAGGGCGAACGGGGTAGTGGAGATCGACGACCAGAAGGCTTCGACAAAAGCGGCGCAGGTGGTCATGCCGGCGGCGCCGTAGAGCAGGCGCACGGCAACTGTAGAAGCATCTTTGAGCGCCGCGATGCGGGTGAGCTGGCCCGGGGCGATCAGGGCCCAGCCGATCTTCAGGCCGGCGGCACCGGAAATCGCCGCTCCCAGCAATTCCCAGGCGCTGTGGCCGGCGACGAAGCCCCAGAAGGTCTGGATGTAGCCCTGCTGCGTGAGGTAGCCGGCGACCGAGCCGATCTGCACGCCGTTGAACAGCAGGAAAAACACCGAGCCCAGGCCGAAGAACAGGCCGGTGGCGAAACACTGGAAGTCGATGCGCACGTTGTTCCAGATGTAATAGCCGAACATCATGGTCTGGCTGTCGGCGCTGTGGCGCGGGCCAAGCGCGCGGTTGGCCGGGGAATACATGCCTTCGTATTCGCGCAGCTGGTCCGGCGAGAGCAGGTAGTGGACGAATTCGGGGAAGTGCTGCAGCAGGGCGATCATGCCGAGCATCGGGATGAACAGCAGGGCGCAGGCGATCCAGATCACCAGCGACTCGCGGCGCACCAGCGCGGGAAAGCCGCCGCCGATGAATTCGACCATCGCCGCCAGCAGGTTGCCGCGCGAGCCGTAGAAACGCTGGTGGCCGCGCAGGGCCAGCAGGTTCAGGCGGTCGACCAGCTCCGGGCTGTAGGCGCGGCTTTGCGCCAGCGCCAGGTCGTGGGTCACCTGGCGATACTGGCGCGGCCAGTCGGACGCGGCTTCTTCGCGCTCGTCGCCCTTGCGGCGCAGGGCCTTGAGGCGTGCGTCGAAGGCCTTCCAGGAGGTGCCGTGACCGGTTTCGAAGGCGTTCTGGTTCATCGGTTACCGATTATGGTGGTTGGCGATGCCGAGGATCACCCGGGCCGGCGCGGGCGTCTGCCCGACCAGCGGGCCGGCGTGCGCCGCCACTTCATCGGCACGCTCTTCGGTCAGGAGTGCGTGGCGCTCGGCGAAATTGAGTACGGCGCGGCGCTCGGCCAGACTCAAGGGGTAGGCAGGCGCGCGTGGCGGCACATCGGGCAGGGCGCCGCGCATGCGCACCTTGTCGCGGTAGACCACCACGGTGCCGGCGGCTAAGTCGCCCAGGCGCTTGAAGTCGCGGTTGAACAGCATCGAGATCAAGCCGAAGGCCCATAGGCCGGGCAGGAAGTCGACTGCGCGCAGCAGGTTGCGGGTGACCGAGGCGCCGATGGTCACCGGGGTGCCGTTGTCGTTCACCACCATCAGGTTGAAGGCGCGCTTGCCGGGGGTGGCGCCGCTCCACCAGAGCTCGAAGGCGACCGGATAGAACCATTCGAGCAGGAAAAACACGATCAGCAGCATGCCCATGCCGCTGCGCCCAAGCACGGCCAGCACCTGCACCACCGCCAGCCAGATGCCGGCGCGGATCGCCAGGTCGGTGACAAAGGCATAGGCGCGCGGCACCGGGCCGGCCAGGCGCAGGGAAAGCTCGATGCCTTCGGGTGTGGGGACGCGGCGCAGGGTGTCAAGCATGGCGGGCCAGGGCGGCAGGGGGCCGGGCGCAATGGACGGCGCCGGCAATGCGAACGGCAATACGGCGGCGGGTCGCGGATCCTGCGGGCAAGGTAGACGGGCGCTTCATGGTCTTGGGAAAAACTGTTAAGTGGGCTGCCCCCTTAACAACCCCGATTCCGGAGCGAGATCGGTATCGCATCGCGCCCTTATCAGGAATTGTTCAGCGTTTCCCTTTGTTGTTTGCGTCATGCTAACCCGCTGCGGCGCGAGCGTCCAGAGGAACCTTTCAGGCGGCCTCGGCAGGCGGCGGCGGGGGCTCGGGAAAGACGGCGGCGTAGCTCGAATAATAGGAGCAGACCAGCGCCGCCATGGTGGCGAACAGATAGGGCATGATGATGAAGGAGGCGACCGTCGCCCCCCGTATGTCGGCCGACAGCACCAGGATCAGGGCGATGGCCATCAGGGCCGGTACCACGAGGATGAAAAACATCCAGGCCAGGCTATAGATCAGAAAGGCGCGCCAGTTGCGCAAGCCGGCAAAAACGCTGAAAAACAGGGCTTTGGCCGGCGCCATGTCCTTCCAGTGCACCAGCGCCGGTGCGAACCAGAACGCCAGTATCACCGGGCTCAACAGCCCGAAGAAGGCCAGTATGCCCGGGCGCAAGGTGTCCATCTGCCTGGCGTCGATGCCGCCGACCAGCCATGCCTTCAGGAACAGGCCGCCATCGAACAAGGCGCTGGCAACCAGCGCAAGGGCGAAACCGCCGAGATAAACCAGCCCGAGGCGAAACTGCGCCTGCCTGTTATGAGCGAAGGGTTCGAAAATATGCCGCAAGGAAGGCGGCTGGCCCTGCTGCGCCGCGC
This sequence comes from Burkholderiales bacterium, assembly GCA_036271855.1. Taxonomy (GTDB): domain Bacteria; phylum Pseudomonadota; class Gammaproteobacteria; order Burkholderiales; family JAEUOS01; genus JAQGMJ01. The sequence goes on from DATAZV010000275.1 coordinate 12,959, forward strand.
GGCAGGCGACCATCAGGCCGGCGGAAATGCCGGGTACCAGGCACATGGCGAGCATCGGGCCCACCAGCGGCACCACGCCCGCCAGAGCCAGGGCGATCCAATAAAAGAACAGCAGCAGCAGCCAGAGGGCGGCATAGGCGCGAAACAGGCTGAAACCGTGCAGCACCCAGAGCCAGCCGTGCAAAGCAGGGAGGATGACGGGTTCGATGGTCGGGGGGGTGGTGGTCACTGCGGGGTTTTCTGAAGGGGAATGCGCGCACGCCAGTGTAGCGCGGCCCTATACCCGCAGTGGGGCAGCCGCTGCCCGGCGCAATCTCAGAATGCGTTCGAAATGCCCCGGGTCGTGCGGCGTGATCAGCTCACCCGGCCGCGGCAGGTGGAAGTCGAACAGGCGCGATAGCCAGAAACGCAGGGCGCCGGCGCGCAACATCACCGGCCAGGCGGCGTGTTCTGCCGCATCGAAAGGCCGCACCGCGTGGTAGGCCGCGAGAAACACGCGCGCCTGCTCGTCCAGCAGGCGGCCGCTGTCGGCGCCTTCGCGGGCGATGCACCAGTCGTTGACGCAGACGGCGACGTCGAACAGCAGGCAGTCCCAGCCGGCGAAATAAAAGTCGATAAAGCCGCCCAGCGTGTTGTCGTCGAACAATACGTTGTCGCGGAACAGGTCGGCGTGAATCGGACCGCGCGGCAACTGGTCGAGCCGGTGCGAGGCCTGAAAGCGCAATTCATCGGAGAGCATGGCCTGGTTTTCGGCGGACAAAAAGGGCAGCACGCGCGGGGCGGTGACGGCCCACCAGTGCGGGCCGCGCGGATTTTCCTGCACGTTCGAATAACTCTGGCCGGCGATATGCATGCGCGCCAGGGTGGCGGCGACCTGGGCGCGGTCCGCGTCGGAGGGCTGCATGTGCGACTTGCCCGGCAGGCGGCGCACGATGGCGGCGGGCTTGCCCTTGAGCTCGCTGAAATGGCGCCCGGCGCGGTCCAGCACGGGGCCGGGACAGGGGATGCCCTGGTGCTCCAGGTGCGCGGTGAGCCCGAGATAGAACGGCAGTTCGGCGGCGCTTAACTTTTCGAAGATCGTCAGGACGAATTCGCCGGCGCTGGTGCCGAGGAAGAAATTGCTGTTTTCGATGCCGGAGGCGATGCCGGTCAGGCTGCGCAGCTCGCCGGCGTCGTATTGCGACAGCCAGGGGCGCAGCTCGGCTTCGGAAAGCGAAGTGAAGACGGCCATGTTACGCGGCCAAGGGAGAAGCGGGGCGACTCGGCATTGTCGAGGGCGGCTGGGGAAAAAGGCAGCAAGAAAATCCGGGACGGAGGTCCCTTATTGGCGCATTTTACCGGGCGCGGCGCGAGCGGCCGCGGACAGCCTTCAGAAGGTCCCGATCACCCACATCGGCACGCTCAGGTGCGTGGCCTCCGCCGGTCCGTCGCCGGGAGCGAATTTGCCGCTGCCGTCCTGGTCAACCAGCACATAGGGCGGCGCATTCGGCGGCGTGACGCGGACCATGTAAAGCTTGCCTGCAATGCGAAACTCTTCCACCTTGTCTTCGCCGCGCTTGGTCACCGTAACAACCGGTTCCTTGCTCGGATCGATTTTTATCTGCGGCGGCGGCGGAATCTGGTCCGCCGGCAAGGGCTCGAGGTTGGGCGGCTGCTGTGCAAAAGCGATGGAAGCCGGCAGACTCAGCAAGGCGAAAAAACGAAGCAGCGAAATAAGGGGGCGCATGACGTCATTGTACCAAGGGTGATGAGCAGCTTATTGTTTTGAGAGCAAGGCGCAGACCCGCCGGTCCGCCAACGTCGCCTTACAGATACATCAGGCGCTCGCGGTCGGTCTCGGTGGGCGTGAATCCACGGGTCTCGTAGAAGTTGAAAATCGTCTCCACCACCTGGTCAGCGTCGTCGATCACCTGCATCAGGTCGATGTCCTCGGGGCTGATTAGCCGGTTGGTGATGAGCTGGTCACGCATCCAGTCGAGCAGGCCGGCCCAGAATTCGGAGCCGACCAATATGATCAGCATCTTGGTCGCCTTGCCGGTCTGCACCAGGGTCAGGGCCTCGGTCAGCTCATCGAGCGTGCCGAAACCACCGGGCATCACCACGTAGGCGCAGGCGAACTTGACGAACATGTATTTGCGCGCGAAGAAATGCTTGAAATACAGCGCGACGTTCTGGAACGAGTTGCCGCTTTGTTCGCGCGGCAACTCGATATTCAGGCCCACGGCCGCGCTTTTGCCGTAAAAGGCGCCGCGGTTGGCCGCTTCCATCACGCCGGGGCCGCCGCCGGAGATGACGGAAAAACCGGAGTCGGAGAGCTTGCGCGAAATCTCTTCGGTCAGCTTGTAGTATTTGTGTTCCGGCTCCAGGCGCGCCGAGCCGAAAATCGAAACCGCCGGATGCAGCGACTGCAGCCGTTCGGTCGCTTCGACGAACTCTGACATAATCCCGAAGAGGCGCCACGCCTCGCGCGCAGAATAATCCGGCGCCGGATCAGTCCGGTGTACTTTCGCTTCCATTTCGCTTCCTTCGCTTACCTTATGCCCAGGCTATTGCTGGTAGACGGCTCATCTTATCTCTATCGCGCTTTCCATGCGCTGCCCGATTTGCGCAGCGATGCCGGCGAGCCCACCGGCGCGATCCGCGGCTTTCTCTCGATGATGAAAAAGCTGCGTGAAGATTATCACGCGGACTACATCGCCTGCGTGTTCGACGCCAAGGGCAAGACCTTCCGCGACGACCAGTATCCGCAATACAAGGCGCAGCGCGCGCCGATGCCCGAAGACCTGGTCAAGCAGATCGAGCCGATCCACGCCGGCACCCGTGCGCTGGGCTGGCCGATATTGATGGTCGATGGCGTCGAGGCGGACGACGTCATCGGCACCCTGGCAAAAATGGCCGGCGACCTGCAGATCGACACGGTGATTTCCACCGGCGACAAGGACATGGCGCAACTGGTGAACCAGCACGTCACCCTGGTCAACACCATGAGCAACGAGACGCTGGACATTCCCGGCGTCAGCGCGAAATTCGGCGTGCCGCCGGAACGCATCATCGACTACCTGACGCTGATGGGCGACACGGTGGACAACGTGCCCGGCGTCGAGAAAGTAGGCCCGAAGACGGCAGTGAAGTGGATCACTGAGTACGGCAGCCTGGACGACGTGATCGCCAATGCCGACAAGATCAAGGGCGTGGTCGGCGACAATCTGCGCAAGGCACTTGACTGGCTGCCGACGGCGCGCCAGTTGGTCACCATCAAATGCGATGTGCCGGAGCTGCATCCGGAAATTCTCAAGCCGATGCCCGAGGACGGCGCGGCGCTGGCCGAACTCTACAAGCGCTACAGCTTCAAAAGCTGGCTGCGCGAGATCGAAAGCGGCGGCAAGCCGGCCGATGAAAGAAAAGACGCGACCGAGGCGGCACTGGAAGCGCCGGACCCCGGCGAATTGCCCGGCGAAAAGCCGAAGGAATACGAAACCATCCGCACCATGGAGCAACTCGATTCCTGGCTGGCGCGCCTGGATGCCGCCGAGATCGCCGCCGTCGATACCGAGACCACCAGCCTGGACCCGATGATGGCGCGTCTGGTTGGCATCTCCCTCGCGCTGGAACCTTACAAAGGCGCTTACATCCCGCTGAAGCATCGCGGGCCGGACGCGGAGGAGCAACTCGACTTCGATGCCGTGATCGAGAAAATCCGCCCCTGGCTGGAAAATCCGGCGAAGAAAAAAGTCGGCCAGCACCTGAAATACGACGCCCACATTTTCGCCAATCACGGCGTGGCGCTCAACGGCATCGCTCACGATACGCTGCTGCAGAGCTATGTGCTGGAGTCGCACAAGCCGCACAACATGGACAGCCAGGCCGAGCGCCACCTCGGGCGCAAGACCATCACCTTCGAAGAGGTGTGCGGCAAGGGCGCGAACCAGATCGGCTTCGACCAGGTGGCGATCGACCGCGCCACCGAGTACTCATCCGAAGATTCCGAAGTCACTTTGCAACTGCATCAAACGCTGTGGCCGCGAATCGAAAAGGATCCCAAGCTCAAGTTCATCTACGACCTCGAAATGCCGGTCTCGGGCGTGCTGCTGAAAATGGAGCGCAACGGCGTGCTGATCGACGCGGCGCTGCTGGAAAAGCAGGGCGGCGAGCTGGGTGTGAAAATGCTCGAGCTGGAACAAAAAGCCTACGAGCTGGCCGGCCAGCCCTTTAACCTCGGCAGCCCGAAACAGATCGGCGAAATCTTTTTCGAGCGCATGAAACTGCCGGTGATCAAGAAGACGCCGTCGGGCGCCCCTTCCACCGACGAAGAGGTGCTGCAAAAACTGGCGGAAGACTATCCGCTGCCGAAGATATTGCTCGACTACCGCAGCCTGTCCAAGCTCAAGTCCACGTACACCGACAAGCTGCCGCGCATGGTCAACCCGAACACCGGCCGCGTGCACACCACCTACGCGCAGGCGGTGGCCGTCACCGGGCGCCTGTCGTCGAACGAACCGAACCTGCAGAACATCCCGATCCGCACCGCCGAAGGCCGGCGCATCCGCGAAGCCTTTATTGCGTCACCGGGTTCCGTGATCATCTCCGCGGATTACTCGCAGATCGAACTGCGCATCATGGCGCACATCTCCAAAGATCCGGCGCTGCTCGCCGCCTTTGCCGCGAGTGAAGACGTGCACCGCACCACCGCTTCACAGGTGTTTGGCGCGCCCAAGGAAGAAGTGACCAGCGAGCAGCGGCGCTACGCCAAGGTGATCAACTTCGGCCTGATCTACGGCATGAGCGCCTTCGGCCTGGCCGGCAACCTCGGCATCGAGCGCGAAGCGGCGAAAAGCTACATCGATCGCTACTTCGAACGCTTTGCCGGCGTCAAGCGCTACATGGACGAAACCCGGGTGATGGCCAAGGAAAAGGGCTTTGTCGAAACCGCCTTCGGCCGCCGCCTCTGGCTGCCGGAGATCAACAGCCCGAACGGCCCGCGCCGCCAGGGTGCCGAGCGCGCGGCGATCAACGCGCCGATGCAGGGCACCGCCGCCGACCTGATCAAGATGTCGATGATCGCGGTGCAGGACTGGATCGAAAAAGAGAAACTGGCGACCCGCATGGTGATGCAGGTGCACGACGAACTGGTGCTGGAAGTGCCGGAGGGCGAGCTGGAACTAGCGCGCGCCAAAGTGCCCGAGTTGATGAGCGAGGTGGCGAAGCTGGATGTGCCGCTGGTTGCCGAAGTCGGCATGGGCAAGAACTGGGACGAAGCGCACTAGGCAAAACGGGCGAGTCCCAGGTCGCTGACGTCGATCTCGGGTGTCTTGCCCGAAACAATGTCGGCAGTCACGCGGCCGACGCCGCAGGCGGTGGTCCAGCCGTTCGACCCGCCGCCAGTGGCCAGAAACAGGTTGCGGTAGCGGGTCGCGCCGACCAGTGGCGCACCGTCCGGCGTCATCGGGCGCATGCCTGCCCAGTATTCGGCGCCGCTGAGATCGATACTGCCGTAAAGCTCGGATACCGACTTGATGATGGTGGCGCAATCGGCGGGTGTTACCGACGCATCGCGCGCACCGATTTCCGCAGTGCCGGCAGCGCGTATCTTGTTGCCCATGCGGGTGACCGCGACCTTCAGCGCCTCGTCGACGATGCCGCTTTTCGGCGCCTTTGCCTCGTCAGTGATCGGGACGGTAATCGCGTAGCCCTTGACCGGATAGATCGGCAGGTCAAGGCCCAAAGGGCGTGCCAGCGCGACGGAAGCGAAGGCACAGGAGAGCACATAGGCGTCCGCCGCCAGCGGCCCATCGGCCAGCGCCACGGCGACCGCATCCCTCGAGTTGCCTAGATTCTTGATCGGCGTCGAATAACGAAATGTCACGCCGTTCTCGCCCAACCATTGCGCCAGCCTGGTGGTGAACAATTGGCAATTGCCGGTCTCGTCCGCCGGCATCAGCAGTCCGCCCGCAATCAGCCTGCGCGCACCGGCCAATGCCGGGTCGAAAGCGATGCATTCGTCGACGCTCATCAGGCGGTGCGGCACCCCTGCCTCGGCCAGCACCCTGGCGCCGAGTTGCGCGTTGTCCACGCCGGCCTGGTCGCGGAAGACTTGCAGGTTACCCAGCATGGTCTGCTCGTAATCGATGGAGAGGCGCTCACGCAGCGCCTTGAGTTGCGCATGGCTGTAACGCGCGATGCGCCCCATGCGCGCCTTGTTGACGGCGTAGCGCCGGGCGTCGCATTCACCGAGGAAACGCTTGAGCCAGTTCCATTGATGCGCATCGAGGCGCGGGGTGAACTTCAGCGCCGTCTCCATTCCCATCCAGGCCTGCATCGACCACTTGGCTGATTTCCAGCGCATGCCGGGTGCGGCCCAGGGCGTGGCGTAAGAGGGGCAGACGTGGCCGGCGTTGGCGTAGCTGGTTTCCAGGGCTGCCGCCGGCTGGCGGTCCACCACCGTCACTTCATGGCCGGCTTCGCGCAGGCAGTAGGCCGTGGCGATGCCGGCCACGCCGGCACCCAGAACCGCCACGCGCATCTACTTCGCCGCCCCCATCACATAGTCGGGGAACCAGGTCACCAGGATCGGGAACACGGTGATGATGCCGATGGCGACGACCAGGCAGGCAAAAAAGGGCAGGGATGCCTTGGCGATGTAATTGGAGTCCTTGCCGGTCATGTTTTGCAGTACGAACAGGTTGAAGCCCACCGGCGGCGTCACCTCGGCGATCTCGACAAGCAGAACGATGAAGATGCCGAACCAGATCTTGTCGAAACCGGCCTTGGCGATCATCGGCAGCACAACCGAAGAGGTGAGCACGATCATCGAAATGCCGTCCAGGGCGGTGCCGAGCACGATGTACACCAGCGACAGCACGCCGATCAGCGCGTAGGGTGACAGGCCCAGGGTGGACACCCATTCCGCCAGGTGCGCCGGAATGCCGGTGAGCGCCATGGTTTGCGTCAGCACCGAGGCGCCGGCGAGGATGAACATGATCATGCAGGAGACGCGGGTCGAGCCCATCAGGCTGGCGAAAAAATTTTCCCAGGTCAGGCTGCGGCTCCAGGCGGCGATCGCCAGCGAACCCAGCACGCCGTAGGCGGCGCATTCGGTGGCGGTGGCCCAGCCGGCGATCAGCACCCAGACGATGAAAATGATCAGCACCGTGCAGGGGATCAGGTTGCCGGATTTTTTCAGCTTGTCCTTGAAAGACATCCAGGGGCCGGCCGGCGGCACCTGCTCCGGATTGCGGATCGACCACCAGGCGATATAGCCGGAGAACAAGATCATCAGCAAAAATCCCGGGATGAAGCCGGCGAGAAAGATGCGGATGATCGAGGCGTCCGCCGCCACCGCGTAGACCACCATGGTGATCGAGGGCGGGATCAGGATGCCCAGGGTGCCGGCAGTGGCCAGCGAGCCCAGCACCATGTTTTCGTTATAGCCGCGCTTCACCAGTTCCGGCAGCGCCACCTTGGCAATCGTCGCGCAGGTAGCCGCGGAGGAACCGGACACAGAGCCGAAAATGCCGCACCCCAGAATGGTGGTGTGCATCAGGCGGCCGGGCACATTGTTCAGCCAGGGCGCAAGGCCCTCGAACATCTCCTCGGAGAGCTTGGTTCGAAATAATATTTCGCCCATCCAGATGAACAGCGGCAGCGCCGCCAATTCCCACGAATTGCTGGAGCCCCAGAGCGCGGAAAAGATGTACTCGGCCTGGGCATCCGCCCCTTTCTGGGTGAACCAGACCATGCCGATCCAGCCGACCATCGCCAGTGTCAGGGCGATCCACACCCCGCCGGTCAACAGCAGCAGCATGACGAACAGCAGCAGCCCGCCTACTTCGACTACGTTCATACGTCCTCGCTGAAATCGCCGCGGGCGTGGCGTTCTTCCACTGCGCGCACATAGGTGGGGATGCGGTTCATCAGCACCAGCACCAGTTCGTCGATAAAGGCGA
>DATAZV010000276.1:0-6928 GCA_036271855.1 Burkholderiales bacterium
GGAACCCAAGGGCCAGTACTGAGCGGGCGCGGCCATGTATTCGTGGATCTCTCTGGACAGCTCCGCGCACCTGCCGCCGGACGCGCGCGCCCTGCGCGAGACCCTGGGGCGCTTCGCCACCGGGGTCTGCCTCGTCACCACGCTGTGCGCCGACGGCAAGCGCGCGGGCATGACCATCAATTCCTTCGCCTCGGTCTCGCTCGATCCGCCGCTGGTGCTTTGGGGTATCAACAACGACGCGCGCAGCGCTGCGGCCTTCCTCAGTGCGCCCGGATTCAACTTGAGCGTGCTGGGTGCGCGGCAAAAGCCCCTGGCGCTTCATTTCGCCCGGCCTGCCGAAGACAAGTTCGGCGCCTTCGAAGGCGACTTCGTCGCCGGGCGCAACGGCATCCCTCGCCTGCGCGCGGCGCTGGCCACCTATGAGTGCAGTGTGTTTTCGCGCCACCGCGAAGGCGACCACACCCTGCTGATCGGGCGCGTCGAGCATTTCGCCGGCGAAGCCGCCGACCCGCTTTTATTTCACGCCGGAAAAATGGGCGCCCTGGCCGAATTGGCTGGCGTGCTTGCCTGACCATTCACCGCCATAAAAGGAGACAAACCATGCATCGGAGCAAGTTTCTTTTCGCTCTTGCCCTAGGACTCGCCGGACTGCTGCCGGAAGGCGCGCTCGCGCAATCGGGCGCCTGGCCGCAAAAACCGGTGCGCTTCGTCGTCCCCTTCCCCGCCGGCTCGGGTACAGACGTGATGGCGCGCGTGCTGGCAGACAAGCTGAGCCAGAAATGGCACCAGCCAGTACTGGTGGACGACCGCCCCGGCGCCAGCGGCGTGATCGGCATGCAGGCCACGCTGGCCGCCCCGCCTGACGGCTATACGTTCGCCTTCGCCCAGGGCTCGGCCATTTCCGTCGCGCCCAGCACGATCAAGAGCGCCACCTACGACTACAAGCGCGATTTCGTCCCGGTCGGCATGGTGGCCACATCTCCCTTCCTGCTCTCGGTGGCGGCGGACTCGCCCTACAAAACCCTGGACGACTTGGTGCGCGCCGCCAAAGCGAAGCCGCAATCGATCGAAATCGCCGATAACGGCCGCGCCACCCTGCCCCACCTGGCCGCGGCCCTGCTGGGCGTCAACAGCGGCGCCGAATTCCTCAACGTGCATTACCAGGGCGGCGCGCAAGGCATGCAGGCCACCATCTCCGGCGAAACCAAGGCGCAGATCGAGCCGCTGATGACCATCTTCGGCATGGTGCAGGCAGGCCGCATGCGCGTGCTGGCCTCGATGAGCGACCGCGTCGAGCCCGGCCTCGAAAACTACCCCTTGGTCACCAAGACCTATCCCGGCACCACCGGCCAGGGCTGGTTTGCGATTCTCGCCAAAAAGGGGGTCACCCCGGATGTCGTGCAAAAATTGAACGCGGACCTGAACGAAGCCCTGGCCCAGCCCGACCTGATCGCCAAGTACCGCGAGTTCGCCGCCTACCCGCGCCCCGGCACACCGGCCGACTTGTCGGCGTATGTTGCCGAAGACCAGAAAAAATGGGCCGCGGTGATTGACCGCCTCGGCATCAAGCCCGAATAGCGTTTCCCTTTCCAAGGAGCACATCATGCAAGGAAAAATCGGCCTCGAAGAGCACTTCGCCATCGAAGAGACCATCAACGACTCGGCCGGCTTTCTGGCCGCCGAGGTGTGGACCGAATTGCAGGCGCGCCTGGTCGACATCCACGAGCGCCGCCTGCGCGAGATGGACGCCAACGGCATGGAGATGATGCTCCTGTCCCTGAATGCGCCCACCGTCCAGGCGATCCACAACGTCAAGCAGGCCAACGAACTCGCCATCCGCGCCAACGACTACCTCGCCGAACAGGTCACCAAACGTCCAGACCGTTTCCAGGGCCTGGCCGCCCTGCCGCTGCAGGACGCCGACCTTGCCGCGCGCGAACTGGAGCGCTGCGTCAAGCAGCTCAAGTTCAAGGGCGCGCTGGTCAACGGCTTTTCGCAAGCCGGCTCGCCGGACAACCTGCTGTATTACGACCTGCCGCAATTCCGCGGCTTCTGGTCGGTGGTGCAACAGCTCGACGTGCCGTTTTACCTGCACCCGCGCAACCCGACGCCGGCCGGCTCGCTGATCTACAACGGCCACCCCTGGCTGATGGGTCCGACCTGGGCCTTCGGCCAGGAAACCGCGGTGCACGCACTGCGCCTGATGGCCAGCGGCCTGTTCGACGAATTCCCCAGGCTGCAGATCGTGCTGGGCCATATGGGCGAAGGCCTGCCTTACAGCATCTGGCGGGTGGACAACCGCAACGGCTGGGTCAAGGCGCCGCCGGCCTACCCGGCCAAGCGCAAGCTGGGGGAATACTTCCAGGAAAACTTCCACCTCACCACCTCGGGCAACTTCCGCACCCAGACCCTGATCGACGCCATCCTCGAAATCGGCGCCGACCGGGTGATGTTCTCCACCGACTGGCCGTTCGAGAACGTCGACCACGCGGCGATCTGGTTCGACGCCGCCAGCATCAGCGAAGCCGACCGCATCAAGATCGGCCGTACCAACGCGATCAAGCTGTTCAAGCTCGGCCTGAAAAACTGAGGACCGCGCGTCAAATAACGGAGGCGACAATGAACCCGCAATCCAGCCCCGCCGGCAAGGTGGAGCTCTATCACTTCTGGAGCTCGGTGTGCAGCGTCAAGGTGCGCATGGCCCTCGAAGAAAAGGGCGTGCCCTGGGTAAGCCGCTACATCGACTTGTTCCAGTTCGACCAGATGAAACCGGCGTACCTGGCGATCAATCCGGACGGCGTGGTGCCCACCCTGGTGCACAACGGCCAGCCGATCCACGAATCCTCCGTCATCAACGAGTACATCGATACGGCGTTCGACGGGCCGCCGCTGGTGCCGGCCGATCCACTGGCGGGCGCGCGCATGCGTGAATTCATTTTCGCCTGCGATGAAGGTTTCGACGCCATCGTCAAGCTGACCATCGTCAGGTACATCGTGCCCAAACTGCGCCGCCGGCACGGGGAGGACGCGCTGCACGCATGGGCCGAGCGCCGTCCGAAAAAGTTCTACCGGGACGTGCATACACGGGCGATCCGCGGCGAGATCGGCGAGGCGGAGTTGGGTGAATCGCTCGACGCCATCGGCACCTTGCTCGACAAGATGGAAGCACGCCTGGCGCATGCCGACTGGATCGCCGGTGATTTTTCGCTGGCGGATATTGCGATGGCGCCCTACGCATTCAGGCTGCATGCGCTTGGCCACGAAGCGTTCTGGTCCGGCTCGCTGCGCCCCCGGGTCAACGACTGGTACGCGCGCATTGCCGCCCGCCCCGCCTTCGTGACGGCGGCGTCCTGGCCGGACGAAAGCGGCGGCGGCTACGAAGAGGTCGGGCTGGTCAATCCGAACCAGGACTAGCGCCGCCCGGTCACGGCGCTTAAGCGATCAGGGTATTGAGTTCACCGATGCCTTCGATCCAGCACTTGACCGTATCGCCGGCCTTGAGAAAACGCTTGCGCGCCATGCCGACGCCGGCGGGCGTGCCGGTGAGAATCACATCACCCGGCAAGAGCGTGATACGCGAGGCGAGATAAGCGATCTGCTCGGCGACGCTGAAAATCATTTGCGAGGTGCTCGAGTCCTGCATCAGTTCGCCGCTGACCCAGGTTTTCATGGCGAGCGCCATTGGGTCGGCGATGTCGCTCGCCGGCGTGATCGCCGGGCCGAAAGGGCAGGCGCCGTCGAAGGACTTTTGCCCGGTCCAGTCCCAGCGAAACGGTGAAGCCGCTGCCACCTCCGGACGCGAGACATGCTCGCGCGCCGACAGGTCATTCGCCACGCTGTAGCCGGCGACGCAGTCCAGGGCCTGGTCCAGGGAGATGTTGCGCGCCTCGCGGCCGATGATCACCGCCAGCTCCACCTCCCAGTCGAGCATCGGGCTGCCCGGATTGGGGCTGCTGTCGCCGTCGCCGCGCAAGGTGCTGCCGGTCGCCTTGAGGCCATGCCAGGGACGCGGATTGGCCGCGCGCGGATCGTCGTCCAGCGGCAGGCCCAGCGTGCGCGCCATCTCGGCGACGTGGTCGCGGTAGTTGGCGCCGGCAAAATAGATGTTGCGCGGCATGATCGGCGGACGTAAATGGACATCCGCGCGCGCCACGCCGGGCTGGCGCGACTTGCCGCCCGCGATCGCATCCGCGGCCTGCGCAAGCAGCGGCGCCTGGTGCGGCCAATCGGCGATCAGACGATGAGCATCCGCCCACACCGTCCCGTCTGCATTGCGTACCAGGCTTGCCGCCTGCTTCGCATCGAATATTTTTTCGCCGATCAGCAGGCCGGCACGGTCGCCTTCTTTCGCGGCGTAGGTGACGAGTTGATAGCTCATGCCGACTTGATCTTCAGTTCTTCCAGGCTACCGACATCGGCGCCGTCGTCCATCGAAAAACGGTCGCCGAAGTCGAACAGGTCGTCGTGCTGAAAGCCGTTTTCGTAGTACTGGATCTCCCACCAGTTGCAATCCAGGTCCTCAAGGTAGAAGGAATAGACCCCGTGCATGTTCTGCACCGGCAACACCTGGCGGATGCCGTATTTCTCCTGGTTCGCCTTTGCCGCCGCATGCGCCGCGTCGACTTCGGCCGGGCTCGTCACGTCCAGCCCCCAATGGTTGAGTACGTTGGCCGGATGCACGTTGTCGCCCACTTCCACCGCGATGACATGAAAGCGCATCCCCAGACGCACCGCCATCGCCGGCTTGGCGTGGCGCACGCATTCGAGGCCGAGGAACTCCTCATAGAACTTGCGCGATGCCTTCAGGGAATGACATTCCAGCGTGCCGTGGCCCAGGCAATAGGGATTGACGAGGGATTGCCGCGCGGGCATCTCAACTTTGCATTCGTCAGGCAGGGCGTGGGTCATGACGGTCTCCTTTATGAGTGCCGCTCAGGCGGCCTTGTCGGCTTCGGTAAGAAATGAATCGGCATAGAACTCCTGCTCCGGCAGGCCGCACTGCGCGCTGAAGTCGGCTCGCGCCGCGTTCACCATCACCGGCGCACCGCAGGCATAGACCTGGTGGCCGGAAAGGTCGGGAAAGTCCTGCATCACCGCGCGGTGGACCAGGCCGGTGCGTCCCTCCCAGCGGCATTCCGGCGTCGCCTCCGAGAGCACCGGCACAAAGCGGATATGCGGGTGCGTATCGGCCCAGGCCTGCGCCGCCTGCAGCATGTAGAGGTCTTCGCGCCGGCGCCCGCCCCAGTACAGGGTGATCGGCCGGCGCATGTCCTTTTGCAGCGAGTGCTCGATGATCGCCTTGATCGGCGCGAAGCCGGTGCCGCTTGCCAGCATGACCATCGGCCGCTGGCTGTCCTCGCGCAAAAAGAAAGTGCCCAGGGGCGCTTCGATGCGCGCGATGTCGCGCAGCTTCATGGTGCCGAACACGTGTTCAGTGAAATGACCACCCGGCATCTTGCGGATGTGCAGCTCGAGTTGGCGCACTCCCTCGTTGCTGGGCAGGCTGGCGATCGAATAGGCGCGGCGCCTGCCGTCCTTGAGGATGAATTCGACGTACTGACCGGCGCGATACAGCATCGGCTCGTTCATCGGCAGCGAGAGGGTGATGATCATCACATCGCCGGCCGCCTGCTGCATGGCGAAAATCCGCGCCGGCATGAACTTGGCGCGCACCACGTCGTTCATGTCGACTTCGCGCGCTTCCACCACCAGGTCGGACAGCGGCCTGGCCTGGCACAGCAGCGCCAGGCCCTTCGCCTTGTCGGCCTCCGACAGGTAGGTCGGGTGCACCGGGCCGAAATCGACCTCGCCTTCCTTGATGGTGGCGCGGCAGGTGCGGCAAACGCCGGAACGGCAGCTATAGGGCAGGAACAGGCCGGCATCCAGGCCGGCTTTCAGGATGTTGGTGTCGGCCTCGCAGGGAAAGCTGCGGCCGCTCGGGGCCAGCGTGATGGTGTAGGGCATGGCGCCTGCTTGGGGCGCGGCCTTGCGGTCCGCGGCCGATGTCTCCGGTATGAGCCCCTCCGCGGCGCGGAAGGGCCGGGTTGCTGTGAAGGATTATCAAACGGATGGCGCGGAATCACTATACTGTCACGTCAATACTCCGAATTGACGTTATCAATACATGAAAGACCTCAACCTCCTGCGCGTATTCGACGCCGTCTGGACCACCCGCTCGGTCAGCCGCGCCGGCGAGCGCCTGCGGCTGACCCAGCCGGCGGTGTCCAGTGCGCTGGCGCGCCTGCGCAAGGAGTTCGGCGATCCGCTGTTCGCGCGCGTCGGCACGCGCATGGAGCCGACGCCGTTTTGTGCCCGCCAGGCGCCTGCCCTGCTCGAAGCCCTGGCGCTGGTCGAAGGCACACTGGCCGCCGCCGAGCGCTTCGACCCCGCCACCTCGACGCGGACGTTCGTCTTGCATGTGCGCGACATCGGCGAAGCGGCGTTTCTTCCCGGCCTGCTGGCCCATTGCAAGGCAGCCGCGCCGCTCTTGAGCTTTACCACCAGCTACCCCTCGCACCTGGAGAGCATGCGCGGCCTGGCCGACGGCAGCGCCGATCTTGTCGTCGGCTACCTGCCTGAACTGGAAGCCGGGATCCACCGCCGCGAGCTCTACACCGACTATTACGTCTGCGTGATGCGCAGCGGCCATCCGCTGGCGCGCAAAAACCTGACCCTGAAGGAGATGGCGCTGGCCGACTACCTGCTGGTCGACTACATGGGCAGCGGCCACGCCATGCTGGAGCGGCGCCTGCGCGAGGCACACATCGCTCGCCAGGTGCGGGTACGCGTGCCGCAATTCCTCGGCGCGCCCTACATCGTCGCCGCCACCGACCTGCTGTGGATCGTGCCGCACCTGATCGCCCGGGAAATGCAGCCGCGCTTCAATCTGGTGATCAAGAATTGCCCGCTGACCCTGCCGCAAGTCGCG
>DATAZV010000277.1:0-11202 GCA_036271855.1 Burkholderiales bacterium
GCTACAAAACCGGTACCTCCCCGTCGACTATCGCCAGCGGATGCTCGGGCAGCGGAAACGCCGAGAGGTCGCTGGCGAAGGCCGCTTTCATGAAGGTATTGACCCAGTCGTAGATGTCGCTGCGGCGGATCGAGTGGCGCATGCGCCGCATGCGCGCGCGGCGCTCGCCGGCATCCATGCACTCGGCCTGCTGGATGGCGTCGGCCACGCCTTCAATGTCGAACGGGTTGACCAGAATCGCGCCTTCGCCCAGTTGCGCGGCGGCGCCGGCGAATTGCGACAGGATCAGCGCGCAATCGGACTCCACGCTGCAGGCGCAATATTCCTTCGCCACCAGGTTCATGCCGTCCTTCAACGGCGTGATCAGCGCGATGTCGGCGGCGCGGTAGTAGGCCAGCAATTCGAGGGAAGTCAGGCTGCCGTAGACGTACCACACCGGCACCCAGCCGCCGGGGCGCTGGAACTCGCCGTTGATCCGCGCCACCAGCTGCTCGATATTGAGCTTGAGGTCGTTGTAGGAGGGAATATCGACCCGGCTAGGCACCACCACCTGGATCAGCGAAATACGCTCGCGAAATTCCGGGTGGCGCTGCATCAGCGACTGGAAGGCGCGCAGGCGATGCGGAATGCCTTTGGTGTAGTCGAGCCGGTCGATGCCCACCACCAGGTTGCACTTGGGCAGCAGGCGCCGCAGGTCCGCGACTTTTTCGGCCACCTCGGGGGCGGCGGCGCGGCGCGCGTAGTCCTTGAAATCGATGCTGATCGGAAAGGCGCCGATGCGCACCACCCGTGCGCCGGCGCGCGCGGTGATCATCTGGCCGCGGCCCTCGAACTCCACCTGCGCGTCCAAAGTGCGCACGCATTGTACGAAGTTGCGGCGGTCGCGCAGGGTCTGGAAGCCCACCAGGTCGAAGGCAAGCAGGGCGCCGATGATCTGCCGGCACCAGGGCATTTTCAGGAACAGGTCGGGCGGCGGAAACGGAATGTGCAAAAAGAACCCGGTGCGCGCCATGCACTTGAGCGCGCGCAGATCGAGCGCCACGTTCATCAGGTGATAGTCATGCACCCAGATGAAGTCGGTGTCGCGCACCTGGTTGTCGATGATCGCCTGCGCGTACTTGCGGTTCACGCTCTGGTAGGCGCGCCAGTAGGCCGGCTCGAAATTGCACAGCGAGGGCAGGTCATGGAACAGCGGCCACACCACCTCGTTGGAAAAGCCGAGGTAGAAATCACGCACGTCTTCCGCCGTCAGCGAAACCGGGCGCAAGGCATAGCCGGCCTCCTGGCTGGCTTCGGCGAGCGCCGCATCGAGCTCGCCGTCGGCTTCCGAAGTGCCGGGCCAGCCGATCCAGGTGCCGCCGCGGTTGCGCAGCACCGGCACCAATGCGCTCACCAGGCCGCCGGAGCCGCTCTCGGCACGCCACTGGCCTTCGGCGTCCTTCTTGAACACCAGCGGCAGGCGGTTTGATACGACGATCAGGCGATGACGTTTGGCGTCCACGATTTGTCCCCTCTTTGTTGTGTGCGCGCCGGCTCGTTGGCCGGCGCGGCGGTCTGCTCGGGCGCTACCTTCACCGGCAGCACGGCGCCCTGGGCGGCCTGCAACGTGCGCACTGGATGGGCGAAGTCCAGGCCGTTGGCGGCGAAATAGCGATGGATGTCGAGGTTGATCTTTTGCTGGATGTCCATCGCCAGGCCGTTGTCCGGCGACAGCACGTAGTAGACGACTTCGAAGACGATGGCCCACTCGCCGAATTCCTTGAAATGCACGCTGTCGAAACGCACCGGCGTATTCGCCTCGATCGACTGCTTGAGAAAGCCTGGCAGGGCCTCGAGCTGCTCGGTACGCGCGCCGTACGCCACGTTCAGGTTGTAGGAGACGCGGCGCTCATACATCTGCTTGTAGTTGCGCATCCGGCTTTTCAGCAGGTCGCTGTTGGAGAAGATGATCAGCTCGCCCGACAGGCTGCGCAGGCGCGTGGTCTTCACGCCGACCCGCTCGACGGTGCCCATGAAGTTGTCGACGATGATGAAGTCGCCCACCACGAAGGGCTTGTCGAAGACGATCGACAGGGAGGCCAGCAGGTCGCCCAGCACGTTTTGCACCGCCAGGGCGACCGCCACGCCGCCCACGCCCAGGCCGGTGACCAGTGCGCTGACATTGAAATTGAGATGATTGAGGATCACCAGCAGGAACAGGGTCCACACCAGCGCGCGTGCGATGAACTGCAGCAGCACCAGCGCGGTCACGGCCTCGCCGTCGCTGTTGCGCCGTTCGATCTGGCCGTTGAGCCAGAGCTTGATCAGGGCGTTGACCCAGAATGCCGCCTGCACCAGCAGCACGACCACCACCAGGCGGTCCAGCGCGTGGTCCAGCTTGTCGGGCAACTGCAACGCGGTGGCACCGACGTACATTGCGAGGGGCACCAGCAGCCATAGGCGGGTCGAGGCGACGATGGCGGCCGGCACCTGGCTCAAAGGCGCGATGCGCTTGCGTTTGGCCGCCGCCTGCAATATGGCCTCGGCGACATGCCGCGCGACGATCAGGACCAGCAAGGTGGAGAGCGCCAGCAGCGCCGCCAGGCTCCAGGTGGGCACGCTGTTCTCGTGCCAGGCCTCCAGCAGTATCCTCATCACAAATCCCCGCTCACGACAAAACCCCGTTCCAGTGCGAGATGAAGCTCTTCAGTTCGTGCGGCGGGCGGATCCACAGATCGGCATGGGTATCGCGCAGGCGTTCGCGCACCAACACCGCCAGGCCGCGCTCGCGCACCTCCATGAACGCTTCCTCGTCGGTGATGTCGTCGCCCAGGTAGGCGATTGCGCTGTCCGCCTGCGCCTGCTCCAGCACCTGGCGCACCGCGAAGCCCTTGCGATGGCCGCGCACCAGAATTTCCAGGCCGCCGCTGAAGGACTGCAGCTCCAGGCCGTCCTCCTCCGCCAATGGCTGCCACACCGAGGTGATCCAGGCCTGGGTCTTCAGGCGCTTGATCAGGGCCAGGCCGCGCCAGTGCAGCGCAATGCTTGCGGTCTTGCGTTCCAGGCGCGCGCCGAACTCCAGCGCATTCTGCGCTGTTTCGAAGGCGCGATCGAGCAACTCCGCTTGCCGCGGTGCGATTTCGCGTACGCTCAACTCACCCTCGGGAGACAGCCGCTCCCAGCCGTGCGCCCCCCAGATCTCGGGCCGGCGCGCCAGGCGCAATAGCGGCATGATTTCTTCGGCGCGCCGCCCGCTGATGATCACCACGCGGGTATGGCCGTTGCGCATCAGCAGGTCGAGCGCGCGCGTCACCTCGGGGTAGGGGTAGGCCATGTGCGGGCGCGGATGAAACGGGGCCAGCGTGCCATCGTAGTCGAGCATCAGGATGCGCTCGCTTGCCCCCGCTATTTTCTCGAAAAACCCGGCAACGTCAATCTGCTCGTTGAGGATACGCATGGCGAATTTGGCAAGCCATGCGCGCGATTGGTTCCCTCTCGCGTCCCCCCTAGGGGTTTCACATCAAATGTAGGAGTTGTCCTACGCGCTCATGCTCCCTGCGCCTGCAGACAAGGCCGCGAGCGCGAAATAAAAAGGCCGGCGTGAATTCACGCCGGCCGCATTGAGTCTTGAGTGTTTTATGGAGTCGAAGCCGCTCAGGCGCCGATGGCCACCGAGAGCATGCTGATCGATCCCAGATCGATGCCGGCGGTGGGAAACGACACCTTGTCGTCTTCCTGTTGCTGCGCCAGCACGTATAACAGCGGCAGATAATGTTCGGGCGTCGGCACCGAAAGGCGGGCCGCTTCGCCGAAGCCTTCGTAGTCGATTAGCGCCTGGTGTTCGCCGCGCTGCGCATGTTCGCGCACCGCGTTTTCGAAGCCGGTGGCCCAGTCATACGGCGTGTTCTGCCCGTCGCGGCGCATGGTGCGCAGGTTGTGCACCACGTTGCCGCTGCCGGCAATCAGTACGCCTTCGTCACGCAGTGGCGCCAGTTTCTTGGCGAGATCATAGTGGTACTGCGGCGGCCGGCTGCCGTCGATCGACAATTGCACCACCGGCACATCGGCATCCGGGTAGACGTGCACCAGAACCCCCCAGGTGCCATGGTCCAGGCCCCATTCCTGATCGGCCTCCACTTGCGCCGGCTTGAGCAACTCGCTCACGCGCGCGGCCAGCGCCGGGCTGCCGGGCGCCGGATATTGAACATCGAATAGCGCCTGCGGGAAACCGCCGAAGTCGTGGATCGTGCGCGGCTTTTGCATCGCCGTCACCGCGGTGCCGCGCGTGTACCAGTGGGCGGAGACCATCAAGATGGCCTTCGGCTTGGGCAGATCGGCGCCGAGCTGCTCCCAGGCTTCGCTGTAGCGGCTGCTTTCAATCGCATTCATCGGGCTGCCGTGGCCGAGGAACAGCGCCGGCATGCGGGTGTTGGTGCGGGTGTTCATTGCAAAGCTCCTTTGCGCGGTGTGCGTCCGCACGCTGCGCGTCACAGGCGTTTAACTGTCGGCTCCATCCACGCTCAGGGGGCCGCTACCGTAAACCACCACGTACAGCAAGCCGCCGGCCATCGAAATATTTTTCATGAAATGGATCATCGTGTTTTGCACCTGGTCGGCCGGCACCGCCCAGAAATTGTGAAACAGCAAGGCCGCGGCCAGGGTGAACAGCAGCAGCGCCGCCGCCGCCCAACGGGTCTTGAAGCCGGCGATCAACAGCAGGCCGCCGCCCAGCTCGACGATCATCGAAACGACCGCCAGCAAGTAGGCCGCCGGCAGTCCCTGGCTGGCGATGTAGCCCGCGGTGCCCTGCAGGCCCGTCAGCTTGGCGATGCCGGAGAAAACGAAAATGACCGCGATCAAAATGCGGCCCGCCACCGGGCCAAAACGCTTTAGTGTATTCATGTTCTTGTTCCTTCGAAAATAGGGTTGTGCTGCCACAACCTGCATAATCGTACTGATAAGAACAAAGATAAAGGGGTGTGCGGCAAAACATTGTTGCTGATATGAGGATAATTGCTGCTTGTTCCGGTGAGTACCAGGCATCCTGGCCAAATGAAACTGCATATCCTTTCCGATCTCCACGTCGAGTTCGCGCCCTTCGTGCCGCCCGCATGCGCGGCCGACGTGGTGATACTCGCCGGCGACATCCACCAGGGCAGCGCCGGCCTAGCCTGGGCCCGCGCCGCTTTTCCGTCGCAGGAACTGGTCTACGTGGTCGGCAACCATGAGTTCTACCGTGGCGACTGGGACGCCACCCTTGAAGAATTGCGCAATCGCGCCGCCGCGCTGGGCATCCATTTTCTGGAAAACGATGAGTGGCAAATCGGCGGCGTGCGCTTTCTCGGCGCGGCGCTGTGGACCGACTTCGATTATTTCGGCCCCGCCCGGCGGCGCGAGGCGATGCGTGCCTGTGTCGACTATCTCACCGACTTCCGCCTGATCGCCGCGCAAGCGCCCACCGACGACAGCGGCGCCGGCCTGCCGGTGTCCAGCCGCGGCATCGACCGGCTCACGCCCGCGCATGTGCGCCGCCGCCATCTGCAAAGCCGCGCCTGGCTGGAGCAGCGCCTGGCGGTCCCGCACGATGGGCCGACGGTGGTCGTCACCCACCACCTGCCCGGCGCCGGCTCGGTGGCCGCACGGTTCCGCGATGATCTGGGCAATGCCGGCTTTGCCTCGCACCTCGACCACCTGATGGGGCCGGCGGCGCTCTGGGTGCATGGCCATACCCATGATTCATTCGACTACCGCAAGGGCGGCACGCGCGTGGTGTGCAACCCGCGCGGTTATCCCTTGACTGGTGGCAGCTTCGAAAATCCCGGTTTCGACCCCGGCTTGGTGCTGGAGCTGTAAACTGCGGCCCATGTCCCGCAAATCTCCCGGCCCGCTATATTGGGCGCGCGCCTTCGCGCTGCTGCTGGCTTGCGCCTGCGGTTGCGCCGCCGCGCAAACTCCCGCCGTCACCCGCGCTAGCGGCCAGACGCTGTACCTGCCGATCTATTCGCACATCTGGCATGGCGAGGTGGATGGCCAGGGCAAGCCGGCCAAAACCCTGCTCTCGGTGCTGGTGAGCGTGCGCAATACCGACCCCACCCGCGCCATCCGCCTCACCTCCGCGCAGTATTACGACACCGAAGGCAAGCGCATCAAGGAATACGTCGCCACGCCGCGCAGCATCGCGCCGATGGGCACTTACGAACTTTACGTGCCCACCAGCGACGACAGCGGCGGCTCCGGCGCCAATTTCATCCTGAACTGGAAAGCCGAGGGCAACGCCAGCCCGCCGATCATCGAGGCAGTGCACGCCAACCTGCCGGCCGGGCGCGCCATCGTGTTCATCACCTCGGCGCGGGTGGTGCAGTCCGAGTAGGCGCTGCTACGGTACCTACTCAGGCCCCTACTTCGCCGCCGTGTTTTCCGGCTGCAGCACCTGCAGCATCGCCGTCAGTTGGCAGGTATCGCGCTGCGCCAGCAGCCCCTTCCAGTCGAATTTTTTCGGGTCGCGCTGCGCGGCCTCAAGCGGCGTGCCTTTCGGCTTTTGCGCCGCTTCCTTGAACTCCGCGTCCTGCGCCAGGGCCTTTTGCACCTGCGGCCAGGATGTTGCGGCGAACGCGCCCGCCACCCGCTGCGCACGCGCCTCGCGCACCAGGCCGGCGACGCGGTCCACCGTCTCCTGATTGCGGTTGGCGGCAAATTGCCCCCAGGGCAGCGCGTGCGGATTAGCCTTCAACTGCTCCATGTAGTTGGGCGGAATCTTGTCGTAGATCTTTTTCATCCCCGGCTCGTGGGTGGCGACGTATTCCGTCTCCGGCCAGTTGAGCTGGTTCATTTGCGCGGCCAGGGCGGGGCCGGTCATCGGGCTGGGGCAGAGCTTTTCCTGGGCCTGCGCCGCGCAGGCGAAGCAGGCCAGGCCGGCGGCGGCCAGCCATCGTTTGGTTTGTGCGGTGAGTTTCATTGATGGTCTTTTGGGAATGCGCTCAACGCGCTATTCTGAATCAGAACCGGTCCAAGGGGGAATAGTTCCGGTGTTGCCGCCGGGCGAATCAGCGTGCAGATAAAAAAGGCGGAGGCCTTGTGGGCGCTCCGCCTGCGGCCCAGGCTGATCGGCCCGGGTCGTTGGTTCGGGCCTCAGGCCGCCGGCCAGCCGCCGCCCAGGGCCTTGATCAAATCAGCCACGGCGCTGCGCTGCGCCGCCAGCGCGTCGATGCGTGAGAGTTCGGCGGCCAGCAGGTTGCGCTCGGCATCGAGTACGTCGAGCAGGCTGGACACGCCGTTGTCGTAGCGCATGCGCGCCAGCTTGTAGGCCTTGTCCAGGCTTTGGGTACGCTGGGTCTGCGTTTCCGCCGTCTGGCGCGCGGCGCTATAGGCGGAAAGCGCGGTACGCACGTCGGCAAAGGCGCTTTGCACCGACTTCTCGTAATTCGCCAGCGCCTCTTTTTGTTGCGCGTTGGCGTAATCTACCTGCGCGCCGAGGCGCCCGGCATTCCAGAGCGGCGCCGTCAGCCCGGCGGCGTACTGGAAAATGCGCGCGGGACCGGTGAACAAGTTGGCCAGCGCCGTGCTTTCGGTGCCGAGGTAGCCGGTGAGCGAAATGTCGGGGAAGTAGTTCGCCTTGGCCGCGCCGATACGTGCGTTGGCCGCGATCAACTGCTGCTCCGCCTGCTTCAGGTCGGGGCGGCGTTCCAGCAGGTCGGAGGGCAGGCCCGCCGGCACCGCCAGCGGGCCGTTGCCCGTCAACTCCGCGCTGACCTGGTCCATGCGCTTTTCCCACACCTCGCGCGGGCTGCGGCCCAGCAACACGGCCATGCGCGCGTCCTCGGCTTCGCGCTGGTTGCCCAGGGAGATCAGCTGCACCTTGGCCGAGTCGCGGTCGGCTTCGGTCTGGCGCACATCCAGTTCGGAAGCGACGCCGGCTGAAAAGCGCTTCGACTGCAGGTCGACGAATTGCTCGCGCGTCGCCAGGGTGCGCTGCGCCGCCTGTTCCTGGCCGCGCAGGGAGAGCAGGTTGTAATAGCTCTTTACCACGTCGGAAGTCAGCCCCAGAAGCACGGCGTCGCGCCCCGCCTCGCTCGCCAGCAGGGTGGCGCGCGCCGCTTCCGAAGCACGCCGGTACTTGCCCCAGAAGTCGGTTTCGTAGGAAGCGTTCAGGGTCAGGCGCGTATCGTTGGTCTCGACGAAGTTCGCCGGGATCGGGAACGAGCCGACGGTGGAGGCGCGGGTGCGGTTGGTGTTGCCATTGGCAGAAATCACCGGATAACGGTCGGCATTGGTGATGGTCAGGCTGGCGCGCGCCTGCTCGATGCGCGCGGCCGCCGCCGCCAGGTCGCGGTTGTGCTCCAGCGCTTCGGCCACCAAGGTGTCCAGCGTGGTGTCGCCGTACACGCCCCACCACTTTTCCGGCGGCTTGGCCGCCACCGGGGTGGCGTCTTCCTTCTTGCCCCACAGCGAAGGCAGGTCGAACGACGGCCGTTTGTAGTCCGGGCCCACGGTGCAGGCGGAGAGCAGGGTCGCCGCCGCCAGGGCGGTCAGATATCGCTTATGCATTGCCGTCCTCCTCTTGTCTTTTTTGCGGCACATGGTGCGGATGATGGATTTCGCCGTGGTGCAGCGCGTGTTCGCGCGCATGACTGGCCTCTTCGCGGATTTCGTGCGCGGAGCGCTTTTCCCTCAAGTGGCCATCGACCAGCAGCTTGAAAAACAGCGGAATGAAAAAGATCGCCAGGAAGGTGGCGGCGAGCATGCCGCCCATCACCCCGGTACCCACCGAGGTGCGCGCGCCGGCGCCGGCGCCGTGGGAAAAAGCCAGGGGCACCACGCCCAGGATGAAGGCCATCGAGGTCATCAGGATCGGGCGAAAGCGCAGGCGCGCCGCCTCGGCTGCTGCCGCCGCCGGCGACATGCCCTCATGGTTTTTCAGCACCGCGTATTCGACGATCAGGATGGCGTTCTTGGCGGCAAGGCCGAGCAAGGTCACCAGGCCGATCTGGAAATACACGTCGTTGTTCATGTGGCGCAGGTTCACGGCCACCAGCGCGCCGAACATGCCGAAAGGCAGCGCCAGCATCACGGAGAACGGCAGCGACCACTTTTCGTACTGCGCCGCCAGGATCAGGAACACCATCACCACCGCCATGCCGATGGCCAGGCCGGCGGTACCGGTGGAGCGCTTTTCCTGGAACGAGGCGCCGCCCCAGTCGTAGCTGAAGTCCGCCGGCAAGCTTGCCTTGGCGACGCGCTCGACCGCGGCGATCGCCTGGCCCGAGCTGACGCCCGGCGCGCCGGAGCCGATCAGTTTCACCGCCGGCAGGTCGTTGAAGCGGTCCATGGTTTCAGGCCCCGATGAATACTTGATGGTCGCCAGCGCTGCCAGCGGCACCATGTCGCCCTTGGCAGAGCGCACCCAGGCCGAACCGAGGTCGGAAGGCGACTTGCGGAACTGCGGCTCCGCCGACATCAGCACCTGCCAGGTGCGGCCGAACTTGTTGAAGTCGTTGATATAGGCGCTGCCCATGGTGGCGGCGAGCGCGTCGAACACGGTGTTCACCGGCACGCCCAGCGCCTTCGCCTTCTCGCGGTCGACGTCGACGTAGAGCTGCGGCGTGGCCGCGCGCCACAGGGAGTTGATCATGCCCAGTTCGTGGTCCTTGGAGGCGGCGGCGAGGAATTTCTGCTTCGCCGCTTCCATCGCCTTGGCGCCGCCTTCCCCCTTGTTCTGGATGTAGAACTCGAAGCCGCCGGCATTGCCCAGACCAAAGATCGGCGGCGGCGCGAAGGCCAGTATCAGCGCCTCCTTGATGCCGCCGGTCTTCATGAAGAACTCGCCCACCAATTGCTTGGTGTCGACGCCGGGGCGCTCGTCCCAGTGTTTTTGCGTAACGAACATGGTGGCGGCGTTGTTGCGGTAGCCGCCGCCCAGGAAGTCGAAACCGGTGAACGCGATCACGTCCTGGTTGGCCGGGTTGGACTTGATGATGTCCGTCACCTGTTTGACCACGGCGTCGGTGCGCTGCAGGGAAGAGCCGTCCGGCAGGATCACCGCGGCGATGTAATAGCCCTGGTCTTCGTCCGGCACCAGGCTGCCCGGGGTGGCTTTCCACAGGAAGCCGGTAATCAGCCACATGCCGATCACCAGGAACACGCCGACAAAGGCGCGGCGGATCATCCAGATCACGCTGTCGGCATAATGGCGGGTGACGCGGCCGAACCAGTTGTTGAACCAGCGGAAAAAGCCGCGCGGTTCGCGGTGCCCGGCCTTCAGCAGCAGCACGCAGAGCGATGGCGTGAGCGTCAGCGCCACCAGGCCTGAGATCACCACCGCGATCGAGATGGTCACCGAGAACTGGCGGAACAGCTCGCCCGTCAAGCCGCCCAAAAAGGCGATCGGCACGAACACCGCGCACAGCGTCAGCACGATGGCGATCACCGGGCCGGTGACTTCGGTCATCGCCTTGATCGCCGCTTCGCGCGCGCTCTTTTTCTCTTCATGCATGATGCGTTCGACGTTTTCCAGCACCACGATGGCATCGTCGACCACGATACCTATCGCCAATACCATGCCGAACAAGGTGAGTGTGTTGATCGAGTAGCCGAGCAACAGCAGGCCCGAGAAGGTGCCGATCAGCGATACCGGCACCGCGATGATCGGGATCAGCGTGGCGCGCCAGTTCTGCAGGAACAGGTACACCACCAGAATCACCAGGATCATCGCCTCGCCGAGGGTCTTCACCACTTCGCGGATCGATACCTCGACGAAGCGCGTGGTGTCGTAGGGGATCGAATAATCCAGGCCCGCCGGAAAGCGCTCCTTCAAGGTGGCCAGGGTCTTTTTCACGTCCTTGGCGACGTCCAGCGCATTGGCGCCCGGCAGCAGGAAAATACCCACCAGGGTGGAAGCCTTGTTATTGGTGCGGCCGATGAAATCGTAGTCCTTGCTGCCCAGTTCGACCCGCGCCACGTCCTTCAGGCGCACCACCGTGCCGTCCGGATTGGCGCGCACGATGATCTGCTCGAACTCGTGCGGATCGCTCATGCGCCCGCGCGTAGTCACGGTGTAGACCAGCTCCTGCTTCCCGCCGTTGGGCGACTGGCCGATCTTGCCGGCGGCGAATTGCGCGTTCTGCTCGTTGATCGCCGCGGCCAGGTCGGCGGTGGAGATTTTCAATTGCGCCATCTGGTCCGGGCGGATCCAGATGCGCATGGCGTAGTCCTTGGCGCCGAAAATCT
>DATAZV010000278.1:0-6839 GCA_036271855.1 Burkholderiales bacterium
TGAGCTTGCGCCAGCACCAGGCGCCGTGCCAGGAACCGTGGGCGAAGACAAAGGTTTTCTGCGCGGGCGGGGTTGCCGCCGGCTGGGATGCGTGGGTCATGGGGCTGTGGGTCGATCGGACGGTTCGTGAAAACGCACAGCCCGGATTTTGCCATTGCGCCGCCCGCGCACCCGGAGCCGGCGGCGCGGCGCCACCCGGCGGTTTCAGAGCAGCTGCCGCAAGCCCTGTACCGTCATTTCCATCTGGTCGGTGCTTTGCGCCCAGATTTCCCACGCACCGGTCGAATTCCTGAAGCCGACGACATTGACGCCATCTGCGTTCTCGCCATAGCCGTCCGGGCCGCTGCGGGTGAGGGCGCGCGAGCGTGCGAAGGCGGCATCGCCCATGCCTTCCTTCGCCTTGCCGTCGCGATCGGCCAGGCCGCCGTCGATGTGCATTACCAGCGGCCCCTTTTCGCTGCCGGTGGCGGGGACGATGCGGATCTGGCAGCCGGCCACCTGCGACGTGAAAAAATAACTCACGCCGGTGTCCGACAGGCGCAGGCTGGGCGCCCCGCCCACCTTCCAGGGCAGCCAGTAGGCCGAAATGCGGGTGTCGTTGACGGCGCCCTGCTTCTCGCGGGTGTTGAAATCGATGATCTCCACCCCGGTGCCGTCGCTCACCCTGAGCTTCAAATCGAAGTCGACCAGCTTGCCCACGGGAGGATGCGCGCCCATCTTCATGCTCTCCATGATGACCCGCTTTTGCAGGAAACCCTTTGGGTCCTTCTTGAATTCCTCGTTCATTCCGTCCATTGCGCCGCTCCCCGGATTGTGCCGGCGCACATCGCGCCTGCATGACAAGCGCATGCTCGACTTCGCCCCGGGGAGCGTCAAGCCTACTTAAGTATAGGTTGGGCCGATCCGGCATTGATTCCGTGACTTTCCTCACGCTTTCCGGGTTTTTTCACAAAAACTCCGCGCCGCCGCATTAAAACCATTCAGTTGACGCGCTGTCCAATTCATCGTTAGAGTGGCTTGGCCAGGATGGACAATCTCCGTCCCGGCAGGCACGTGGCGCACAGGGCTTACCGGCCCGCAGCACCGCGAACCCAAAAACACGATTTTTGAGGGTGAGACATGACTTCGCAAACGCTGGCAGAGCGGGATGCTCTGGCCAAACTGGCCGCCGATGCGGCAACGGGTGCCCTGGGCGCCTCCATCACCGACGCGCTACGCGACGTCGTCCTCGACGATAAATACACCGCCACTTCCGGGCGCATTTACTTGTCCGGCATCCAGGCCCTGGTGCGCCTGATGCTGATGCAGCGCTGGCGCGACGAGGCGGCGGGCTTGAATACCGGCGGCTTTGTTTCCGGCTATCGCGGCTCGCCCATTGGTGGTCTCGACGAAGCCTTGTGGGCGGCGGAAAAATTTCTCGCGCCGAAGAACATCAAATTCCAGGCCGGGCTGAACGAAGACCTGGCCGCCACCGCCGTCTGGGGCACGCAGCAGGTGAACGTGATGCCCAACCCGACGGTCGATGGCGTCTACGCCATGTGGTACGCCAAGGGGCCGGGGGTGGACCGCTCCGGCGACGTGCTGAAACACGCCAACCATTTCGGTAGCTCGCCGCACGGCGGGGTGCTGCTGGTGGCGGGGGATGATCACGGCGCGTATTCGTCCACCCTGCCGCACCAGAGCGACCACATGTTCGCTGCCGCGATGATCCCGATGCTCTACCCCTGCAATGTGCAGGAGTACCTGGACCTGGGCATCCACGGCTGGGCGATGTCGCGCTACTCCGGCTGTTACGTCGGCTTCAAGGCGCTGGCCGATACGGTGGAGAGCATTGCGTCCGTCGATGCCGATCCGCACCGCGTGAAAATCGTGCTGCCGGAAGACTTCATCATGCCGGAGGGCGGGCTGAACGCGCGGCTGACGCGTTCGACCATCGGTGTGGCGGCGCGCGAGCAGGAAGCGCTGATGCAGGACTACAAGATCTACGCCGCGCTGGCTTATGCGCGCGCCAACAAGCTGAACCACACGGTGATCGATAGCCCGAACCCGCGCCTCGGCATCATGGCTTCGGGCAAGAGCTACCTCGACGTGCTGGAAGCGCTGCAGGAGCTGGGCATCGACGATGCGCTGGCGGCGCAAATCGGCATTCGCGTCTTCAAGGTGGCGATGCCCTGGCCGCTGGAGCCGGATTCAGTGCGGCAATTCGCCGAGGGCCTCGATGAGGTTCTGGTGGTCGAGGAAAAGCGCCAGATCGTCGAGTACCAGTTGAAGGAGCATTTGTACAACTGGCGCGAGGACGTGCGCCCGCGCGTCATCGGCAAGTTCGACGAGAAGGGCGAGTGGGTGCATCAGCGCGGCGAATGGCTGCTCAGCGCCAAGGCAGATCTGAGCGTGGCGCAGATCGCGCGGGTGATTGCGGCGCGCATCGCCCGCTTTCATTCGAGCGAGCGCATCAAGTCGCGCCTGGCTTTTCTCGAAGCCAAGGAAGTGGCGCTGGACAAGGCGCGCGTCGCGGTGCCGGCGCGCCCGGCGTATTACTGCTCGGGCTGCCCGCACAACACTTCCACCAAGGTGCCCGAGGGCCATCTGGCGCTGGCGGGCATCGGCTGCCACGCCATGGCCGCCGCCATCTACCCCGACGAGACCAAGACCATCACGCAAATGGGCGGCGAAGGGGTGGGCTGGGTCGGCCAGGCGCCGTTTACCAGCACGCAGCACGTGTTCGCCAACCTGGGCGACGGCACTTACTACCACTCCGGCATTCTCGCCATCCGCCAATCGATCGCGGCGGGCGTGAACATCACCTACAAGATTCTGTATAACGATGCCGTGGCGATGACCGGCGGCCAGCCCTTCGACGGGCCGCTGGACGTGCAGATGATTTCGCGCCAGGTGGCCGCCGAAGGCGTGACGCGCATCGTGGTGGTGAGCGACGAGCCGGAGAAGTACGACGGCGCCGCCGCCGGTACGCTGGCCACCGGCACCACCGTGCATCATCGCCGCGACATGGACGCGATCCAGCGCGAACTGGCCGCCACCGCCGGCACCACCATCCTGATCTACGACCAGACCTGCGCCGCCGAGAAACGCCGCCGCCGCAAGAAAAACACCTTCCCCGACCCGCCCAAGCGCGTGGTGATCAACGAAGCGGTGTGCGAAGGCTGCGGCGATTGCGGAAAGGTGAGCAACTGCACCTCCGTGATGCCGCTGGAAACCGAGTTCGGGCGCAAGCGCACCATCGACCAGAGTTCGTGCAACAAGGACTACTCCTGCGTGAATGGTTTTTGCCCGAGCTTCGTCACCGTCGAAGGCGGGCAGTTGAAAAAGAGCAAGACCGGTGTGACCGCGAAAGGCGCGGCGGACGCGAATCTCGCGCTGTTCGCCGACTTGCCGCAGCCGGTGTTGCCGCTGCTGGGCGAGTCTCCTTACGGCATCCTCATCACCGGCATCGGCGGCACCGGCGTGATCACCGTCGGCGCCCTGCTCGGCATGGCGGCGCACCTCGAAGGCAAGGGCGTGAGCGTGCTGGACATGACCGGCATGTCGCAAAAGAATGGTTCGGTGATGTCGCACGTGCGCATCGCCCCCACCCCGGCGGACATACGCGCGGTGCGCCTGGCCTCGGGCGAAGCCGATGCGGTGCTGGGCTGCGACCTGATGACTTCCGCTTCCGCCGACGCACTATCGAAAATGCAACTGGGCCGCGCCCGCGCGGTGATCAACACCAACGAAGTGCCGGTGGGCGGCTTTGCCCAGAACCCGGACTGGCAATATCCCGGCGAGGCGATGGAGGGATTGATCGAAGAGGCAGTGGGCCGCGACGGCGTGTGGTTCCTCGACGCCACGCGCATCGCCACCGCGCTGATGGGCGACTCGATTGCCACCAACCTGTTCATGCTGGGCTACGCCTGGCAGCGCGGGCTGGTGCCCTTGAGCGAGGCCGCGATCCTGCGCGCCATCGAGCTCAACGGCGTGGCGATTGCCAGCAACCAGCAAAGCTTCATGTGGGGCCGGCGCGCCGCGCATGACCTGGAGAAGGTGACGCGCATCGCCACCCCGTCGCAGGCGATCTCGATCACCCACCTGCTGCCGCCCTCGCTCGATAAAGTGATCGAGCGCCGCGTCGCCTACCTCACCGATTACCAGGACGCCGACTACGCCGAACGCTATCGCGCCCTGGTGGCGCGGGTGCGCGACACGGAGTCATCACTGGACGCCGGCCACAAACTCGCCGAAGCCGTGGCGAAAAACTACTTCACCCTGCTCGCCTACAAGGACGAATACGAAGTCGCGCGCCTGTACACCGACGGCAACTTCCTGAAAAAAGTGGCGAGCCAGTTCGAGGGCGACTACAAGCTCAAGTTCCACCTGGCGCCGCCGGTGATGAACCCGCCCGACCCGGTCACCGGCAAAGCGAAGAAGTCCCAGTTCGGCCCCTGGATGATGCCGGCCTTCGGCGTGCTCAAGCGCTTCAAGTTCCTGCGCGGCTCGCTGCTGGACCCCTTCGGCCACACCGCTGAACGCCGCGCCGAGCGCGCATTGATCGCCGAGTACGAGCAGACCATCGAGGGCCTGCTGGTGGACCTGAACGCGAAAAATCTGCCGCTCGCCGCCGAGATCGCCGCGCTGCCCGCGACCATTCGCGGCT
This sequence comes from Burkholderiales bacterium, assembly GCA_036271855.1. GTDB lineage: Bacteria > Pseudomonadota > Gammaproteobacteria > Burkholderiales > JAEUOS01 > JAQGMJ01. The sequence goes on from DATAZV010000278.1 coordinate 4,649, forward strand.
TCGGCCACATCAAGGATGCGGCGATGAAAAAGGCGGCGGCCAAGCGCGCGGAACTGCTCGGCCAGTGGCCGGGTGCGCCCGCCCTGGCGCCGGTGCGCCGCGCCGCGTAGCTCGACCGCTTGTTGTTCCCCTTCGCCGGGCTGCGTGCCCGGCGTTTTTTCGTCCGCTTGCCGCGCCCAAAACGTGTAGCTGCGCGTATTAGCGCTTTAGCATGTACTGATTTATAGGTAGAACTACGGGCATCCGCGCCGGGGGCGCCAGGCGTATCTCGTGCGCCGATGGGGCAACCACCATCAATCACAAGGACGCACCCGATGTCTTCGATTCCCCGATTCCCCTCCGCCTCTTCCTCCGCTGCCGCGCCAGGCGCCGACGCCCTGCTCGGCCTCGAAGGCCTGCGCCAGTATTGGCCGCTGGCGCTGCGCCTGATCGTCGGTTACGGCTTTTTCATCCACGGCTGGGCCAAGTTCTCGCGCGGGCCGGAGGGCTTCGCGCATGTGCTGGAGGTGCTGGGCGTGCCGCTGCCGCTGCTGTTTTCGTGGATCACCCTGCTTACCGAAATGATCGGCGGCATCGCCATTCTCGCCGGCGCCTTCGTCACCCTGGCCGCCTTGCCGATGGCCGTGGTGCTGCTGGTGGCGCTGGCCAAGGTGCACCTGCCCTACGGCTTTTTTTCGGTCAAGCTGGCCGAGGTGACGGCGGCCGGCATCAAGTTCGGCCCGGTGGGCTATGAGCACGTGCTGCTGTACCTGGCCGGGCTGGTGGCGCTGGCGCTGGGCGGCGCCGGGCCGCTCTCCATCGACGCGTGGCGTGCGCGCCGGCGCGCCGGCTGACTAGCGCGTCTCCGCCTTGCTGCAGGAAGGCTCCATGTCGACGCCGAGATACATATAGGCATGCCACACGCGCTGTTTGCCCTGCCAGGCGGTGACGTGAATGCCGTCGCTGCTGGGGCAGGCCTTGAGCAACTCGGCGCGGCCGTCGCCGTCGAGGTCGATCAGCAGGCCGCCCTTGATTTTTTTCCCGGTCGGCTTGCCCTTGATGACGACGGCGGGCGCGGCGTCGGCGCTGGTGCCCGAGAGGCCCTGGGCGCGCAGGGCAAAGCCGGCGGTGCGCTGCACTTCGGAGGACTGCGCGTTGCCGCCCAGGCCGGCCTTGCCGCCGACGCGGGCGCAACAATGCACCGCGAAATCGGGCAACGAGATGATGGTGACTTCGTCGCCCTTCGCAAAAGTGCCGGGCGGGCTGATCAGCGCGGGCGAGCCGCCGGAGACGAACAGGCCCATCGGCGGCAACCCGGCATGCGCCAGGCCGGGCAGCGTGATCATGAGCGTAGTCACCAAGACCCGCAGGAGACGAAAAACGCGGCGGGCGATGAGAGGGTGGGCGAGAAGCGGCATGCCGCGATTATCGCGCCCCGCACGCAGCCGCACCATTCCGGGTCGTGAGAGTGGGACAGTCCATCCCGATTTTCGCTGCTTTATTTGCCCGGGTGCGCACGTATATAACTTACAGCTTCCGATAAAGTCCGCGCCACCGCCGGTGGCCCTTACCGCCAGCCATTTCAACAACGAGGATGCAAACATGGCCCACTATCGTTCAATTATCGGCGCATCGCTGCTTGCGCTTTTCGCCACCGCTCCCGCCTTCGCGCAACAAGGCGCGCCCGGTGGCAGCCTTTACAAAGACCCGCAATCGCGTTCGTTTGTGCAATCCACCGACAAGGCGCCGGCGGACAGCGCCAAGGCGCCCGGCGCCAGCGCACCGGCGCCCACCGGCGCGGCCAGCGGCGAAGTCGCTGCGCCCCCCACCGACGGCAGCCTGATGGGCCCGCGCTTCGGCGGCGGCTGATCGCAGGCACGCTAGACGCAGCACGCTTTCGCGGCATCACGGCCGGGCTCGCAGCCCGGCTTTTTCATGTCATGGCGAGTGACTTTTTATTTCGCCGTCACCGGCTCTTCGCCATCGCGTGGCAACTGTGTCACGCGCGCGGCGCAGCCGCGCCTATTTCCGCGCCGCGCCCGCCATGCCCTCCACCTGCTGCAGGAACATGCGCAGCAACGCCGAGGTATTGCCCTTGCGATACCCCACCACCAGGGCGATGGCGGGCGCGCGCCCGCGCAACGGCCGGCTGGTGACCGACCAGGGCAAAAAGTTTTGCGCGTAGGCCGGCAGCAGGGCGACGCCGCGGGTG
>DATAZV010000279.1:0-4642 GCA_036271855.1 Burkholderiales bacterium
ATGTCTTCGAGGGTGGCGGCGCGCTCGTGCGGCTGATCTTTCCAGTGATCGACAGGCACGTAGGGGTCGTAGGCAACGATCTTGCAGTCAAAGGCGCGGTGGAATTTGCGCGCCGCGAGGGTGCCGATGTTGCCCATGCCGATGACGCCGATGGTCTTGCCGCCGAGTTCACCGCCGAGAAAGTTGCCGCGGTCTTGCGCGGCGGGGCTGCGCAGCATGCGGTCGAGTTCGGCGATGCGCCGGTTCACCGCCAGCGAGAGGCCCAGCGCCAGCTCGGCCACGGCTTCGCTGTTCACACCCGGCGTGCGCGAGACCGGGATGCCGGCCTCCTTGGCGCTGGCGATGTCGATGGTGTCGTAGCCGACGCCCTGCTTGCAGATGATCTTCAGTTTGCCGGCGGCCTTGGCGCGGCGGATGTCGTCGCCCGTCACCGGGGTCATGCGCACCATCAGGCCGTCGGCGTCTTCGGGCCAATTCTTGACGGCGGGGTCGTCGTAGTTCACCACGGTGTCGGCAAAGGCGCGCGCCATGGCGACGCCGGCGGGGTGAAAGCGGTCGAGGATGTAGATTTTGGTCATGCGGCTTTCCTACTGCTTTTCGATCTTGGCTTTTTCGATCACCCCGGTCCACAGGGCGATGTCCTTTTTCAGCAGCGCCGTCATTTCTTCCGGGGTGGTGCTCCTGGGGACGATGCCGAGGTCGAGCATGCGCTTTTGCAAATCGGGCGAGGCCACCGCGGCCTTGATTTCGGCGTTGAGCTTGTCGATGATGGCGCGCGGAGTCTTGGCCGGGGCGCCGACGCCGTTCCAGGCGTAGACGGAATAGCCGGGCACGCCGGACTCCTTCACCGTGGGCACATTGGGCAGGGTGGGAAAGCGCACCGGGTCGGTGACGGCCAGGGCTCTGAGCTGGCCGCTGGGCAAGAACGAAAGGATGGGCGCCAGGGTTTCGAAGCCGATGTCGACGTCGCCGCTGCGCACGGCGGCGACGTTGTCGCCGGAGGTCTTGAAGGGGACGGTGGTGAAGTCGATGCCGGCCACCGATTTCAGGTATTCGGCGGCGAGGTATTGCGCGGTGCCGGCGGCGACTGTCGAGACGTTGAGTTTGCCGGGCGCGGCCTTGCAGCGGGCGACGAAGTCGCGGATGTCCTTGATCGGCGACTTGTCGTTGACGATGAGGGCGAAGCCGAAGTTGCCGGACAGGCTGACCATCTCGAAGTCCTTCACCGGGTCGAACGGCAGGCTCTTGAATAGCCCCGGGGTCATGGTGAAGTTGCCGGTGGCGACGAACAGCAGGGTGTAGCCATCCGGCGGCGAAGTGGCGACCACTTGCGAGGCGACGATGCCGCCGGCGCCGGGCCGGTTGTCGACGATGAACTGCTGGCCGGTGCGCTCGGTGAGCTTTTGCGCCAGCAGGCGCATGGTGACGTCGCCGGTGCCGCCGGCGCCGTAGCCGATGATGATACGTACCGGCTTGTTGGGAAAGCCCGCTGCGCCTTGGGCGCGCACGATGGCAGGGGCGGCGAGCGCGGTAGCACCGGCGCCGAGGGCGCCGAGCAGGCTGCGGCGGCGTTTGCTGCGGAGGTTTGAAGTCATACGTTTATCTTGAGGATTTTCAATCGGGTCTTCCATCGGGTCTTCAATCGGGTTTTCAATAACAATCAGCGGTACTGCGCGAACAGGAAGGCCGTTTCCGCGCGCTGCGCGACTTCTTCCAGCTTTTGCACCAGGGTCAGCGGCATCGGAATGCCGTTTTTCAGGCGGTCGGCGCGCTTCATCGCTTCCGGGTCGCCGGGCACCAGCACCGGCTTTTGCGGGTCGATCGGCGTGACGGCGTGCAGGAAGTCGATGGCCATGTCGAGGTCTTCCTCGAACTCGCCTTCTTCGCGGAACTGGCGCGGGTCGATGGCTAGAAAAAAGTGGCCGAGGTTGTCCGGGTCGCCCGGCTTTTGCGTCTTGACGCGAATCGGCGAGAAGGAGGAGCCGGAGAGCGGGCCGCCGAGGATGTGCGCCAGCATGCCCAGGCCGTAGCCCTTGTAGCCGCCGGTGTCTTCGGTGCCGCCGACGGGGGCCAGGCCGCCGCCCAGGTTGGGCTTGCGCTTGAACAGGGTATCGACCGCGTGGGTGGGTTCGGTGATCGGCACGCCGGCGCCGTCGAGCACCCAGCCGGCGGGCACCGGCTTGCCGTTGAGCTCGTACACGCGCACCTTGTTGGCGGCGACCGTGGCGGTGGCCATGTCGAGCAGGAAGGGGCGGTTGCGTTTGGCCGGGGCGGCGAAGGCGATGGGGTTGGTGCCCAGCACGGCGTCGCGCCCGCGCGTGGGCACGGTGTTGATCGAGCGGGTGGCGGAGGTGACCATGCCGATCAGCCCGGCTTGCGCGGCGAGGTTGGCGTAGTAGCCGGCGGCGCCGAAGTGATGCGAGTTGCGTACCGTGACCACGGCGACGCCTAGCGCCTTGGCTTTTTCAATCGCGGTGCGCATGCCGAGGGCCGCGGCGGGGTGGCCTAGGCCGGCGTCGGCGTCGATCAGCGCGGTGACGGCGTTCTGCCTGACGATGCGTGGGCTCGCCTTGACGTTGAGCTTGCCCTTGATGCGCGAGTTGTCGTAATCCATCAGCATCGACACGCCGTGGGAGTCGACGCCGGAGAGATCGGTCTCGATCATCACGGTGGCGGTGGTCTGGATCGCCTCGGGGTCCAGGCCCCAGCCGGTGAGGATGCCGACGATCTGCTTGCGCACGGTGTCGGCGGGAATGTGGACGAGTTTTTCCATTTTTTTTCTGCTTTGTTGCGTTGAAGGGTTTACGCTTTTTCGTGGCGCTTAGTCGGTCTGGATGTGATTGTCGCGAATCACCTTGCCCCACTTGGCGATTTCGCTTTTCACATACGGCCCGAAGCTCTCCGGCGTGCCGGGAAAAAAGGCGATGCCCTGTTCGGCGAAGCGCTGCTTCACCTCGGGCGAGGCCTGCATTTTCGCCACTTCGGCGGCCAGGCGCTGCACCACTTCCTTCGGCGTGCCGGCGGGGGCGAACAGGCCGAACCAGGTTTGCGAGTCGTAGCCGGGCAGGCCGGACTCGGCGATCGTCGGCAGCTCGGGCGCAGCGGGCGAGCGCTCGGCGCTGGTGACGGCAATCGCGCGAATCTTGCCGGCCTTGGCGAACGGCAGGCCGGCGGAAAGATTGGGGAACATCAGCGAGAGCTGGCCGCCGATCAAATCGGTGAGCGCGGGCGCCTCGCCCTTGTAGCTGACGTTGGTGATGTTCACCTGCGCCATCGAGCAGAACAGTTCCATCGCCATGTGCACGGTGGTGCCGGCCCCGCCGGAGCCGGCGTTCAGCATCCCGGGCTTGGCGCGGGCCAGGGCGATGACGTCTTTCACCGACTTGGCGGGCAGCTCGTTGTTCACCACCAGGAGCAGCGGGGAGCGGGCGATGGGGGCGGCGGCGATCAGGTCTTTGGCCGGGTCGAAGGGCGGCTTTTTGAGCAGTTGCGGCACCACGGCCAGGTGGGTCTGGCTGCCGACCAGCAGGGTATAGCCGTCGGGCGCGGCTTTCGCCACGGCGTCGGCCGCGATCATGCCGGAGGCGCCGGCGCGGTTGTCCACCAGCACCGAGACGCCAATGGTCTCGCCGAGTTTTTGCGCGGTGGCGCGTGCCACCTGGTCGACCGCGCCGCCGGCCGGCACGCCGACCAGGATGGTGATGGGGCGGGCGGGGTATTTGGCGGTTTGGGCCAGCGCCAGCGGGCTGGCGAGGCAGGCCAGCAGCAGCAGCGCGGCGCGCCGGCGGGGAACGAGGGGGTGCGGCATGTGCAGCTTGTCTCCCGGGATTTTTATGACGGACTGTGGCAAGGGGGTCGCGGCTTCGGGCCGGGCGCGGGTATGGGTACGGGTATGGGTACGGGTATGGGTAAATGCGCCTTTCGGCCACCCCGGCCGGACGGCCCAGAATGATCCAATGCCAGAGCGGAAATTGCCATCCCTAATAATGAGCCGTGTGCATAAGCAGATGGTATAAAAGCGCGCCTTCGCGGGCGCCGCACCCGGGTTTTCCAGGCCTCGCGGGAGGCTGCGGGGCGGGAGTACAATGCGCGGCCAGATTGGCGACAAGCGGGCACCGGAAGGCGCCCCGAGACGGCAATGAGCGCATCAGAAAAACCTGAAATTCGGGAGACGCATGGCTAGCCTTACCCTCAACGGCCTGACGGTCGAATACGCGCAATACGGCGCCGGGCCGGACCTGCTGCTGGTCCATTCCCTGCTCACCGAAATGAGCGTGTTCGAGAAGGTGCTGGCTGACCTGAGTGAAGCGCGACGGGTCACAACAATCAATTTGCCGGGTTTCGGCGCCTCCTCGCCTGCCGAGCTGAACAGCGTGGGCGCCGTGGCCGACCACGTGGCGGCGGTGATGGCCGCGCTCAAGCTGCCCGATTCCACCGACGTGTTCGCCAACGGCTTCGGCGCCTTCGTGGCGCTGGAACTGGCGATCCGCCATGGCGGCAAATTCCGCCGCCTGCTGGTGGCCGATTGCGTGCCGGCCTTTCCCGAGGCCGGGCGCGCGCCGTTTCGCGGCATGGCGCAAAAGGTGCGCACCGAGGGCATGGGCGCGGTGCTGGACGCGGCCATCGGCCGCATGTTCCCGCC
>DATAZV010000280.1:0-8359 GCA_036271855.1 Burkholderiales bacterium
AGGTGTCGCAGGCCTGCGCCGCCACCCCGCTGCCGCCCTGGGTCAGCTCGGTCAGCAGCGCTGAAGTGGCGAGTTCGCTGCCGCCGCTGGAGGCGCGCATGCCGCGCCCGACGCCGATGGCCGCGGGGGCGTTGGCCTGGACCGCGGCGCGCAACTCCTCCATCGCCTGGCGCTGGCCGATGGCTTCAGCTTCCCAGTAGCGCATCGCCACGTTCAGCAGCGGGTCCAGCAATTGGGTGCGCGCCTGCGCCGGATCGGCGCCGGCGCTGCGCTTGAAGGCCGCCTGCAGGCTGGCGATCGCGGCCTGCGCCGCGGCGGACGAATAAACACCGAAGGGCGGACCGGGGCGCGGCGCGGCCGTGGAGGATGCGGGCGGGACAGACGCGGGCGGCGGCGACACGGCCGCAGGCGGCGGCGCCGGTGCTCCGGCAGGCGGCGCAGGCTTGGCGAGCATGGCGGTTTTCGGCGCCTCGGGTTCCGGCGCCTTGGGCGCGGGGGCCGCTTTGGCAACCGGCTCGGGCGCTTTTGCGCTCTCGGGGGGCCGGGGCGCGGCGGCGGCGGCCGGGGCAGCGGCAGCGGCAGCGGCAACAACGGCCGGCGGCGGGACCACAGGTGCAGGGGCGGCGGGTGCCGGCGGCGCGGCGGCAGCGACGGGCGCGGGCGGCGCAACAGGCGGCGCAGCCGCGGCCATCGGCACGCTCCTGCCGCCCAGCTCGGCCAGCAGGCGCTGCGATTCGGCATGGCCCTGCGCCGCCGCCGCGTTCAGCCATTCCTTCGCCTTCGCCGAATTCTTGCCGACGCCGCGGCCGTCCAGGTACATGCGCGCCAGGGCGTATTGCGCCGGTGCGTAGTTCGCCTTGTGGGAAGCGGCGGCCAGCCATTTGACGGCGGTGTAGTCGTCGCGCTTGATGCCCGCGCCTTCCTCATACAGCTTGCCCAGCACGTACATGCCCGGCCCGTCGTCTTTGGTGGCCAGGGGCTGCGCCAGCTTCAGCGCGCGGGCAAAGTCGCCGCCCTGATAGGCGGCGAGCACGGGCGGGGTGCCGGCAGCGGGTGCGGCGGGCGGCGCAGGCGGGGCGGCTTTTGCCTGCGGCTCCGGCGCCCTGGCAGGCGGCTCGGCCTTGGCGACCGGCGCAGTGGCGGGGACCGCAGCGGGGGCGGTGGGGGCGGCGCTGGCCACCGGGGCGGCGGGCGGCGGGGGCGCGGGTGCTGCGGCGGGCGGCGGCGCGGCGGCCGGCGCGCCCAGTTCGGCCAGCAGCTTGATCGATTCGGCGTGGCCCAGCGCGGCGGCGGTCTGCAGCCACTCGCGCGCCTTCGCTTCGTTCTTGCGCACCCCGCGGCCGTCCAGGTACATGCTCGCCAGGTTGTATTGCGCGGAGGCGTTATTCGCCTTGTGGGCGGCGGCAGCGTACCACTTGACGGCGGTGGGGTCGTCGCGCTCCACGCCCTTGCCCTGCTCGTACAGCACGCCGAGCAGGTACATCGCCTGTGAATTTTCCTTCGCCGCCAGCGGCCGGGCCAGGCGCAATGCCTGCGCATAATCGCCGGCGCGATAAGCCTTGAGCGCGCCCTCCGCCTCGTTGGCGGCCAGCACAGTCGGCGGCATCAGCAGCGGCAAGGCCAGCAGCAGGGCCGGCAGCCAGTGGCGGGCCCGCGCTCGAGAGACAACTTGGGACGGTAGCCCGGCGCCGGCGGACAGAAATCCCTTGCGCCGCCGCGCCATGGTCAGGAGAAGAAATCGAATAGGGCCACGGATGGTTATGGTACACCCGTGCGCGCCCGCCGCGCACCACAAATCGGCCGCGCCATCACAAATCGGCCGCGGCCTCAGCCGTTGCTCATTCTCCAGATGGTTTCGGCAATCCCGCCGAACACCAGGTACAGCACCAGGGCATAGCCGAAGGTGGCGTTGGCGATGTCGCGCACATTGGCGCGGGCGACGCCGCGGCCGCGCTCGCGCTGCGATTTCGCCAGCTTGTAGGCGCTGTAGCGCAACTGGAAATAATAGGGGACGAAAAACGCCGCCAGCGTCAGGCCCAGTTCGAGCTGGCTGCTCAGGTTCGGCAGCCAGGCCAGGCCGTAGAGTGCCGCCAGGGCGCACATGCCGCCTTCCAGGCTGGCCAGGCCGTGCACGCCGAGCGCTTCGCCGGTGTGGATTTTCCAGCCGCGCAGGCGCTCGGCCTGCCAGCGCGTGAGCTGCGCCATGCAGGCGATATTGACGACGATGGCGATCGCGAGCCACGCCAGTATTTCCATGCTCCCGTCGACCCCTCTCAAAGCGCCGGTGTGGATCTGCCTTACCTGTGCTGCTTAACTGCGGTTGCTTAACTGCGGTTGCTTAACTGCGGCGCATCCCTCGCTGCGCCGCCGTCATACTAGCGCGTCGCGGCGCGAAGATGAATACCCTTACGGGAATTTACATTGCGCAGCGCGGCATCGCCTTACTTGCCGATGCAAAAGCGCGAAAAAATCTCGCCCAGCAGGTCGTCGGCGCTGAACTCGCCGGTGATCGCGCCCAGGGCCGCCTGGGTCAGGCGCAGCTCCTCGGCGAACAATTCCAGCGCCAGGCCCTCGGGGCGGAAATGCGCAGCCGCCGCCGTCAGGTGGCGGTGCGCCGCCGCCAGCGCGACCAGGTGGCGCTCACGCGCGAGGATCACGTCTTCGCCGGCATCCCCCAGGCCGGCGGCCTGTTTAAGCGCCTGGCGCAGCAGGTCCAGGCCGGCGCCGGTTTTTGCGGAGAGCTCGACCAAGCCGGCAGCGCTGCGCGGTGCGCGTCCCGCCAGGTCGATCTTGTTCACCACCTGAAGGCGCGGAATCGCCGGCGGCAGACTGGCAAGCAGGGCAGCATCGGCGGCAGCATCCGGCGCCCCGGCATCGCTCAGATGCAGCACCAGGTCGGCGTGGCGAATCGCCTCGCGGGTGCGGGCGATGCCGATGCGCTCGACTTCGTCCTCGGTCTCGCGCAGGCCCGCGGTGTCGATGATGTTCAGCGGCATGCCGTCGATCAGGATGGCGCGCTCGATGCGGTCGCGCGTGGTGCCGGGCACGGCGGTGACGATCGCCACCTCCGCTCCGGCCAGCGCGTTGAGCAGCGAAGACTTGCCGACGTTGGGCAGGCCGGCCAGCACCACCGTGAGGCCGCTGCGCAGGCGCGCGCCCTGGGCGGCGCGCTGCCGCACCTCGGCCAGCGCCGCCTGCACCCGCGCCAGGCGCTCCCAGGCTTTTTCCCGCTGCAGGAAATCCACTTCCTCCTCGGGAAAATCCAGGGTCGCCTCGACCAGCATGCGCAGGCTGATCAGCTGCTCCACCAGCGCATGCACGGCGGCGGAAAACGCGCCTTCCAGCGAACGCAGGGCGGCGCGCGCGGCAGTCTCGGAAGCGGCGGCGATCAGGTCGGCCACGCTCTCGGCCTGCGCCAGGTCGAGCTTGTCGTTGAGGTAGGCGCGGCGGGTGAATTCACCCGGCTCGGCCAGGCGGCAGCCCAGTTCCAGGCAGCGCTTGAGCAGCAGGTTGAGCACCACGGCGCCGCCGTGGCCCTGCAGTTCCAGCACGTCTTCGCCGGTATAGGAATGCGGCGCCGGAAAGTACAGCGCGATGCCTTCGTCGATCGCCTCGCCCCGCGCGTCGCGAAAGCGCCCCAGGGTCGCCAAGCGAGGGGCCAAGGCCTTGCCGACAATAGCCTTGATCACTTCGGGCACCGCCGGGCCGGAGACCCGCAGCACGCCCACGCCCGCCGCCCCGGGGGCAGTCGCCACGGCGGCGATGGTGGCACCGGTGGCGCCGGTCTGGCTGGCCTGGCCGGCTTGTCTCAATGCGCGCCCCTCTCGATCAGGCGCCGCTGCCGTGTGACAGCGGCGCTACTTCTTCCTGGCGTCGTTCGCCGCCAGTGCTACTTCTTTTTGGCGTCGTTCGCCGCCTTCGGCTTGCCGTCGCCCGGTTCCTTCTCGGCCAGCACGCGCGAAATCCAGTATTGCTGGGTGATCGACAGCACGTTGTTCACCACCCAGTACAGCACCAGCCCGGCGGGAAAGAAGAAAAAGAAAATGGAAAAGACGATCGGCATGAAGGTCATCATCTTCGCCTGCACCGGGTCCGGCGGGGTCGGATTCATCTTGGTCTGCAGGAACATCGAGCAGGCCATGATGATCGGCAGGATGTAATACGGGTCCTGCGCGGCGAGGTCGTGGATCCAGCCGTAGAAGGGCGCGTGGCGCATCTCGACGGTGGCCAGCAGGGACCAGTACAAGGAGATGAACACCGGGATCTGGATCACGATCGGAAAGCAGCCGCCCAGCGGGTTGATCTTCTCGGTCTTGTACAGCTCCATCATCGCCTGGTTCATTTTCATCCGGTCGCTGCCGTATTTTTCGCGGATCGCCGTCATTTTCGGCGTCACCTTTTTCATCCGCGCCATCGACTTGTACGATGCGGCGGACAGCGGCAGGAAGATCAGCTTGATGATCACGGTGAGTGCGATGATCGCCAGGCCCCAGTTGCCCAGGTAGCTGTGCAGCCACTTCAGCAACTGGTACATATAGCGCGCCGGGATGTCGAGCCAGCCGTAGTCTTTCACCCGCTCCAGGTGCGGGGCGGCGGCTTCCAGCGCATCGACCTCCTGCGGGCCGGCAAACAATTTGGCCGACAGGCTGCCGGTGGCGCCCGGGGCGATGGTGCCCACCGGCAGGAATACCCCGGCGCTGTAGACGCCCTCGCCCACCTTGCGGCTGTAGAACTCGCGGCGCGCATTGCCCTGCGGCAGCCAGGCGCTGGCGAAATAATGCTGCACCATCGACACCCAGCCGTTGTCGGCCGGGTCGATCGGCACCGGCTTGCCCTTTTCGATGTCGGAAAAATCGTCCTTCTTGAAGGTCTGGGCGTCGGTATAGAAGGCCGGGCCGGTGAAGGTGTGCATGAAGCGGGTTTCGCCCGCCGGCGCCTTGTCGTCGCGCACCAGTTGCAGGTAGGCCGAGGGCGCGATCGGCGTGGTGCCGCCGTTGCTGATCTCGTAATTGACGTCGATCACATAGGAGCCGCGGTGGAAGGTGTAGATCTTCGCCACCTTGACCGCGCCGGCCACCGCTTCGGCGCGCACCTTCAGCTCGTTCTCGCCCGGCTTCATCTCATAAGTGCCGGGCGCCAGGGTGAAGGGGGTCTGGTGGGTCGGTAGCGCCAGGCCCTGGGCCAGCAGGCCGGTTTGCGCCGCATAACTATGGGTGCCGAACAGCACGAAGTCCTTGTCCTTGTCGTCCGAGTCCTTGTGCTTGGTGAACGACAGGTAGTCCAGGCTGGCGCCTTCGGAAGTGATGGCGGCGGTCAGCAGGTCGGTCTTGACCACGGCGTGGGTGGCGGCGCCGCTGCTGGCGACGGCCGCGCCCGGCAGGGCCGGCACGCTGTTGTTCGGCGAGCTGTTCGATGCGGAGCCGGGGGCGCCCGCCGTGCCAGGCACGGCCAGCGGCGTATTCGGCTGCGGCACCGCGCCGGGACCCGGCACCGCACTGCCGGGCACGGTGACTGCCGGCGGCGCATGCAGGGCCAGCTGCTGCTTTTGCCAGGCCTCCCACAGCATCACCAGCGAAAAAGAGAAAATGACAAACAGGATCAGTCGGCGGGTGTCCATCGGGGCCAGGGTAATTTCAGGTGAGGTAGCTAAAACGGCAGGGCATGAATCGTCGGCGCGGCGCGCTCAAGCGCGCGGCGGCACCGGATCATACCCGCCTGGATGAAACGGGTGGCAGCGGCACAGCCGGCGCGCCGCCAGCCAGCTGCCGCGCGCCGCGCCGTGGGTGTTCAGCGCCTCCAGCGCGTACATCGAGCAACTCGGCTCGAAGCGGCACTGGCGGCCCAGATAGGGCGACAAGGTATAGCGGTAAATCTGCACCAGCCCGACCAGCAGCTTCGCTATCATCGCGAGCCCCCGCGCGGCGCCGCCAGGGCGGCAAACAGCCCCTGCAGCTCCGCATATTGCTGCGCCCGCGCCAGCGCGGTCGGGTTGCGCGTCAGGCGCAGCACCACATCACGAGGCGCCTCTCCGCTTGTGCTTTGCGCGCTTTGGCCGGCACTGCCGCCCACCGCCAGCGCAAACAGCGCGCGCGCCTGGCGCTTGATCAGGTTGCGCCGGATCGCGGTGCGGGCCAGGCGCTTGGCCACCACCATGCCGAAACGCGACACCTCAACCGGGCTGGCGCGCCAGTGCAGTGAAAAATGCTCGCTTTTCGCGCGCTCGCGGCTTTTGAACAGCGCGGCGTAGTCGTCAGGCGCCAAAGCGGGTGCGCCGCTGTGCGCAGACAGCGGTGTGGGCTCAATCAGCAAATTTGCCACCGCCGGGAAGGGGTCTGTTGCCGAAACGAAGGCCGGCCGGGGGAAAAACTGCGCCGCGGCCGGCCATCTGTCCTGCGCAGCGCTTGCCTGAACTAGTCCTGCGTAGGGCCAGACGCCCAGACCAAACTGAGCGCCGCGGCCCGAACGCCGGCTTAGACGGCCAGGCGCTTGCGGCCCTTGGCGCGACGCGCGCGAATCACGGCGCGGCCGCCCTTGGTCTTCATGCGGACCAGGAAGCCGTGGGTGCGCTTGCGGCGCACGACTGATGGTTGGTAGGTGCGTTTCATCTTTGTATCCTTTTTGCAGAACCCGATATTAGACAGTATTTTCAAGGTATTAGTCAAGGCGCGCGAAGCGCGCCGGGAAGACGAATGCCCTGTGGATAACTCCCCGGCTGGTGTAAAAACAGGGTAAAATCAGCAGCTGTTTTGGCAGGGGCGCGCGAAGGGAAAATCTGGAGTGCACATACAACAAAAAAGTCAACAAAAACCGCGGCAAAAACCACACCCGGGCGCACCGGCCGATCCGCGCCCTGGCCGATGATTTTTGCAGACAGCCAGCCGCCAGTCTTGTCCGCCGGTCAAGCCCGTAATCCCAATTTATCCAATCTTTCACCCATTCCGTTGCCACGGCCGCAAGCCTGCTTTTATCCCGCCCCTCATTTCCCTTCTCATCTACGTCCCGATTTTCATCCTCATCCCCGTCCACCCCTGCTGCCTATCCGCCCCTTGATGCCCGCTACGCCCGCCGCAAGCGAAAACACCCTGCCGGAGAATGATCCCGGCCTGGGTGCGGCCGAGCCCGCCGCGCCCAGCGCCGCCGGTTTCTGGGCGCTGTGCGCGGCCATGTTCGGGCGCGACCTGCCCAAGCAGCAGTTCGACACCTGGATCAAGCCCCTGCGGATCAAGGAAAACGGCGACGGCGAAACCGCCATGGTCGAACTGGTGGCGCCCAACCGCTTTGTCCAGCAATGGGTGAAAGACCGTTTTCTGGCCCGTGTCGAGGGCATGGCGGCGGAATACTGGAACGCCCCGGTGAAAATCGCCCTCACCTGCGCCCCGCTGCCGAAAAAGGTCGAAGCCAGCGTGCTCGGCGTGCCGGGCGGCAATCTGGCCCGCGCCGGCAGCCGTCCCGCCGCCGGCAACGAACCGGCCGCCACCAGCGAGGCCGACGAGGAAATCAGCCCGGCCATGCATGCCCAGGCGCAAGCCCTGGCCACCGATTTCGAGCGCACCCGCCTGAACCGCGAATACAGCTTCGACACCTTCGTCACCGGCAAGGCGAACCAGCTGGCGCGCGCCGCCGCCGTGCAGGTGGGCGAGAACCCGGGCACCTCCTACAACCCGCTATTCCTCTATGGCGGTGTGGGCCTGGGCAAGACCCACCTGGTGCAGGCCATCGGCAACGTCATGCACGCGCGCAAGGCCAACGCGAAAATCCGCTACATCCACGCCGAGCAATATGTGACCGACGTGGTGCGGGCGTACCAAAAGAAGGCCTTCGACGAGTTCAAGCGCTACTACCACTCGCTGGATTTGCTGATCATCGACGACATCCAGTTCTTCAACGGCAAAAACCGCACCCAGGAAGAGTTCTTTTACGCCTTCAACGCCCTGATCGAAGCGCACAAGCAGGTGATCATCACCTGCGACACCTACCCGCGCGAAATCGCCGGCATCGAAGACCGCCTGATCTCCCGCTTCGGCTGGGGTTTGACGGTCGCCATCGAGCCGCCGGAACTCGAAATGCGCGTCGCCATTTTGCTGAAAAAGGCCGAAAGCCAGGGCATCAACCTGGACGAGACCGTCGCCTTTTTCATCGCCAAGCATTTGCGCAGCAATGTGCGCGAGCTCGAAGGCGCGCTGCGCAAGCTGATCGCCTATTCCCAGTTCCACGCCTGCGAGATCACCCTCGAGACGGCGCGCGACTCCTTGCGCGACCTGTTGCGGGTGCAAAACCGCGCCATCTCCCTGGAAAACATCCAGAAGACGGTGGCCGACTTTTACCGCGTCAAGGTGGCCGAGCTGTTTTCCAAAAAGCG
>DATAZV010000281.1:0-7700 GCA_036271855.1 Burkholderiales bacterium
GGGCACGGCGCCGCCGAAGGCGCGCTGGCAGTGGGCGGACTGGATGGCGGCTTCGAGCTGGAAGCGGCCGGGGCTTTTGAGGGCGGCGGCCTGCCAGAGCGACTGGTTGGCGGCTTGCATCATGGCGCGGTCCCAGTGGGCGGTGTCTTGCTCGTGCAGGGGGACGAAGGCGCCGTCGGCGCCGGCGCGCGCGGCGTGGCGCGATTGGCAGAACAGCAGCAGGGCGAGCAGGCCGGCGGCTTCGGCGGCGGCGGGTTCGTTCTCGGGCAGCAGCTTGCGTACCAGCTGTGCGAGGTAGAGGGCTTCGTGCGCGAGGTCGGGGCTTTGCGCATCGAGGGCGCCGTCCCAGCCCAGGCTGTAGGCGGCGTAAATGGCTTCGAGCACGGCATGCACGCGTTCGGGCAACTCGTGGGGCTCAGGTTCTTCGAAGCGCAGGCCGGCGTCGCGGATTTTCGCCTTGGCGCGGACCAGGCGCTGGGCCAGGGTGGCGGGCTGGACCAGGAAGGCGGCGGCGATCTGCTTCGCTTCCAGGCCGAGCACGGTTTGCAGCATCAGCGCGGTGTGGATGGCGGGGTCGATGGCGGGGTGGGCGCAGACGAACAGGAGTTTCAGGCGGTCGTCGGGAATTGTGTGCGGGTTGTCGTGTGCCGGTTCAGTCATGCCTTCCTCTTCGCCCAGCAATATGGTGACGGCAGGGTCGGAGGCGAGCTTGGCGTGGCGCGCGGCTTGCAGCAGGTTGCGCTTGGCCGCCGTCATCAGCCAGGCGTCGGGCGATGCGGGCACGCCGTCGCGCGGCCAGGTGGCGAGCGCGGCGGCGAAGGCATCGGCCAGCGCGTCCTCAGCCGCCGCGATGTCGCGCCAGCGATAGGCGAGGTAGGCCAGCAGGCGCCCGTAGGAATCGCGGGCGGCGCTTTCGGCGGCTTGCCAGGCGCTGGTGGTCACGGGTGCGGGCGGATATCGGGTGCCCTGCCGCAAGTTTGTCGTTGGCGACAATTCGCGGAAGGACGCTAGCCCTTGCGTTCCATCACCGGGCGCACTTCGGTGGTGCCGGTGGCCGACGATGGCGCGCGCGCGGCCCATTCGAGCACCACGTCCATGGTCGGTGCTTCGAGCACGAAGTAGCCGCCCAGGTGTTCCTTGGTGTCGGCGAAGGGGCCGTCCTGCACCTGGCGCTTGCCGTCGCGGATGCGCACCGAGGCGCCGGTGGAAGGCGGCAGCAGGCCGTCGCCGGCGATCACCAGGCCGGAGGCGAACATCGCCTCCACGTAGGACGCCCAGGCGCCCATGTAGGCCTCGGTCTGCTTCGGGTCTTCGAGGCGCTGGTATTCGCTCAGGGGCTGGAAAAAGCTGATCATGTATTTCATGGTGCACTCCTGGAAGTCAAGGGAAGCGGCAAAACGCCCTTCCTGCTTCATTGATGCGCGGGTGGGCGGGCAATCGACAGCGGCGCGAAATATTTTTGTTCGCCACAGTATGCCGCGTGCGCCGCCCGTTTGCGCGACCGGCCTTCGGTAGTATGCTTGGTTGTCGGGCAACTACCGAAGCCACCAGGGGAACAACGATATGACGACGCCATTGGACATCGCCGTACTTGTCGGCAGCCTGCGCAAGGATGCCCTGAGCCGCAAGACCGCGCTGGCCTTGGCCAAGCTGGCGCCGGCGTCGCTGAAGCTGAAGATCGTCGAGATCGGCGCCCTGCCGCTGTACGACCAGGACCTGGACGTTGCGCCGCCTGCTTCCTGGGTGGCGTTTCGCATCGCCGTGAATGCGTCCAAGGGCGTGCTGTTCGTCACGCCGGAATACAACCGCTCGGTGCCGGCGCCGCTGAAAAACGCCATCGACGTCGGCTCGCGCCCCTACGGCCAGAGCGCCTGGAGCGGCAAGCCGGGCGGGGTGGTGAGCATTTCGCCCGGCGCGCTGGGCGGCTTCGGCGCCAACCACCACCTGCGCCAGTCGCTGGTGTTTCTCGACGTGCCGGTGATGCAGCAGCCGGAGGCTTATCTGGGCGGAGTCGGCACCTGGTTCGATGAGGCCGGCGAGTTGCAGGACGAATCGGCGCGCGGTTTCCTGCAGAAGTTCATCGACGCCTACGCGGTCTGGGTCAAGCGTCACGCGTAGCGGCTGACGCGATGCGGCGTAAATGCCGTGTGTTGCGTTGGCCTCCGCGTTTTCCTTAGTTGTCCTGTAACACGCGGGACTCAGTGGCCTCTCAGTGGCCTTACTCGCCCTGCGACTGCGCCATCAGTTCGAGAAAGCCCGGCAGGTGTTCGAGGAACAGGCGCACCAGCGCCGGGTCGAAATAGCCGCCGCTCTCGGCATTGATGTGGCCCACCGTCTCTTCCAGGCTCCACGCCGAGCGCCAGCGCTGCGGCCGCGTCAGCGCGTCAAACACGTCGGCGATGGCGACCACGCGCCCGCTGAGCGGTATTGCCTCGCCCGCCAGGCCGGCGGGGTAGCCGGTGCCGTCCCAGCGCTCGTGGTGGGTCAGCGCCACGCTGCGTGACAGGGCCAGCACGCCGCGCGCGTGCGCGCCGATGATGTCGGCGCCGATCGCCGGGTGGCGGCGCACCAGGGCGCGCTCGGCGGCGTCCAGCGGCTCGGGCTTGCACAGCACTTCGTCGGCCACGCCCATCATGCCGAGGTCGTGCAGGGCGGTGGCTTGCGCCAGTTCCAGCGCCTGCGCTTCATCGAGCCCGGCGGCGCGGCCCAGCACGCGCGCGTATTCGCCCACGCGCAGGGCGTGCATGGCGGTGGCCTCGTCGCGAAAGCGCAGGGCGCGCAGCAGGCTTTGCACCTGGTCTTCGTCTTCATCTTCCAGCAGCGCTACTTCGCCGTCGTCTTCGCGGCGCAGGGCGTGCGCCAGCGCCAGGTGGGCGCGCACCCGCGCGCGCAGCGCGGAGATGCCCACCGGCTTGGCCAGGAAGTCGGAACCGCCGGCGGAAAAGCCGTCTTCCTCGGCGCCGGTGTCGAACATGGCGGTGACGAAAATCACCGGGATGGCGGCCACCCGCGGGTCCTTCTTCAGGTGGCGGCAGACTTCGAAGCCGGTCATGCCGGGCATCATCACGTCGAGCAGGATCAGGTCGGGGCGCTCCTGCACCGCCAGCTCGATGCCGCGCAGGCCGTCGCGGGCGAACAGCAGGCGGTAGTGGCCCTGCAGGATCTGCTTGAGCAGGTGCAGGTTGCTGGGGTCGTCGTCGACCGCGAGGATGCAGGGGAGGTGGTCTTGCGTCTCGGTGCTCATCAGCTTCTTTCGGCGCGGCGGGAGCCGCATTCGGCAAGCAGGGCTTCCAGTCGCCCGTGTGCCAGTGAGAAATCAAAGTTGTCTACCGCCTGCTGCAGCCCGGCGCGCTGCGCCGGTTCCACTTCCGTGCCGAGTGCCGCCAGCAGATTCGCCAGGGCGGCGTCGTCGATCGCCCCGCGCCTGAAGGAATGCAGCAGGGCGGCGCCCAGCGCTTCCACTTCGCTGACGGGTTCGGCCGCGAGCGGCGGCGGCTCGCGGTGCATCACAGCATTGGCCGCTGCGCTGGCCACGGCCGCCGCGCCGCCGGCCCGTGCGGCGGTGATCGCCTGCAACGCCGCCGTGGTGCAGGGCTCAAGCAGCGCCAGCAGGGCGGTGGTTTCGCGGTCCGGCGCCGGCGCGCCGGCTTGCGCGCTGAGCATCTGTTCCAGCTCGCTGGTCAAGAGCCACAGCGCCTGCAGGCCGAGGTTGGCGGCGATGCCGCGCAGCCTGTGCGCGGCATCGCGGGCACCGGCCCAGTCGCTGTCGCGCACCAGGGCGGGTATGGTCTGCGCCGCCTGCGCGTAGCGCTCGGCGAAGCCGCCGAGAAAGCGCAGGTAGGAGGACTCCTTGCCGCCGCAGCGTTGCAGGCCGGCGGCGTAGTCCAGCACCGGCGCGGCGGCGACGCGCGCGGCGACGTCGCCCTGCGGCGCCGGCGCCGCCATGCTGCCCGATAGCCCTGCTTGCGCTACCGCCTCATGCCCGGTGGACGCCGGTGCCGCGCCGTGCAGCGCCGATGCCGTGGCATGGCTGGCGGGCAGCGGTGCTTGCGCGCCGTCGTGGCCGGCGTGTGCCGCCAGTGCCGACAGCGGCGGGCGCGAGGCCATTTCCGATTCGCCGACCCACTCGGGCTGCGGGCCTTGCACCTGCGCGGCGGCGGCCGGCGCGATGTCGTGCGCTTGCGCATCCGCATGGCGCAGGCCGAGCACCCGCGCCAGCTCGCCCAGCAGCGCCGGCAGCTCGACCGGTTTGGCGGCGAAGCCGTCCATGCCGGCGGCGCGCGCGGCCAGCAGGTCGGTTTCCTGCACGCTGGCGGTGAGTGCCACCACCGGCACCCGCGGCTTGCCTTCGTTGGCCTCGGCAACGCGGATGTTGCGCGTCGCCTCCAGGCCGTCCATGCCGGGCATGTGCACGTCCATCAGCACGGCGTCGAAATGTTCCTGCGCGGCGAGGCGCACCGCCTGCGCGCCGCCGCCGGCGTGCAGCACCTGGTGGCCCTGGGCTTCGAGCAACAGGCTCAGGAGCTCGAGGTTTTGCGGCACGTCGTCCACCGCCAGCAGGCGCAGGGGTTCGAGCGCCGGCAGGTCTTCGCTGCGCGCGGCCGCCAGCGGCGCGCGCGCCGGTTCCAGCGGCAGCAGCACATGAAAGGCGCTGCCCTCGCCCAGCGTGCTCTCGGCCCAGATGCGCCCGCCCATCAATTCGGTGAGCTGCTTGGCGATGGTGGTGCCCAGGCCCGTGCCGCCGTAGCGCCGGCTCATCGAGGCGTCCGCCTGGGTGAAGGGGTCGAAGATCGCCGACAGGCGCTCCGGCGCGATGCCGATGCCGGTGTCGCGCACGGTGAAGTGCAGCACGCAGGCGCGCGGGTCGCTGCCGCGGGCCACGCTCAAGGTGACGCTGCCGGCGGCGGTGAACTTGATGGCGTTGCCCAGCAGGTTGATCAGGATCTGCCTAAGGCGCAGCTCGTCGCCGTGGCAGCCGGCCGGCAGGTCCGGCGCGTACTCCACCTTCACCTCCAGCCCCTTGGCGCGCGCCTGGTAGCCCATGGTGGACGTCAGGCGGTCGATCAGCCCCAGCAGGCTGAAGTCGGCCGGCTCCAGCTCCACCGCGCCGCGGTCCAGCTTGGCGACGTCGAGAACCTCGTTGAGCAGGTGCAGCAGCGAGCGCCCGGAGTCGCGGATGATGTCGAGGTGGCGGCGCTGCTGCGGCGCCAGCTGGGTGCCCAGCAGCACCTCGGTGAAGCCCAGCACCGCATTCATCGGCGTGCGGATCTCGTGGCTCATGTTGGCGAGGAAATCGGTGCGCGCCTGCGCCGCCTTTTCCGCAGCCACCTTGGCCGCGCGCAGGTCGGCTTCCATATACAGGCGCTCGGTGATGTCGTGGCCGATCATCGCCACCCCGGTGATGCCGCCGTCCGGCCCGCGGATCGGCGACAGCGTCGAGTCGATGTCGATCAGCTTGCCGTCCTTGCGCCGGCGCCGTGCCTCGTGCTGCACCACGCGCTGGCCCTGCTGCACCTGCGCCAGCAGCTCGGTGGTCTCTTCCGGCGCCGCCGGGTTGCCGGTGAGCTCGCCCGGCCGCCGGCCCAGCACTTCTTCCCGGGTGTAGCCGAAGGTTTTTTCCGCGCCCTTGTTCCAGCTGATGATGCGGCCTTCGAGGTTGGTCGAGGCGATGGCGTCGCCCGCATCTTCCACCAGCGCCTGGTAGTGGCGCAGCGCCAGCTCCGCCTCCTTGCGCGCGGTGATGTCCATGATCACGCCGTCGATCCACTGCGCGCGGCCCTGCGCGTCGTAAGTGGCGCGGCCGTTGCTCCACAGCCAGCAGATGCTGCCGTCGGGCCGGCGCATGCGGAACTCCACCAGGTGCGCGCGCCGCTCGCGCTCGGCCGCGCGCACCTCTTCGAGCACCCGTGGCCGGTCTTCGATCAGGATGGTCCTGGCCAGGCTGCGCAGCGGCGCCGGGCCGATGAACTCCTCCGCCGGGCAGCCGAGCAGGCGCTCGATGCCCTCGCTCATGTACAGCACCGGCCAGCCCGGCGCCGCCTGCAGCCGGTAGGCGATGCCGGGGATGCTGCCGATCAGCGAGCGCAACTGCCGCTCGCTGTCTTCCAGCGCCTGCTGCATCGCGAAGTGCGCGCTGATGTCGCGCACGAACACCAGGCACTGGTCGCCGCCCACCTGCTGGCGCGGGCTGAACACCGCGCGCACCGTCAGCTCGCTGCCGTCGCCGCGGTGCGCCCGCATCACCGCGGTGCGCCCGGTAATGCCGGTGCGCGCCCGCTGCGCCACCGCCTCCGTCTCCGACAGCAGGCTGCCGGCTTCGCGCCCCAGCGCCTGCGCCCGCGCCAGGCCGAACAGGCGCTCCGCCGCCGGGTTCAGGTCGAGCACCACGCCATCCGCGTCCAGCGTCAGCACCCCGTCGGCGGCCTCCGCCAGCAGCCCGCGCTCGCGCTGCTCATGCGAGCGCACCCGCTGGAACATCTCGCGATAGCGCAGCCAGCCGTTGAGCGCCGCCACCGCCGCCGTAAAGGCCGCCGTGATCACGCTGATCTGCAGCGCCAGCGTGCCGCCATTGGCCACCCCACCCGCCACCCCCGGCACCGCCGCGCCGACAAAACGCGCCGCCGCCATCCCCATGAAATGCATGCCGCTGATGGCGCAGCCCATCACCAGCGCCGCCGCGAAGAGGCGCCGCCCCGGCGACAGGCGCGACTGCGCCAGCCCGAAACGCACCCACAGCGCCAGCCACGCCAGCGCCGCCGCCACCACGATGGACAGCACGAACTCCGGCAGCGAATAATGCAGCGACAGCGCCATGCGCATCGCCGCCATCCCCGCGTAATGCATCGCCCCGATGCCCAGGCCCACCAGCACCGCCCCGCCCGCCAGCCCGCCCCGGCTCACCTTCGGCTGCGCCATCAGCCGCAGCGCCACGAACGAAGCCCCCAGCGAAGGCAACAGCGACCACGCCGTCAGCACCGGGTCATAAACCACCGGCACGCACAGCGTAAACGCCAGCATGCCCACGAAATGCATCGCCCACACCCCCGCCCCCAGCGCCAGGCTGCCGGTGCACAGCGCAACCACCCGCAACCCGCGCGAAGGCGCCCGCCGCGCCTGGCCCGCCATCTGCAGCGCCATCCACGAAGCGAACACCGCAACGCCAACCGCCAGCAGCACCAAAGGCGCGCTGTACTGGCCGAGCACCAGCATGCTGGGGTCCGAAGGCGGAGAAAAAAGGGTCTGGAGATCAGTCATATTCATAGGGCCGCGCGTGCTCCCCCGAAATCAGGGGACACGCTCCCATCTGAATTAACGGCCCAAACCCCCTTCGGCTTGACCCGGAACAGGGGGTGAAAAGGTGCCTATTTGTTAACTCACCCGCCAAAAGCCCCGGGCGACAACATAATTAACAAACCCCCGCCCCACCACACCTGTAGTAAGTGCCCGCCCACCCTATAAATGCGGGTCTTTTTCAGGAAATATTCTGCACATTCCTAAGCCACCCTGAGAAAACCTGAGAAATTTCAGCGTTTCTCAAGCCTCACCAGCCCCTCGCGACCACACTTGTAGTGGCCCCGCCTCAAACAACAGTAAAAGACAGGCTTTTTGCGCGCAGCTCGCCGCACCTTCAACCACCGCAACGCCAACGCAGGGTCTTCTCCCCTTCAAGGGGAGAGACAGAGTGGGGAGGGGTTAAGCCA
>DATAZV010000282.1:0-1699 GCA_036271855.1 Burkholderiales bacterium
AAATGAGCCAGCTATGAAGCCTCCGAGTGCTACACCTGGGTGCTCCACCTAGCTTTTTTGGCTCACTTATTTAAGTATTTGATTTTGTTATCAAATACTTGGAAGAGATTGGTGGCGAATCAGGGATTCGAACCCCGGACCCGCGGATTATGATTCCGTTGCTCTAACCGACTGAGCTAATTCGCCACGTTGGCCTGAATCACTTCAAGACAGCCGATTATTATCGCGAAAACCGCCTTTTCTGTCAATTCGGCCGGTTGCAGCGGCCCTTGGCTTCCAACCAGGGCGACCGCTTGCCGCTCGGCGTACTCGAAGGAGACAAGCTCTGCGTGCGCGGCCACCCGATCGTCTGATCATGATCGTCCGTCGCGGCGCATGGGGCTCCCTGCACCTGCCCTCTCGCTGCGCTATCCTTGCAGCATGAAAACTGATGTCCTGATCATCGGCGCCGGCATCGCCGGCCTAGCCCTCGCCCTGGCGCTGGCGCGCGCCGGCCGCCGCGTCCTGGTGCTCGATGCGCGCCCGGCAATCGAAAAGGGCGCGCCCGCGCCGGATGCCTTCGACCAGCGCATCTATGCACTCGGTCCCGGCAATGCCCAATGGCTCGAGGAATTGCGCATCTGGTCGGCGATCGATCCCGCGCGCCTGCTGCCGGTCTACGACATGCGCATCCACGGCGACCTGCCCGCCGGTAAATTGCCGGGCCTGCCGGCAGGCGAGAGCGGCCTGCACCTGAGCGCCTACCGCAGCGGCGTCGCCGAGCTGTGCTGGATCGTCGAGGAGCGCGAGATCGCCCGCGCCCTGGAGTCCGCCGCCGGCTTCGCCGCCAATCTCGACGTCCTGCGCCCGGTCGAGCCGGTGCTGCTGCTGCAAAAACCCGAAGGCGTGCAATTGCGCCTGGCCGATGGCCGCCAGTTCGAAGCGCAATTGCTGGTCGCCTGCGACGGCGCCCATTCCTGGGTGCGCAGCGCCGCCGCCATCGATACCGAAGTGATCGATTACCACCAGACCGCGGTGGTGGCCAACTTCCACGCGCAATTGCCGCATCACAACTGCGCCTACCAATGGTTTCGCCGCGAACCGGACGAAAGCAGCGGCGTGCTCGCCTGGCTGCCGCTGCCGCAGGGCCAGGTATCGATGGTCTGGTCGGTCGGCAACGCGCGCTCCCGCGAGCTCCTGGCGCTCGACCCTGAAGCCCTGGCGGCCGCCGCCGCGCAGGCCGGCGGCGACCTGCTCGGCGCCTTTCGCCCGGCCGGCAAGCCCGCCGCCTTCCCGCTGAAAAACCTGCGCGCCGCCAGCCTGATCGCGCCGCGCGTCGCCCTCGCGGGTGATGCCGCCCACGTCATCCACCCGCTCGCCGGGCAGGGCCTGAACCTGGGCCTGGGCGACGCCCGCGCTCTCGCCGAGGCGCTCGCCGATCGCCGGGATTGCGGGGACTTTCTCGCTCTGCGCGCCTACGAGCGCGGGCGCAAAGCGGCTATACTTGAAATGCATGCGGTTACCCATGGCCTGGAGCGCCTGTTCTCGGCCGGGCATCCGGCCTTGCGAGCGCTGCGTAACATGGGGTTGAACCTGACGGCGCGCCTGCCCGTCCTGCCGCAACTGATCGCGCGCCACGCTTCGCGCTAACGAAAGCCTTACATGTTTAAACCCGTGAATTTTCTTTCCCGCCTGGCGGCCACCGGCGCGGCGGCGCTGG
>DATAZV010000283.1:0-4925 GCA_036271855.1 Burkholderiales bacterium
CCGGGCTGATCCTGCGCGGGGTGGCCTTCGACTTCCGCGTCAAGGCGCATGCCCACCACAAGCCCTGGTGGGACCGCGCCTTCTACTTCGGCTCGGTGCTGGCCACCTTCGCCCAGGGCGTGATGCTCGGCTCGCTGGTCACCGGCTTCACCCACGGCTGGGCCGAGACCCTGTTCTCGCTATTCATCGGCCTGTGCCTGATCGCCGGTTATGCGCTCTTGGGCAGCACCTGGCTGATCTACAAGACCGAGGGCGAACTGCAATTGCGTGCGGCGCACTGGGCGCGCACCTGCCTGTGGCTCACCGGCGCCGGCATCGCGGCGGTATCGATCGCCACGCCTAACGTCAGCGCACGCATCTTCGACAAATGGTTCACGCTGCCGAACATTCTTTACCTGGCGCCGATTCCGCTCCTGAGCGCGGTGCTGTTCTTCGCGCTGGAGATCGCGCTGCGGCGTCTGCCCGCGAGATTGAACCAGAAGGGCGCGGGGCGCGACTGGCTGCCTTACGTGATGGCAGCCGGCCTGTTTTTCCTCGCCTTTCTCGGCCTGGCCTACAGCCTGTTTCCGTTTCTCATCGTCGACCGCCTGACCATCTGGCAGGCAGCCAGCGCGCCGGAATCGCTAAAGGTGATTTTCTATGGCGCCTGCGTGGTGCTGCCGGCGATTGTCGGCTACACCATCTACGCGTACCGGGTGTTCAGCGGCAAGGCCACTGAATTGAGTTACGACTAGGGACCATCTTGTCATTCCCGCGCAAGCGGGAATCCAGAGCCTCTTCAATGCAAGGCCTATTGAAGACATACTGGGTTCCCGCTTTCGCGGGAACGACAGCAGTGAAGCGGACTAGCCCGCAGCCTTCGCCTGGAACGAGGCAAGCGAAAAGCCGGCGACGTTCTTGTAGTTCTCCGAAATCTGCCGCAGCTCGTCCTGGCTGATGACATCATCGATGTGGCGGAAAGGCTTGCCGCCGGTAAGCTGCTCGACCTTCATGATGATGAAGTCGGGCGGCGCCTCGCGGTTGGTCAGCACGATCTTCGAAGTCGTCTCCAGGCGCGCGATCTCATAGGCCTTGAGCACGGCGTGGGCATTGCCTTCGCTTTGCGCCACCAGGTCGGCGAGGGTGCGCGCATCGACGATCGCCTGTGCCGAGCCGTTGGAGCCGCGCGGGTACATTGGGTGGGCGGCATCGCCCATGAAGGTGATGCGGTCGAAGGTCCACTGCGGCACCGGCGTCTTGTCGACCATCGGGTACTCGAGAATGATCTCGGAGTTGCGCAGCATCTCCGGCACGTCGAGCCAGTCGAATTTGCAATCGGCGAACAGCGGCATCAGCTCGTCGAGCTTGCCGGGCTTGTTCCAGTCGTTGCGGGAAGAGACGTCCTGGCGCATTTCCGCCACCCAGTTGACCAGCTGGTTGCCTTCGCCGTCGACATTGTCGATGATCGGGTAGATCACCAGCTTGCCGGTGTCGATCGAGCCCACGCGCATGTAGGTGCGGCCGTCGAAAATCGGTTTCATGCGGGTGACGCCGCGCCAGGTGTTGATGCCGCCGAAGTACATCTGTTCGTCGGGGTAGAACTGGCGGCGCACGGTGGAGTTGACGCCGTCGGCGGCGACCACCACCGAGCCTTTCACCGGCGGCAGCATGTTGCCGGTCGAGGTCTCCTTGAAGTGCACGGTGACGCCAAGCTTGTCCTGCTCGACGCGCACGCACTGGTGATTGGCCTTGACCTTGTCGGGTCCCAGCGCTTTCAGCGCCGCTTCGTAGAGGATGCGGTGCAGCTTGCCGCGGTGCATGCCGATCTCGGGATACGGGTAACCCGCCAGCGCGCCGCGCGGCTCTTTGTAAATGAACTGGCCGTGATGGCTGAAAAAGGCACTCTCGCGGTTCTCGATGCCGGCGGCGCGCAACTGGTCTTCCAGCCCTAGCGCGGAAAACTCGCGCACCCCGTGAGGCAGCAGGGTGATGCCCACCCCCAGCTCCTTCACCTCGGGCGCCGCTTCGAAAATGCGGCAATCGATGCCGCGCTTTTTAAGAGACAGGGCAAAAGTGAGTCCGGCGATGCCACCGCCGATGACGATGATGCTCATGGGATTTGTCTCGATTCGATTCTGGAGAACTGCGTGCAGGCCCACAGTTTAACAAACCGGCGCCCGGCCCGGTCAGGACAGCGACACCCCCAGCCCTGCGCCCACGCCGTAGGTGATGGCAGCGGCGACGCAGCCGATCACCACCTGGCGCACTGCCGAATACAGCGGGCTGCGGCCGTTGAACAGCGAGGTGATCAGCCCGATCGCCGCCAGCGCGAAGGCGGAGAGGCCGACCGAGAGCGCGATGCCGTGCAGCCCTTGCAGCCAGACGAAGGGCAGCAGCGGAAACAGCGCGCCGATGGAAAACAACATGAAGGAGGTAGTGGCCGCGCTCCACGGGTTGCCGCCGAGATCGTCCGGGTTGATGCCAAGCTCCTCGCGCGCCAGGGTATCGAGCGCCGCGCCCTTGTCGCGCATCAGGCGATGCGCGATGCGCTGCGCGTCTTCCTTCGCCAGGCCCTTGGCCTGGTAGATCAGCGCCAGTTCCTTTTCTTCCGCCTCCGGGGTCTGCTCGATCTCCTCCGCCTCGCGGTCCATCTGGGTCTGCGCCAGCTCGCGCGCATTGGTCACCGAGAGCCACTCGCCCAGCGCCATCGAGCAGGCACCCGCCGCCAGGCCGGCAAAGCCGGTGAGCAGGATGATGTGATTGTCGGTGCCGGCGCCGGCGATGCCCATGATCAGGCAGAAGTTCGACACCAGCCCGTCGTTGGCGCCCAGCACCGCCGCCCGCAGGTTGTTGCCGGAGGCCGCGCCGCGATGCCCTTTTTCCGCCGCGGCGATGTGGCGGCCGACGTTACCGTCCGGCACGTGGCCGGCGGCGGCCTGGATCACCTTCGCATGCCCGCGCTCTTCGGCGGAGATGGTCTGCGCATCGTGCTGCCCCGCATACTTGTTGCGGTCGGCGAACTCGGCATTGGCCACCGTCGGCAGCACGAAGGCGACGCCGGCAGTGCGCGCCAGCCAGCCCAGCATGCGGA
Organism: Burkholderiales bacterium; assembly: GCA_036271855.1. Taxonomy (GTDB): domain Bacteria; phylum Pseudomonadota; class Gammaproteobacteria; order Burkholderiales; family JAEUOS01; genus JAQGMJ01. The sequence goes on from DATAZV010000283.1 coordinate 3,071, forward strand.
TTTTCAGCGGCGGCTTTACTTCCGGCACCGCCACGCCCGCGCCTTCGAGCTTCTTGCGCCACAGCGCGGCGTGTTCGTTCTCGGCTTCGGCCAGTTGCCTGAACAGGTCCTGGCGCACCGGGTCGCGCTCGGCCTGCGCCAGCGCGGCATACATCGCCGCGCCCGCGACCTCGTCTTCGTAGTTGCGCCGGTAGCGCTGCGCTTCACTTTGCTGGTCCACCGCTCCCCCTACAGATGGATTGCCTTGTGGCGAAGTTTAACCGCAAGCCCGTGGCTTTCGCGCCGCGCCCTTTTGCTTCACAATCGCTGCCGTGCCCTTCACCCTGCTCAGTTGCAACGTCCTCGCCGACAGCTACATCCGCCGCGAGTGGTACCCGCATACGCCGGACGCCTGGCTCACCCCACAGGTGCGCCACCCTGCCCTGGCCGCGCAACTCGCGGCCAGCGGCGCCAACGTCCTTTGCCTGCAGGAAGTGGAAGGCGACGTGTTCGCCCTGCTGCAGCGCGAACTCGCCACCGCGGGCTACACTGGCGCGCTGGCCCTGAAAGGCGGCAACAAGCCGGACGGTTGCGCCACCTTCTGGCGCGGCGGCCTGGCACCCGAATCGCAGCAACGCCTGGAGTATCACGACGCCGCGCCCGGCCGCGACGCTTCCGGGCACATTGCGCAAATCACCGTCCTGCGCGACGGCGCGCGGCGCCTGGGTATCGCCAACACCCATCTTAAATGGGATGAACCCAAGGCGGCGCCCGACGCGCAATACGGCCTGGCGCAGATCCGCGAACTCGTCACCCATGTCGCCGCTCATGCGCCACCCTGCGATGCCTGGATTTTCTGCGGCGACTTCAATGTCACGCCGGAGGCGCCGGTGATCGAGCTGCTGGTCAAAGCGGGCTACCTGCACGCGCACGGCGACCACCCGGCAGCGTACACAGCCGCGCCGAACCGCTCGCCGCGCGTGATCGATTACCTGTTCCACAGCGCCGCGCTCGCATCGTCGCCGCTGCTTCCCGCCGCCATCACCGGCGCAACGCCGCTGCCGGGCCCGGACCATCCCTCCGACCACCTTGCGCTGGCCGCACGCTTCGACTGGCGTTGAACCGACGTGGCTTTTCCGCGATTTATGCGCGCTATTACAGCCGCAGGCACACGGCGCACGCATGCGCCCTGTTAGCATCGCAACTCCAATAAGCAACCATCGCCGGAGACAAATCCATGGCCACCAAAAAGAAGGCCGCGCCCGCCGCTGCCACCAGCAAACCTGTCGTCGGCGTCATCGGCCTGGGCAACATGGGCGGCGCGATGGCGACGAACCTCGCCAAGAACGGCTACACCGTCGTCGGCTACGACACCATGCCGGCGCGCCGCGCGGCTCTCAAGGCAGCCGGCGGCAGCGCCGTCGCTTCCATCGCCGCGGTGGCCAAGGCCGCCAACCTGATCATCACCTCGCTTCCCACCGAAGGCGCGGTGCACGCGGTGATGGGTGAACTGGCCGCCACGCGCCTGAAAGGCCGCATCGTCGCCGAAATGAGCACCATGACGCTGGCCACCAAGGAAGCAGCACGCGCCACCCTCGCCAAGGCTGGCCTGATCCTGCTCGACTGCCCGGTGAGCGGCACCGGCAAGCAGGCCAAGGCGCAAGACCTGGTGGTGCTGGCCAGCGGCCCGGCGCAGGCGGTGAAGGCCTTCGAAGCGGCCTTTCCCGGCATGTCGCGCTCGCACTATTACGTCGGCCCCTTCGGCAACGGCTCGAAAATGAAGTTCGTCGCCAACCTGCTGGTGTCCATCCACAACACTTCGGCGGCCGAAGCCTTCGTGCTGGGCAAGAAGGCGGGCCTGGACCCGGCGATGATC
>DATAZV010000284.1:0-9577 GCA_036271855.1 Burkholderiales bacterium
AGCGGCGCCGCGCACCTCGGCTACGTGCCCAAGGACAGTTCGGAACCTTTCCGCGCCAAGCTGGAAGCCACGCCGCCGCTGGCCGAAGACGACCCGGCGAAGATTTACCAGGGCGGGGCCTACGTCAAGATGGGGCCCTACTGATCTCCTGCGCGGGCCATTGAGGGCGCGCGATGGAGCCGGGCAAAGCGGCCGGGCGCGCCGGTTCGAACCCCGCCTGCCGAATACCCCGGCCACCGGGCCTGATCCCGACGCAACAGCCCGGTCCAACAACCCGGTTTTCCTGAAACAGCAGCAAGGCAAAGCATCAAGCAGGACGGCAGCATCCAGATTCAGACAATGGAAGAAACATATTTCCACTCATAGAGGAGCAATGATGAACAACACTTTCAAGAAACTGGGCGCCGTGCTTGTCGCGGCCGCATTCGCCGCCGCCGCCGCCACGGCCTCGGCGCGCACCTTCCGTTCCGCGGATGTGCACAACAAGGATTTCCCCACCAACAAGGCGGTGCAGCACATGGGGGAGGACCTGTCCAAGGCCACCGGCGGCAAGGACACGATCAAGATTTTCGGCGACAGCTCGCTGGGCTCCGAAAAGGACACCATCGAACAGGTGAAGATCGGCGCGCTCGACATGGTGCGCGTCAATACCTCGGCCTTTCACGGCATCGTGCCGGAGTCGATGATCCCGGCCCTGCCCTTCCTGTTCCGCGATCTCGGCCACTTCCGCAAGACCATGTACGGGCCGCAGGGCGACAAGATCCTGGCGGCGTTCGACAAGGCCGGCTTCGTCGGCCTGGCGCTGTACGAGAGCGGCGCCCGCTCGATGTACGCCAGGAAGCCGATCAAGTCGGTGGCCGACATGAAGGGCCTGAAGGTGCGCGTGCAATCTTCCGACCTGTGGGTCAGCCTGATCGGCGCGATGGGCGCCTCTGCCGCGCCGATGCCCTATGCCGAGGTCTACACGGGTCTGAAGACCGGCCTGGTCGACGCCGCCGAGAACAACTACCCCTCATACGAGGAGTCGAAGCACTTCGAGAGCGCGCCGTACTTCTCCGAAACCATGCATTCGATGCCCCCGGAAGTGCTGGTCTTTTCCAAGAAGGTCTGGGACACGCTCTCCAAGGATGAGCAGGCGGCGATCCGCAAGGCGGCCAAGGAATCGGTGCCCTATTACGTGAAACTCTGGGAAGCCAAGGAGAAGGAAGCCAAGGCTGACGTCATCAAGGGCGGCGCCAAGATCACCCCGGCTTCCGAGATCAATCGTCAGAGCTTCGTCGATGTCGAAAAGCCGGTGTGGGACAAATTCGCCAATACCCCCGAGCTCAAGGCCCTGGTCCAGGAGGTCCTCAACTCGAAGTAAGGCGCATTGGCTTGGAAAAAGCGGCTTGAGAATAAGGCGGCCCTGCGGGGCCGCCGTTGCTGCGGGAAACTGGAGAAGACGATTCATGACGGAACAAGAAAGCGGCCACCCGGACCCGGTGAAGGGGGTGACCAGGGGCCTGCCGTGGCTGACCGCCATCAACGCCCACCTTTCCCGCTACGCGATGTATATCGCCTGTACCTGCCTGGCGGGATTGCTCGCCGTGGTGGTCTACGGCGTGGTGCTGCGCTACGGCTTCAACCATGCCCCGCCCTTTGTCGAACAGATCGCCTTGCTGCTGGTGATTTCGGTGGCGATGTTCGGCGCCTCCGCCGGCGTGCGCGATGCCGGCCACATCGGCCTTGACTCGGCCGTGCGCCTGCTGCCGGTCAAGGCGCAGTTCTGGTGCCGGGTTCTGGTCCATCTCCTGTCCATCGTCTTCGCCCTGGCGCTGCTGGCCGGCGGCGCCGAAATGGCGCACTCCACTTCGGCCACCACGATTCCGACCCTCGGCGTGTCGGAGGCGACCCGCTACATACCGATTATTTCGGCCGGGATACTCATCACCCTGTTTTCGATCGAGCATCTGGTTGCGCAGTTCTGCGGCCTGGAGGTCGTGCCGTCATGGAACTGACCGTCCTCTGCGTTAGCTTCATCGTCTTTCTGGTGCTGGGCGTGCCGGTGGCCTTTGCCATCGGCTTGAGTTGCCTGCTCACCTTTGCCGTCGAGGGCCTGCCGTTCGAAACCTCGATCCAGATGATGACCTCGGGGATGAACGTGTTCTCCTTCCTGGCCATCCCTTTTTTCATCTTTTCCGGCGAGCTGATGCTGCACGGCGGGATCGCCGACAAGATCGTCGCCTTCGCCCGCAGCCTGGTCGGCCACTGGAAGGGCGGCCTGGGCTTGGCCAACGTGGTGGCCTCCACCCTGTTCGGCGGCGTCTCCGGCTCGCCGGTTGCCGACACCTCCGCCATGGGCGGGGTGATGATCCCGATCATGAAGCGCGAAGGCTACAGCGCCGCCTACGCGGTCAACGTCACCACCCACGCCTCGCTCTCCGGCGCGCTGATGCCGACCTCGCACAACATGATCATCTACGCCTTTGCAGCGCAGGCGGCCAGCGGCATGATCGGCGATCATTCCATCAAGGGCGTTTCGATCGGCGACCTGATGTTCGCCGGCCTGATCCCGGTGTTCTGGATCATGACCTGCATGCTGATCGCCGCCTACTGGCAGGCGGCGAAGTTCGGTTATCCGATGAACGTCGAAGGCAAGTCGATGATTGCCAAATTTCCGGGCTGGGGCGTGGTGCTACGCACCTTCATCGCCTCGCTTCCCGGCCTGATGGTCGTCGCCATCATCCTGATCTCGATCATGAAGGGCATCGCCACGGCCACCGAGGCAGGCGCCATCGCCGTGACCTACTCGCTCCTGCTCACGGTATTCGCCTACCGGACGATGACACGCAAGAATCTGGTCAGGTCGCTGGCCAAGGCCTCGAAAACCACCGGCGTCATCCTGCTGTTGATCGGCGTCTCCAACATGCTGCGCTACCAGATGGCCTACCTGGAAATTCCGGACACCATCGAGGCCGCATTGATGCACGCCACCAGTTCGCCCTGGCTGATGCTGCTTTACATCAACATCATCCAGGTGTTCCTGGGCATTTTCCTCGACATGGCGGCGCACATCCTGATCACCACGCCGCTGTTCCTGCCCCTGGCCATCGCCATGGGCGTGGGGCCGGTGCAATTCGGCATGATGCTGCTGCTCAACTGCGCCCTCGGGCTGGTGCACCCGCCGGTGGGTACCGTGCAGTTCGTCGGCTGCGCCATCGGCAAGATCTCCATCGGCGAGGCGACCAAGACAGCCTGGCCCTACTACCTGGCGATTTTCATCGCCATCAATCTGGTGACCTACGTACCCGCATTTTCGACCTGGCTGCCGTCCATCATCACCGGGCATCCGGTCTTTTAGGGTTCCCCTCCAGACCGGCATGATTGCTCCGCCATGCGGCTTTTTGCATCGGATGCATGAAGGATTTGCCGTCCCGCCGCGCCTGGCGCGGGAGTAAAATCGGGAATCTTCCCGCGCGCTTGTTCGCACAAGTGCGCCTTATATTTGCGAGCCAGCCGCCATGATTGAAATCCACGACAAGAACGTTTCCGGTCCCACCGTGCGCCTGCACCCCAACGACAACGTGGTGGTGGCGCGGGTCGATGTCGCCGCCGGCACCGAGGTGCCCTCCGAAGGCGTGAAAAGCCTGAACCGCGTGCCGCCCGGCCACAAGATCGCCACCCGCGCAATCAACAAGGGCGACCCGATCATCAAGTACAACGTGACCATCGGCTTCGCCAAGGATGACATCGTCGCCGGCACCCTGATGCACAACCACAACATGGAGTTCCGCGAGTTCGACCGCGACTACGCCTATTGTGAGGAATACAAGCCGGTCGAGATGGTGCCGGAAGCCGAGCGCGCCACCTTCATGGGCATCATGCGTTCCGACGGGCGCGTCGGCACGCGCAACTACATCGGCATCCTTTCCACCGTGAACTGCTCGGCCACCGTCGCCCACATGGCCGCCGAGTATTTCACCCCGGAGCGGATGAAGGAGTTTCCCAACATCGACGGCGTCGCCGCCTTCGCCCACGCCACCGGCTGCGGCATGGAACTCACCGGCGAGCCGATGGACCTGCTGAGAAGGACGATGGCCGGCTACGCGCGCCACCCCAACATGGCGGCGGTGCTGATCGTAGGTCTCGGTTGCGAGCGCAACCAGATCCGCAACCTGATGGAAGAGCAAAAGCTCAAGGGCGGCCCAACCCTCAAGACTTTCGTCATGCAGGAAAACGGCGGCACCCGCCAGACCATCCAGGCCTGCATCGACGCAGTGAAGGAAATGCTGCCGGAAGCCAACAACGTCAAGCGCACCCGCCAGCCGGCCAGCCACATTTCGGTCGGCCTGCAATGCGGCGGCTCCGACAGTTTCTCCTCGATCACGGCCAACCCGGCGCTGGGCGCGGCGATGGACATCCTGGTGCGACACGGCGGCACCGCCATCCTCTCCGAGACCCCGGAAATCTACGGCGTCGAGCACACCCTGACGCGCCGCGCGATTACGCGTGAGGTGGGCGAAAAGCTGATCGAGCGCATCCGCTGGTGGAAAGACGTCTACACCGTCGGCCGCGATACGCAAATCAACGGCGTGGTCAGCCCCGGCAACCAGGCCGGCGGCTTGGCAAATATTTTGGAAAAGTCCCTCGGCTCCTCGATGAAGGGCGGCACCGGCCCGCTGATCGAGGTCTACAAATACGCCGAGCCCGTGACCAAGAAGGGCTTTGTGTTCATGGACACCCCGGGCTTCGACCCGGTCTCGGCCACCGGGCAGATCGCCGGCGGCGCCAACCTGATTGCGTTTACCACCGGCCGCGGCTCGATGTTCGGCGCCAAGCCGGCGCCCTCGATCAAGCTGGCGACCAACACGCCGATGTATGAAAAACTCACCGAGGACATGGACATCAACTGCGGCGTGATCCTCGACGGCAAGAGCACCATCAATGAGATGGGCAAGGTGATCTTCGAGCGCATCCTCGCCTACGCTTCCGGCGAGCACACCAAGAGCGAAGACCTGGGCCTGGGCGACCACGAGTTCGCGCCCTGGCTGATCGGCGTGACCGGCTGATCATCCCCAACGCAAGCACGCGAAGAGCCGGCGCCAGCCGGCTTTTTGTTTCTATAATCCCGGTATGGCCACCCCAGACACTGCCCAAAAAAACGTCCTCGGCAGCGAACTGCTGGCCTGCAGCTTTTCGCCCCTCACCGGCTTCTACCGCGACGGCTGCTGCAAGACCGGCCCGGACGATACCGGCACCCACGTCGTCTGCACCCTGGTCAACGAGGAGTTCCTCGCCTTCTCGCGCCAGCGCGGCAATGACCTGTCGACACCGCGCCCGGAATACCGCTTTGCGGGCTTGAAGCCCGGCGACCGCTGGTGCCTGTGCGCGCTGCGCTGGAAAGAGGCCTTCGACGCCGGCCTGGCGCCGCCGGTGGTGCTGGCCGCCACCCATGAAAAGGTGCTGGAGATCGTGCCCCTGGAACATTTGCGCGAATACGCCGCCGACTAGGGCGCCACCCGGCCGGCCCGCAAGCAAACGGGGTCGCTGTCCGGACAGGCTTGCACGCGCGCGAATTTCTGGCAATATACGACCCCCCGCGCAAACAAGCCGCCGACCCGGCCGGTCAAATCCGGCGGACCTTTGCGTACTGACGATTTCTACATATAACGGGAGACCTCATCATGCGTTCCACCTCGCGGGCCCTCTTGGCGCCCATTCTTCTCACGCTGCCGCTGGCGGCCGGCGCCGCCTACCCCGACCACGCGATCCGCCTGATGGTGGGCTTCGCCGCCGGCGGCGGCACCGACACCACCGCGCGCGCGATGGCGCCGAAAATGTCGGACTTCCTGGGCCAGCAGGTGGTGGTGGACAACCACCCCGGCGCCGGCGGCGCGATTGCCAATGAAATCCTCACCAAGTCGACGCCCGACGGCTACACCATCATGCTCTCCTCGGTGGGCCCGCTGACGGTGAACATGCACTTCACCAAGGTCGGCTACGACACCTTCAAGGATCAGCTGCCGGTTTCGCTCGGCGTCACTTTCCCGAACATCCTGGTGGTCAACCCGCAGGTGAAGGCGAACAACCTCGCCGAGTACGTCGCGCTCGGCAAGAGCCCGCAAGGCATCGACTACGGCTCCTCCGGCGTCGGCAGCGCCGGCCACCTCTCCGGCGCGCTGCTGAACCTGATGATCAAGGGCCATATGCAGCACATTTCCTACAAGGGCGGCGGCCCGGCCATGTCCGACCTGCTGGGCAACAACGTGGCCTCGGTATTCGCCAGCGCCCCCACGGTGGTGCCGCAGGTGAAGGCCGGCAAGATCCGCGCCCTGGCTTCCACCGGGCCGAAGCGCTTCGTCCTGCTGCCGGATGTGCCGACCATCGCCGAGTCCGGCTTCCCCGGCTATTCGGCCACCAACTGGTACGCCTTCGTGGCGCCGGCCAAGACCCCGCGCGACATCATCATGAAACTCAACGCCGCCGTCGCCGCCGCGCAAAAGGACAAGGCCACCATCGAGCGCCTGGGCGTCGAAGGCATTGAACCCGTGCCGTCGACCCCGGAAGAAATGACCACCTTCATGCACAAGGAATACGACACCTGGGGCAAGGTGGTAAAGGCCGCCGGCATCAAGCCGGAATAGGGCCCACGGCCGTCCGCGCCGCGCTGCTGCGGCGCGGAAAAAGACCGGCGTTCGGGGTATAATCCAGCCCGGCGCCGATTTGAACGGATTTGCAACACATCAGCTTGCGGGCGCCGGAAACGCGGGGGAGACGCGTTTCGAACCAAGTACGGCTAAAGCGACCGCGCGAGAACAACAAGCACTCAATCCAGCCCGCACCGCTTTCGCCGCGTTGCGGGTTTTTTGTTTTTGGATGTTTTGTCAATGAGCGCTCAACCCTCCGCCCTGGAAATCCTGCCCTTGTTGCTGGCCCAGCGCATCCTGATCCTGGATGGCGCGATGGGGACCATGGTGCAGCAGGTGCGCCTCTCCGAGGCCGACTTTCGCGGCGAGCGCTTCAAGAACCATAGCCACGACGTCAAGGGCAACAACGAGTTGCTGGTGCTGACCCGCCCGGAGGTGATCAGCAAAATCCACGAGGGTTATCTCGCCGCCGGCGCCGACATCCTGGAGACCAACACCTTCGGCGCCAATGCGATTGCGCAGGCCGACTACGGCCTGGCAGACCTCGCCTACGAATTGTCGCTGGAAGCCACCAAGCTGGCGAGGGCCGCCTGCGCCAAATTTTCCAGCGTCGACAAGCCGCGCTTTGTCGCCGGCGCCGTCGGCCCGACGCCGAAAACCGCCTCGATCTCGCCGGATGTGAACGACCCAGGCGCGCGCAACGTCACTTTCGATGCCCTGGTGGCCGCCTACGGCGACAACATCCGCGGCCTGATCGACGGCGGCGCCGATCTGCTGCTGGTCGAGACGATTTTCGACACCCTCAACGCCAAGGCGGCCCTGTTCGCCATCGACACCATCTTCGAGGAACGCGGCGTCCGCCTGCCGATCATGATCTCCGGCACCGTGACCGATGCCTCCGGGCGCATCCTCTCCGGGCAGACGGTGGAGGCGTTCTGGAACTCGGTGCGCCACGCCAAGCCGCTGACGGTGGGCCTGAACTGCGCCCTGGGCGCGGCGCTGATGCGCCCTTACATCGAAGAGCTGTCGCGCATCGCCGACACCTACATCTGCGTCTATCCGAACGCCGGCCTGCCCAACCCGATGAGCGAAACCGGCTTCGACGAAACGCCGGACGTCACCAGCGGCTTCCTGCGCGAATTTGCCGAGGCCGGCTTTGCCAACATCGTCGGCGGCTGCTGCGGCACCACGCCGGAACACATCGAGGCGATTGCCAAGGCGGTGGAAAAAATGCCGCCGCGCCTGATTCCCGAGATCAAGCCGGCGATGCGCCTTTCCGGTCTGGAAGCGGTGACGATCGACGAGACTTCGCTGTTCGTCAACGTCGGCGAGCGCACCAACGTCACCGGCTCCAAGGCATTCTCGCGCATGATCATCGGTGGCGAGTACACCGAGGCGCTGGCGGTCGCGCGCCAGCAGGTGGAAAACGGCGCCCAGGTGATCGACATCAACATGGACGAGGCGATGCTGGACAGCCAGGCGGCCATGGTGAAGTTCCTGAACCTGATCGCCAGCGAGCCCGACATCGCGCGCGTACCCATCATGCTCGACTCCTCGAAATGGAGCGTGATCGAGGCGGGCCTGAAGTGCGTGCAGGGCAAGGCGATCGTCAATTCGATTTCGATGAAGGAAGGCGAAGAGGTATTTAAAACCCATGCACGACTATGTCGCCGCTATGGGGCTGCTGTAATCGTGATGGCCTTCGACGAAAAAGGCCAGGCCGATACCTATGCGCGCAAGACCGAAATCTGCCGGCGTTCCTACGATATCCTGGTGAAGGAAATCGGCTTTCCGCCGGAAGACATCGTCTTCGATCCGAACATCTTCGCCATTGCCACCGGCATCGAGGAACACAACAACTACGCGGTGGACTTCATCAATGCCACCCGCTGGATCCGCGAAAACCTGCCGCACGCCAAGATCAGCGGCGGCGTGTCGAACGTGAGTTTTTCGTTTCGCGGCAACGAGCCGGTGCGCGAGGCGATCCACACCGTATTCCTGTATCACGCCATCCAGGCCGGCATGAGCATGGGCATCGTCAACGCCGGGCAGTTGGGCGTCTACGACGACATCCCGGCCGCATTGAAAGTGCTGGCCGAAGACGTGGTGCTGAACCGCAACAACGCCAACGGTGAAGCCACCGAGGCACTGGTCAAGGCCGCCGAGCAGTACAAGGGCGCCGGCAAGGTGCGGGTGGAGGATTTGACCTGGCGCGAAAAGCCGGTGGGCGCGCGCCTGGCCCACGCCATGGTCCAGGGCATCACCGAGTGGATCGTCGCCGACACCGAGGAAGCAAGACTGCAGTTCGCCCGTCCCATCGAAGTGATCGAAGGCCCGCTGATGGACGGCATGAACATCGTCGGCGACCTGTTCGGCGCCGGCAAGATGTTCCTGCCGCAGGTGGTCAAATCCGCCCGCGTGATGAAGCAGGCGGTGGCCCACCTGATCCCCTTCATCGAGGCGGAAAAGGCCGGCGGCGGGGTGCAGACCAAGGGCAAGATCGTCATGGCCACGGTCAAGGGCGACGTCCACGACATCGGCAAGAACATCGTCGGCGTGGTGCTCGGCTGCAACAATTATGAAGTGGTGGACCTGGGTGTGATGGTCGCCGCGCAAAAAATCCTCGACACCGCGCGCGAGGTGAATGCGGACATCATCGGCCTCTCCGGCCTGATCACCCCTTCGCTGGAGGAAATGGCCCACGTCTCCAAGGAGATGGAGCGCCAGGGCTTCGTGCTGCCGCTGCTGATCGGCGGCGCCACCACCAGCCGGGTGCACACGGCGGTGAAAATCGCGCCGCATTACAACCAGCCGGTGGTCTACGTGCCGGACGCCTCGCGCGCCGTCGGCGTCGCCTCGCAACTGATGAGCGAGACCCAGCGCGAGCCTTACCTCGCCGCGCTGCGCCTGGAGTACGAGCGCGTGCGCGAGCAGCACGCCGGCAAGAAGGG
>DATAZV010000285.1:0-6252 GCA_036271855.1 Burkholderiales bacterium
AGAGCCGCCGGCGACCGAGAGCACCACGGTGCCGTTGTTGGTGGCATCGCCGAACACCAGGTTGGCGGGGTTGCTGAAGTTGAAGCCGCCGGCGGTGTAGTTGAGCGTGGTGCCGCCGGCCGCCGCGATCTTGCCGCCGCCGGTGTCGATGGTCAGCAGGCCGGTGGAGAGGTTCATCGAATTGTCCGTCACCAGCGCGCCGCCGCCGTTGATGTTGAGCACGCCACTGCCCAGGGAATTCGCATTGGTGATTTCCAGCACCCCGTTGCTGATGGTGGTGCCGCCGCTGTAGCTGTTGCTGCCGGAGAGGCGCTGCGTCCCCGCGCCGCCTTTCACCAGGCTGCCGCCGCCGCTGATGGTGCCGCTGTAGTCGTAGCTGGTGCCGGTGGCGGTGTTGACGGTCAGCACGCCGCTGGTCGAGCCGGTGCCAATCGAGCCGCCGCCTTGCAGGCCGGCGACGGTCTGGGCGCTGTTGTTGACGTCGAGCAGGGTGCCGGCCGTCATGACGACGACGCTGTTGGCCGACAAGGTGTTGGCGCCCTGCGCCTGCAGGACGCCGGCGACGAGATTGGTGTTGCCGCTATAGGTGTTGGCGCCGGACAGGGTGACGAAACTCCCTTGCTGCGTCACGCTGCCGCTGCCGCTGATGGCGTTGCTCACCGTGATGACGTCGCTGCGATTGAACACCAGCGAGCCGTTGTCGGTGACCACGCCGCTGCCAAGCGATCCGCCGGCGTTGCCGTTGCCCACCTGCAGGGTGCCGCCGGCGTCGATGGTGGTGCCGCCGGAGTAGCTGTTGGCCACGGCGCTGGTGAGGACGGTGGTGCCGGTGCCCAGCTGGTGCACGGCACCGGCGCCGGTGATGCGGTTGGCCACCACCAGGGTGTCGGGGCGGTCGAAGGCAAGCGTGGCACCGGCGCTGATCGAGACGGTGCCCGTGCCCAGGGTGCCGTTGGCGGTGCCGTCGCCCACCTGCAGCGTGCCGCCGACCACCGAGGTGGTGCCATAGGCGTTGTTGTTGCTGGTAAGGATGGCGGTACCGGTGCCGTTCTTGGCCAGGCCGCCGGCGCCGCTGATGTCGTTGGCGACGGTGAAGTTGGCGCCGGAGCGGTTCAGGTCCAGCGCCGCACCGGCGCCGATGCTGACGCTCCCGGTGCCCAGGGTGCCGGTGGTGACGCCGCCGAAGCCCAGGTGCAGCGTGCCGCCGGTGATGGTGGTGGTGCCGCTATAGGTATTGTTGCCCTCCAGCACCAGGCCGCCGCCGCCGGTGGCGTCGAGCACCAGGCTGCCGGCGCCGCTCATCACCCCCGAATAGATACCCAGGGAGCCGTTGAAGCTCTCCGTCAGCACGCCGCCGGTGCCGCCGGTGACGATGTTGCCGCCGTTGATCACGAGGCCCGTGGTCTGCGCGAAATTGTTCAGGTCGACAGTGGTGCCGCTACTGGCGTTGATCGCACTGTTGGCGGAAAAGGCGTTGGCAGCCCCCGCCTGCAGCGTGCCGACGGTGAGCGTGGTGGCGCCGGAGTAGGTATTGAGGTTGGTGCCGGAGAGGGTCAGGACGCCGGTCCCCGTTTTTTTCAGCCCGCCGGTGCCGCTGATGCCGCCGGAGAACACGGTCGAGGTGCCGTCGCCGCCGGTGGTGAGGATCGCCGTGCCCAGGGTCACGCTGCCGGCGCCGGAGAGCGAGCCGATGGATTCGGCGAAATTGTTCAGGTCCAGCGTCGCGCCGGCGGCTACCGTCACGGCGCTGTTGGAGCCGAAGGCGAAGAACATCGAGCCGGCCTGCAGCGTGCCGGCGTTGACGTTGGTGGCGCCGGTGTAGCTATTGCCGGTGTTGGTCACCGTCAACTGCGCGGCGCCGTCCTTGTTCAGGGCGCCGGTGCCGGTAAAGCCGGTGGCGCCGAGAATGGTGACGTTGTTGGGCACCGCCGGCAGCGTGCCGGTGAGCGCGATATTGCCCGTCAGGGTGATGGTGTCGCCGGCGCCGGCGCCGCTGATGCAGCTCGATAGCGCGGCAAAGGTGCCGGCGTTGCAATTGGCCGCCTGCACCGGCGCCTGCACGCCCAGCGCCAGCAGGCAGGCCAGCGCCAGCGGCCGCAACACCAGGCGCGGCGGGCCGCGCCGGTGCGCGCCGGCCCGGCGCGAATTCAGATGGACCCGCGAAACCTTTTGTTCTGACACGGTCGCTCCCCTGGTGTCGTCAAGCACGCGGCACGGCGGCCTTGCCGGGGCGAGATTCCCGCACGCAGGCCATGAACCATGCTAACGACATAAGGGGGAAAACGGTCCTATACAAAAGTATGTATGCGCCCCCTGTGCGCGGGCGCTGCTACCATGGCGCCAGGCGGGGCCATACGAAGGTATGTGTCGCGCCGGCGCTGGCGCGGAGTAATCTTGCGTTACCGGAGGCGGGGGCCAAGGCAATGAACATCAACGAGGCATTGATACGCGAGCAGGCGGTGCTGATCCACCGCAACGCGCTGACCGGCGTGGTCGGCGGCTTCTTCATTGCTGCGCTGCTGGTGACCGCCTACTGGCCGGCGCCGGCGGTGCACCCGCAGGCCGGCCTGTGGCTGGGCGCCGGCCTGGTGCTGGCGGCGTGGCGCCTGGTGCTGCGCAGCCGCTACGACCCGCGCGATTTTTCCCCCGCGCAAGCCACGCGCTGGCTGCGCGACGCGGCGCTCGGCGCGGGGCTCTCCGGCTGCCTGTGGGGCATCGGCTCGCTGATTTTTTTCGCCCCGCCCGAATTCTCGTACCACGTGCTGTTCATCTTCGGCGTCGCCATGATGGGCACCACCTCGATGTTCAGCTTCAGCGCGCACGCGCCGACCTTCCTTGCCTTTTTCCTGCCGACCACCCTGCCCACTGTCGTCGCGATGATGCTGCGCGGCACGCAGACGCACTTTTACGTCGGGCTGGGGCTGCTGATCTTCCTGGTGGTGACGCTGCGCTTTTATTTCGCCTTCAACCGCATGTTCGTGCACTCGATCGAACTGGCCTTCGAGAACACCAACCTGGTGGCCGAGCTGACGGTGCAAAAAGAGGCGGCGGAGGCGGCCAACCTGGCGAAGTCGCGCTTTCTCGCCGCCGCCAGCCACGACCTGCGCCAGCCGATGCACGCCCTCACCCTTTACCTGGGCGCGCTGGAAGCCCACGAGATGCCCGAGCGCGCGCGCGGCGACCTGAACAACGTGCACCAGTGCGCGCAGACCATGGACGAAATGTTCCGCGCCCTGCTGGATATTTCGCGCCTGGATGCCGGCAGCGTGCAGATCGAAAAACGCGCCTTCGCGGTGCAGCCGCTGCTCGACCGCCTGGCCATCGAGTTCGCGCCGCAGGCGCAGGCCGGCGGCCTGGCCTTCACCGTGATGCCCTGCGAATACGCCGCCTTCAGCGACGCCGACGCGGTCGAGCGCATCCTGCGCAACTTCATCACCAACGCGATCCGGTATACCGAGGAGGGGCGCATTTTGGTGGACTGCCGGCTGCAGGGCGAGCTGCTGCGCCTGGCGGTGCACGACACGGGCCTGGGCATCGCGCCGGCCGAGCGCAGCAAGATTTTCGAGGAGTTCTACCAGGTCGGCAACCCGGAGCGCGACCGCAGCAAGGGCATCGGCCTGGGGCTGGCGATCGTCGACCGCCTGGCGCGCCTGCTCGACGCGCCGGTGACGATGGATTCGACCGTCGGCAGCGGCTCGGTGTTCGCGCTCGACCTGGCGGTGGCCCATGCGGCAGCGGCGCCGGCAGCACCGCCCCCCGCGACCGGCGCCGGCGCCGACCTGCGCGGCCTGACCATCGTCGTGGTCGATGATGAGGAGGCGATCCTCACCGCCACCCGCGAGGTGCTGGAGCGCTGGGGCTGCACGGCAATCACCGCCGCCTCGGGCAGCGCCGCGCTCAGCGCGCTGAGCGACAGCCCGCGCGCGCCCGACGCGCTGATCTGCGACTACCGCCTGCGCGAGCACGAGACCGGCATCGACGTCATCGAGGCCCTGCGCGGCGAGTTCAACACCGACATTCCGGCGCTGCTGGTAAGCGGCGATTCGGCGCCGGCGCGCATGCGCGAGGCCGAGGCCAACGGCCTGCGCGTGCTGCACAAGCCCTTCAACCCGGAGAAATTGCGCGCGGCGCTGGCGCAGGTGATTTCGAAAAACGCGCTTGAGCCGGCGGAGTAGATTTACCCGGCGGCGCCGGTTGCGTAAACCCGGTTACGCACTCAGTTGCGCACTCAGTTTCGTCACTACTCGGTGGCGTAAAGCCCGAGGCGGCGCGCCGCCAGCACCGCCTGGGTGCGGCTGGCCACCTGCAGGGCGCGAAAGATCGACGAGACGTGCATTTTCACCGTGATCTCGGCGAGATTCAGGCGCAGGCCGATCTCCTTGTTCGAGTGGCCCTGGCACAGCAGGTCGAGCACCTCGCGCTGGCGCGGCGGCAGCACCGGCAGGCCGTCCTCCGCCACCGGCTGTTCGCCGCTGGGCATGATCCAGCGCGCCGCCTGCACCCGGCCTTCGAGCGCGTCGACCACCACGCCTGCGAGCACGCTCACCGGCACCGCCTTGGAGACGAACACCAGCGCGCCGGCGCGCAGGGCCGCGGCCACCTCGCGCCGGTCGTCCGAAGCGGAGACGGCGATGATCAAGGCCTTGGGGTAGGCGCGGTAAAACGCGCCGATGGCTTCCCCGCCCTTCATGCGCGGCAGGCCGGGGTCGAGCAGGATCACGCGCAACTCGGGCAGGCCGCGCGCCAGCTGCAGGCCTTCTTCGGCGGAGTTGGCGACACTCACGCCCTGCTCGCCGAAGATCGGGCGCAGCAGGCTGCACAGCGCATCCCGGTAGAGGGGATGATCCTCGACAATCAGCGCGCATCCACTCATGAGCTCGAACCCATTCCCGCCGGCGGCTTGTTGGCGCGAATCATACCGGAAGGGCGGCGCCGGTCCGCTTGGCCCTCAGTCCGGGTCGGCGGCGGCCTCGGGCGGCACCGATTTTTCGATGCGCCGGTCCGGCACGAACCACATCAGCGCGACGCCGACGATCAGCGCCAGCGACACCCACCTGGCGTAGAACGCGCAGACGATCGCCAGCACATAGCCGGCGATCGACAGCAGGCCCTTGACGTCGCGCCGCCCGCTCACCCGTCCCAGGGTGGCGTTATGGCCATCGATTTGCGACAGGCAGGTGGCAAGCATGGTGTAGGCCACGCCGCACATCAGCAGCACGAAGGAATAAAGCGCCACCGGCGCCTCGGCGATGTGGTTTTCCGCCATCCACGCCGTGGTGAAGGGAATCAGCGAAAGCCAGAACAGCAGGTGCAGGTTGGCCCACAGCACGCTGCCGTTGATCCGCCGCACCGCGTGCATCAGGTGGTGGTGGTTGTTCCAGTAGATGCCGACATAGACGAAGGAGACCACGTAGCTCAGGAACACCGGCCACAGCTCGGTGAGCGCGCCCAGGGTGGCGTCGTGCGGCGCCTTCAGCTCCAGCACCATGATGGTGATGATGACGGCGATGACGCCGTCGCTGAAGGCTTCGAGTCGGGTTTTTCCCACGCGGAGATCCGTTTATTGTGTGTGATCGCGCAGAGCGCAGGCACAGCTTAACCCAAGCCTGTCTCAGTCGGCGTGGAACTCCCACGCGCCCTTTTTGAAATTGTAGAACCAGGCGTCGAAGAACAGGCCGGGCGCGCGGTAGCTGAGCAGCGGCTCGCTGTCGAGCACGCCATAGTGCAGGCCCCAGTCGCTGCGCAGCGCCTTCGCGTCCAGCCCCACCTCCTCCAGCTCGCGCGGCCAGACACCAGTGCGCGCGCGGTGCGCCTGCACCCGGGCCAGCACCTCGCTGCCCTGCTTGCGCACCGCGTAATCGTTGTAGTGCTGCGCGCCGACCACCAATACCACGGCGAACGCCCACAGCATCAGACGCAGGCCGCGCCACTTGCGCTCGCGCCGGCGGATTGCCATGCGCACCAGGGTGTACAAGGCCCACACCAGCAGCGGCAAAGCGAGGATGTAGGCAAAAAAGCCGTAGCCCGGGTTCGCGCCGAGGAGGACGAACAGCACGCAGGCGAAGAGGGTCCAGGCGTGGTGTTTCAGCAGATCGCCCCAGGTCAGGGACGCGGCGGCGCGAGGCGACCAGCCCGGGGCCAGGGTACCGGCCCGCGGCACGGCCTGGCTCATCGCCCCACCCGTGCCGCTCGCGCCATGGCCGGCACAGGCCGGCCGCTTCTGCGATTGACGCCATCGCTGCACGCTTGGTG
>DATAZV010000286.1:0-16739 GCA_036271855.1 Burkholderiales bacterium
AACAGACAGGTCTGTATATTTCCTGCATAAACCACCGCTCTGCCTACTATGTGCCCCGCTGCCGCCAAGCCCCTGAACTTTGCCTCTGACGCGCCCCTGGAGGCAGGATTGCCACCGCGTGAGCGCATCCTGGCAACGGCCAGCCGGCTGTTCTACGCGCAGGGCTTTCACAGCACCGGCATCGACCTGATCATCGCCGAGGCGGGTGTGGCGAAAATGTCGCTTTATCAGCACTTTCGCTCGAAGGACGAATTGATTAGCGCCTTTCTGCTGCGCCGCGACGAATCCTGGTGCGGCTGGCTGCAGGCGCGTGTCGACGTATTGGGCGGCACGCCGCGTGCGCGTTTGCTGGCGGTATTCGATGCGCTGGGAGAATGGTTCGCCAGCGACGATTTCCGCGGCTGCGCCTTCATCAACGCCGCCGCCGAATTCACTGACGCCAAGCATGCCGCGCGCATCGTTTCGCAGCAGCACAAGGCGCGCGTGCACGCCTACCTGAAGACGTTGGCTGAGGCCGCGAAATTGGCCCGTCCCGGCGAGCTCGCCGCACAGTTGGCCATGCTGATGGAAGGCGCGATCGTCACCGCGCAGCTCGGCCCGGGCGCCGAGGCCTTGAGCGCGGCCACGCGCGCCAAGGCGATTGCCCGCCGCATCCTCACCGATTTTCAACCCGCGAAGGACAAAACGCCATGAGCGAACCCCGCCCACCCCTGCCCCCATTCACCGCGGAAACGGCGCAGCAAAAAATCCAGGCCGCCGAAAACGCCTGGAACACCCGCGACGCCGAGCGCGTATCACTCGCCTACACGGCCGATTCGGAATGGCGCAACCGCAACGAATTTCTCAAGGGGCGCGACGACATCCGCATTTTTCTCACCCGCAAGTGGCAGCGCGAGCTAGACTACCGGCTGAAAAAGGAACTCTGGTGCTTCGCCGGCAACCGCATCGCGGTGCGCTTCGAATATGAGTTCCATGACGACTCCGGCCAGTGGTACCGCTCCTATGGGAACGAGAACTGGGAGTTCGCCGAGAACGGGCTGATGGCCAAGCGTTACGCCAGCATCAACGACATGCGCATCACCGAGGCGGAGCGCAAATTCCGCTGGGAGCGCGCGGCCTGAGAAGGCGGATCGCACCTTTGAGGTGCGAAAGACTCGCCGGCGCCAGGCTGGACCTGGCCCGGCCCCTCATGCCTCGACACCGGGCGCATGGCATGCAGCTTGCACCATTGCGGGGACGTTCACCGTCCCGCGCCCGCCATGCTCACCGTCCCGCCGCCCTTGCGCCATGCCATCGACCAGCCCTGGCGCGACAAGCTGACCCTGCTGCTTGAGTCCACCGGCGACGGCATTTTCGGTATCGACCTGGACGGCCGCTGCATTTTCATCAACCGTGCCGGGGCGGCCATGCTGGGCTACGCCGCGGGCGAGACCATCGGCCGCAACATGCACAACCTGATCCACCACACGCATCGTGGTGGCGCCCACTACGCCGAGCCGGAGTGCCCGATTTTTCGCGCCTTTCGCCAGGGCGAGCCCTGCCGGGTCGACAGCGAGGTGTTCTGGCGCGCCGATGGCCGGGCCTTCGATGTCGAATACTCCTCCTACCCGATCCTCGAGGAAGGCGTGGTCAGCGGCGCGGTGATTACTTTCCTTGACATCACCGGGCGGCGGCGCGCCGAGGCCCTGCTCAAGCGCGCGCATGACGAGCTCGAATCGCGGGTCGCCGAGCGTACCGCCGAACTGTCCGCCGCCTTGACGCGTTTGCGTGAACTCTCGGCCCATACCCACGGCGTGCGCGAGGAGGAGCGCACGCGCATCGCCCGCGAGATCCACGACGAACTGGGCAGCTTGCTGGTGGCCCTGAAATTCGACGTCAACTGGATGCGCCGCCGCCTCGAAGACCGTGACGACCTGGCGCGCAAGTGCGACGCCATGGCGCGCGCCATCGAGGGCGCGGTGGAAAACGTCGGGCGCATCATCACCGACCTGCGCCCCTCGATTCTCGACCACCAGGGCTTGCTGGCGGCGCTGGAGTGGCAGATCCAGGAATTCCGCGAGGCCACCGAGATCGAATGCGAATCGCGCATCAACATGGGCGCCGGGGTGACGCCGCCGCGCGGCGCGCTGGCGATTGCGGTATTCCGGATTTTCCAGGAAATGCTGTCCAACGTGGCGCGCCATGCGCAGGCGCGCAAGGTGGAGATCGCCATCGTGCTGGAGGCGGGCGTGCTGAACATCGCGGTGGCCGACGACGGCTGCGGCGCGCCGGTCGGCGCCTTCGACCGCGCCGACCGTTACGGCGTGATGGGCATGCGCGAACGCGCCGGGCATTTCAGCGGTTCACTCAGCATTACCAGCGCGCCAGGTGCCGGCACTTCTGCGCGCTTGGTGATGCCCTGCCCGGAACCCGGCGCGGAACTGCCGGCATGATTCGCGTCCTGCTGTGCGACGATCATCGCATCGTGCGCGAGGGCCTGAAGCAGATCCTCGCCGATACCAACGACATCGAAGTGGCCGGCGAGGCGGCGGATGGCCCTGCCGTTCTTGCCGCTGCCCGCACCCTGGCCATCGACCTGGTGCTGCTCGACATTGCGATGCCGGTGCGCGATGGCCTGGATGTGCTCAAAGCCCTGAAAGACGAATTGCCGCGCCTGCCGGTGCTGATGCTCTCCACCTATCCGGAGAAGCAATACGCTTCGCGCTGCCTGAAGCTGGGCGCCGCCGGCTATCTCAACAAGGGGGCCCACCCCGACGAGCTGGCAGGCGCGATCCGCAAGGCGGCCGAGGGCGGCATCTACGTCAGCCCGGCGCTGGCCGAATCCCTGGCGGCGCAACTCGCCTACAAGGCGGAGCAGGCGCCGCATGAGGCGCTGTCGCAGCGTGAGTTCCAGGTGTTCCAGCTGATCGCCGCCGGCGAATCGGTGAGCGGCATCGCCGACCGGCTGAAGCTTTCTCCCAACACGGTATCGACCTACCGTTCGCGCATCCTGGAAAAAACCGGCGCGGCGAACGACGTCGGCATTGCGATGTACGCCGTCAAGCATGGGCTGATGGCCTTGTAGCCCGCTTTTCTCCGCCCGGCCTGACGTGATTCACGTAGGGAGGC
Organism: Burkholderiales bacterium; assembly: GCA_036271855.1. Classification (GTDB taxonomy): domain Bacteria; phylum Pseudomonadota; class Gammaproteobacteria; order Burkholderiales; family JAEUOS01; genus JAQGMJ01. Next base: position 3,109 of record DATAZV010000286.1, read on the forward strand.
GGCGGCTGTAGTGCTGGCACTACGCGATTTTCACCGCTGGCGCGATGTTTGCAAAAGTTGTCGAACGCTACATTCGGATTCATACCTCAGGGGGTCAGCCATGTCGCAGTCGATCTACAAGCCTTACGATCCGGACCGGTCATTTTCCAGCGGCTGCAATTGCGGGGCGCACGCCACCCAGGGGGAGCATGACGCCGAGGAGTCGCAACGCATCCAGGCGCGCGCGGCCGATCCGGAAACGTTGTCGCAGGACTTCGTCGAAGCCACGCTGGTGCGCGCCCTGTTCCCGCAGGACTCGATGCGCCGCAAGTTCCTGCGCGCGGTCGGCTCGGGCACCGCAATGTCGGCGATCTCCTCCCTGTTGCCGATCCAGCAAATGCAGGCGATGGCGCAGGAAAAAGGCGGCAGCCTGGAAAAGAAGGACCTGAAGATCGGCTTTATCGCGATTACCTGCGCCACACCGCTGATCATGGCCGACCCGCTGGGCTTTTACAAAAAGCAGGGCCTGAACGTCCAGCTCAACAAGACGGCGGGCTGGGCGCTGATCCGCGACAAGATGTTGAATAAGGAGCACGACGCCTCGCATTTCCTGTCGCCGATGCCGCTGGCCATTTCGATGGGCTCGGGTTCAGTGGCGCAGCCGATGCGCGTGGCCACCATCCAGAACACCAACGGCCAGGCGATCACCCTGGCGACCAAGCACAAGGACAAACGCGACCCGAAGATGTGGAAGGGCTTCAAGTTCGCCGTGCCCTTCGAGTATTCGATGCACAACTTCCTGTTGCGCTATTACGTGGCGGAACACGGGCTGGATCCGGACAAGGACATCCAGATCCGCGTCACCCCGCCGCCGGAAATGGTGGCCAACCTGCGCGCCGGCAACATCGACGGCTTTCTCGGGCCGGACCCGTTCAACCAGCGCGCGGTGTACGACGAAGTCGGCTTCATTCACATCCTCTCCAAGGATTTGTGGGACGGCCACCCCTGCTGCGCCTTTGGCACCTCCGAAGACTTCATCAAGCAGAACCCCAACACCTTCGCCGCGCTATACCGCTCGGTGCTTACCGCCGCGGCAATGGCGCGCGACCCGAAAAACCGCGAACTGATCGCCAAGGTGATCGCGCCGCAAAATTACCTGAACCAGCCGGAGACGGTGATCGCGCAAGTGCTGACCGGCAAATTCGCCGACGGCCTGGGCAACGTGAAGAACGTGCCGGACCGTGCCGACTTCGACCCGGTGCCCTGGCAGTCGATGGCGATCTGGATGCTGACGCAGATGAAGCGCTGGGGCTACGTCAAGGGCGAAGTGAACTACAAGGACATCGCGCAAAAGGTGTTCCTGCTCACCGACGCCAAGAAGTACATGAAGGAACTCGACGAAAAGCCGCCCGAGGGCATCTACAAGAAAATCACCGTGATGGGCAAGGACTTCGACCCGACCAAGCCCGAGCCCTACATCAGCAGCTTCGCGATCAAGCGCACCTGAACGCAACGCGATGAACAGCCTGAACCTGCGCGCCGCCCTGGTTTCACTGGTGATCCTGGTCACCGTGCTGGGTGTGTGGCATGCGGCGACCCGGCCGCGGCCATCGGCCGCCGTCTCCGCGCAGGATTCGGAATACGCGAAGCTGATGGGCAAGTCGGCCGACAGCGGCAAGACCACCGGCTTTCCCACGCCGGCGCAGATGGGCGAGACGGCGTGGAAGCATTTGTCGAACCCGTTTTACGACAACGGGCCGAACGACAAGGGCATCGGCATCCAGCTGGCGTGGTCGCTGGGGCGCGTCGGTCTCGGGTTCCTGATTGCTGCCATCGTCGCCGTGCCGCTGGGCTTTTTGATCGGCATGTCGCCCCTGCTGTCGCGCGCGCTCAACCCCTTCATCCAGGTGCTTAAACCCATCTCGCCGCTGGCGTGGATGCCGATCGCGCTCTACACCATCAAGGACTCCTCGATCTCCGGCATTTTCGTGATTTTCATCTGCTCGATCTGGCCGATGCTGATCAACACCGCCTTCGGCGTCGCCTCGGTGCGGCGCGACTGGCTCAACGTCGCCAAGACGCTGGAGGTGAGCCCGCTGCGCAAGGCATTCCTGGTGATCCTGCCGGCGGCGGCGCCCACCATCCTCACCGGCATGCGCATCTCCATGGGCATCGCCTGGCTGGTGATCGTCGCCGCCGAGATGCTGGTGGGCGGCACCGGCATCGGCTATTTCGTCTGGAACGAATGGAACAACCTGTCGCTGACCAACGTGATCTTCGCCATCCTGATGATCGGCGTGGTCGGCATGCTGCTGGACCTGCTGTTCGGCCGCCTGCAAAAAATGGTGACCTACGTTGAATAGGCGCCACTCGTGAGCATGCCCTTCCTCAAGGTCGAAGGTCTGTCGAAGACCTATCCGGGTGCGGCGATTCCGGTATTCGAGAACCTGCACTTCGGCATCGAGCGCGGCGAATTCGTCTGCATCATCGGCCACTCGGGTTGCGGCAAGACCACCATCCTCAACGTGCTGGCGGGCCTGGAAGAGGCCAGCGCCGGCCTGGTATTCATGGACCAGCGGCAGATCGACGGCCCCAGCCTGGATCGCGGCGTGGTGTTCCAGAGCCACGCGCTGATGCCCTGGCTTTCGGTGCTGGGCAATGTGGCCTTCGCGGTGCGCTCGCGCTACCCGGACCTGAAGCGCGACGAGATCAACAGTCATGCCAGGCGTTACATCGAGATGGTCGGCTTAGGCGGAGCGGAGGCGAAAAAACCGGCCGAGCTCTCCGGCGGCATGAAGCAGCGCGTCGGCATCGCCCGCGCCTTTGCCATCGAGCCGAAGATGCTGCTGCTGGACGAGCCCTTCGGCGCCCTCGATGCGCTGACGCGCGGGGTGATCCAGGACGAGCTGCTGCGCATCTGCGCCGACACCCACCAGACGGTGTTCATGATCACCCACGATGTCGACGAGGCGATTTTGCTGGCCGACAAGATCCTGCTGATGTCCAACGGACCGCGCGCGCGGATTGCCGAGATCGTCTGCAACACCATGTCGAAGTCGCGCACCCGTGCCTCGATGCATCACGATCCGCAGTTCTACAAAATCCGCAATCACCTGGTCGACTTCCTGGTCAACCGCTCGCGCCTGATCGCCAGCGGCGCCGCCGACCAGTTGAGCGCCGGCACCGGCGACTTCGCGCCGCCGGTGGTATCTCCCGGGCTGGCAGCCAACGAGCCGGCGCCGGAAATTTCCGCAGTTGCCGCACCCGGCGCCGTCGAACGAGCGGCGTAGTTTTTTATTTTCCATAACCAGGAGACCCCACCATGGATCGCACCGACGTCAGCAAGAAAATCATGTCCGCCAAAGTCAAAAAGGGCATGAAATGGGAAGCCATCGCCAAGAAAATCGGCCAGAGCAAGGAATGGACGACCGCCGCCCTGCTGGGCCAGATGCAGATGAACAAGAAGCAGGCGGAGGCGGCCGGCAAACTGTTCGGCCTGAACGACGAGGAAATGGCCTGGCTGCAGATCGTGCCCTACAAGGGCTCGCTGCCCACCGCCGTGCCGACCGACCCGCTGATCTATCGCTGGTACGAAGTCGTCAATGTTTATGGCACCACCATCAAGGAACTGATCCACGAAGAGTTCGGCGACGGCATCATGAGCGCGATCGACTTTTCGATGGACATCCAGCGCGAGCCCGATCCCAAGGGAGACCGCGTGCATGTAGTGCTCTCGGGAAAATACCTGCCTTACAAGATGTATTAGCAGCAGGCAAAGCCGGGGCTTGCTTTTGGAAAAGCGCCCTGCTTTTGCCTGCTTGAGGAGTGTTCCAGATCGCCGGCCGTGCCGGTCGGTTTGGAAAATAAATAACAATGAAAAAGCATCTCGATGCGTGGCCGCAAGGCCATGCATCGCGGTGGGCGCCAGATCGGGGACAGGGCGCCAACATCATGCATGCAAGCGGCCATGCAACCTGTCCGGACCGATTGGCACGCGTGATGCTTTATGTTCCTTCAACAGGCAGCAAAAAGAATATGGGATATCACGCATGACCTTGAATCGTCGAAAGTTTTTGAGCAGGGCAGGAGTCGCGGCGGGCGCCGCCGCGTCCACTTTGGCCGCACCGGCAATCGCCCAAAGCACACCTTCGGTGCGCTGGCGCCTGGCTTCCAGCTATCCGAAGAGCCTGGACACCGTCTACGGCGGCTGCGAGTTGCTGGCCAAGCGCGTCGAGCTGCTGACCAACGGCAAATTCCAGATCCAGACCTTCGCCGCCGGCGAAATCGTTCCCGGTCTGCAAATCTGCGACGCGGTGCAAAACGGCACCGTCGAATGCGGCCACACCAACAGCTATTACTACGTCGGCAAGAACAAGGCCTTTGCCTTCGAAACCACGGTGCCCTTCGGCTTCAATCAGCGCCAGCAAAACGCCTGGATGTATTACGGCGGCGGCATGAAGCTGGTCAATGATTTCCTCAAGGACTACAACATCGTCTCCTTCCCCGGCGGCAACACCGGCACCCAGATGGGTGGCTGGTTCCGCAAGGAAGTGAAGTCCCTGGCCGACATCAAGGGCCTGAAGATTCGCATCGGCGGACTCGGCGGCGAGGTGTTCGCGCGCCTGGGCGGCGTGCCGCAGCAGATCGCCGGCGGCGACATCTACCCGGCGCTGGAAAAAGGCGCGATCGACGCCGCCGAATGGATCGGCCCTTACGACGACGAAAAGCTGGGCTTCTACAAAGTCGCCAAGCATTTCTACTACCCCGGCTGGTGGGAAAGCAATTCGCAGTTCTCCTTCTGGGTCAACAGCAAGGAGTGGGAAAAGCTGCCCAAGGAATACCAGTACGCCTTCGAAACCGCCGCCTACCAGGTGAACCTGGACATGATGGCCGGGTACGACGCCAAGAACCCCATCGCCCTGAAGCGCCTGCTCGCCAGCGGCGTCAAGCTGCACGCCTATACGACGGAGATCATGCGCGCCTCGCAAGTGGCCGCTTATGAGATCTACGCCGAAGAGTCGGCGAAGAATCCCGCGTTCAAAAAGATCTACGAGCCCTGGCTCAAGTTCCGCGAAGACCAGATTGCCTGGCAGGGCGTGGCCGAACGCAGCATGTCGGAGTTCTTTTTCAACAACAAGCCACCACGTCTCGCTTGAGAAGCGTGCGGCTTGCCCGAGCAGTGTTTTAGTTGTGCCTTAGTACTGTAGTACGCGTCACCCGAAGTTTGTTGCTTTTGTTTTTGCTTTCTCCTCGTGTCATTCTTAGCCCCGCTTCCGAGCGGGGCTTTTTTTTGACCGGCCGCATCGCGGACCGCAGCGCGGGGCGCGCGCTTCCGATAAACTCACTGTTGCATTCGTCCCAGCTCCCGCACCGGAACTTTTCCCATGGCAAATCCCACTCGCGGCACGCGCGGCATGGCCGTCGCACCCCATAGTCTCGCATCGCAATCCGCCCTCGGCGTGCTGCGTGAAGGCGGCAACGCGGTCGAGGCGATGATCGCCGCCGCCGCCGCCATCACCGTGGTCTACCCGCACATGAACGGCATCGGCGGCGACAGCTTCTGGCTGGTCAGCAGTCCGCAGGGCGTGAGCGGCATCGACGCCTGCGGCGCCGCCGCCGGCGCCGTCACACGGGAAAGCTATGCGGGCAAGAGCGCAATCCCGTTTCGCGGCGGCAGCGCGGCCATTACCGTGGCCGGCACCATGTCGGGCTGGGGCGCGGCCTATCAGCTTTCCGGCAAGATGGGCGGCACCCTGCCGCTATCGCGCCTGCTGGCCGACGCCATCCACTATGCGGACCACGGCATCGCCGTCACCTCCAGCCAGCACATGAACACCCGCAACAAGCTGGCGGAGCTGAAAGACATCCACGGCTTCGCCGAAACGTTTCTGATCGACGGCCAGGTGCCGGCCACCGGTGCCGTGTTCAAACAGCCGCGCCTGGGCGCCACGCTCAAGCGCTTGGCCGATGCCGGCCTGGACGATTATTACCGCGGCGAGTTGGCGGAAGCCATCGCGCGCGACCTGCGCGCCGCCGGCAGCCCGGTCAGCCTCGCCGACCTGGCGAACCACCACGCGAAAATCGTCACGCCGCTGCAAATGAAACATTCGCTGGGCACGCTTTACAACATGCCGCCCCCCACGCAGGGCCTGGTGTCCCTGCTGATCCTGGGCCAGATGGACCGCCTGCCCATCGAAAAATACGACCACCTCTCCGCCGACTATGTGCACGCGGCGGTGGAGGCCACCAAGCGCGCCTTCATGATCCGCGACAAGCACATTACCGATCCCGCGCGCATGAGGGTCGATGCGCAATCCTTCCTCAGCGCCGACAAGCTCGACGCCATGGCGGCGAAAATCGACATGGCGAAGGCCGCCCCCTGGGGCGCTGGCCGCGGTCCCGCCGACACCATCTGGATGGGGGTGATCGACGGCGCCGGCAACGCCGTGTCGATGATCCAGAGCGTGTATCACGAGTTCGGCTCCGGCGTGGTGCTGAAGGAAACCGGCATCAACTGGCAAAACCGCGGCGCTTCTTTCTCGCTGGACCCCAAACACATCAACACGCTGGAGCCCGGCAAGCGGCCCTTCCACACCCTCAACCCGGCGATGGCCCTATTCGACGACGGCCGCACCATGGTCTACGGCAACATGGGCGGCGACGGCCAGCCGCAAAGCCAGTCCGCCGTGTTCACCCGCACCGCCGTGCTGGGCCTGAACCCGCAGGACGCGATCAGCGCGCCGCGCTGGCTGCTGGGCCGCACCTGGGGCCAGACCTCGGACACGCTGAAACTGGAATCGCGCTTTCCCGCCGCCACGGTCGAAGAACTGAAAAAACGCGGCCACGATGTCGAGATCATGGGCGACTTCGACGAAACGCTCGGCCACGCCGGCTGCGTGATCCGCCATCCCAACGGCAATTTCGAAGGCGGCTTCGATCCGCGTTCCGACGGTGGCGTCGCCGCTTTCTGAGCGCACCCCGCCCGCCTGTCATTCCCGCGCAGGCGGGAATCCAGCCCCCTTCAAATGCCATAGCCCTTCCATGGAAAAAGTCCGCGTCGACAAATGGCTCTGGGCCGCGCGCTTTTACAAGACGCGCTCACTTGCTACCGACGCCTGCGACGGCAACAAGGTGAAAGTCAACGACGCCAACGTCAAACCCGCGAAGGATGTGCGGCCGGGTGACTTGGTGCGCTTTTCGGCCGGCTGGTTCGACTGGGAAGTGGAAGTGCTGGCGATCTCGGACAAGCGCGGCGCGGCGGCAATTGCGCAAACCCTGTACCGTGAAACCGACGCCAGTGCGCAAGGCCGCGCCGCGGAGTCGGAGCGGCGCCGTAAATTCACCGAACCAGCAGCCGAGATCGTCGCCCGCCCCACCAAGCGCGACCGCCGCACGCTGGACAAATGGCGCAGCGGCTAAGACAACGCCACAACATAAACGAGGAGATCGCAGTTGGCCAAGACCCCAAGCAAGACCCCGCCTCCACCCGCCGACACCCAGGGCCAGCAAGCCGCCGCGCGCGCCATGCTCTGGCTGGGCGCCGCTTTCGGCGCCGCGCTGGTGCTGGCCGGCGCCTGGCTATTCAGCCTCGCGTTCACGGACCAGGCCTTGCTGCCGAGCCGCGCCGGCATCGGCTTTGTACTGATGGGCTTTGGCAGCGTCAGCTGCTGGGCCGGCATTTACGCCTCCGCTCACAGCCGGCTCGAAGCCGGCAAGCTGCGCTTCGATGCGCAGGCGCGCGAACTCTTTTCCAGCGAAACCTTTATCCGCTTTCTCAAAGCCTGCGGCCACGCTGCCGGCATCACCCTGTTGATCGTGTCCTGGATGGCGGTCTACTACCCGCAGGGGATCATCCTGCATTGAGGCGCCCGAAGGACCGGCGCCAGGTGCCGCCCGTTCCTCGCCCTTTTCAAATGAAATCGACCGGCTCCGCCAGTGATTTCATTCTGATCCAGACCCGGCAAAGCAGGTTTTTACTTTTGTCGGCTCAAACTGTCATGCCGCCCGAAACTTCGAGCACAGCGCCGTTGATGTAGCTGGCGTCATCCGAGGCGAGAAAAGCATAGACACTGGCGATCTCTTCCGGCTTGCCCAGGCGGCCCAGCGAAACCCGTTCTTCGAGCTGCTTGATCACTTTCTCGGGAATGGTGTCGAGAATGTGGGTGGCGATGAAGCCCGGCGCCACCGCGTTGACGCGGATGCCCTTGGGGCCGAGCTCGCGAAACCAGGTCTTGGTGAAACCGATGACGCCGAACTTGGTGGCGGCGTAATTGGTCTGGCCGAAGTTGCCGTAGATGCCGACGACAGACGAGGCGTTGAGGATCACGCCGCTGTTTTGCTCGATCATCGTATCGACCACCGCCTTGGTGCAGTTGAACACGCCTTTCAGGTTGACGTCGATCACTGCATCGAAATCGGCCTCGCTCATCTTGATCAGGCGCGCGTCCTTGGTGATGCCGGCGTTGTTGACCAGGATGTCGATGCGCCGATAGCGCTCTTTCACCTGCTTCACCATTGCTTCCACCGTTTCACGTTTGGTAACGTCGATCACGCAGCCAAATGCTTCGGCTCCGCTTTCCTTGAGGCTATCGACCGCACGTTCTATCTCGGCCTGGCGCAGGTCGCAAATGACGACAATCGCACCCTCGCCGGCAAAGCGCTGGGCGGTGGCCCAGCCGATACCGTTGGCCCCGCCGGTGATAATGGCTACCCTGTTTTGCAAACGCATGAAACTTTCCGCCCTGGACAAAAGGCCGGACTCTAGCACAACCACCGAGCGGTTATTGCGGCGCACCAATCGTCGCACGCCGATCGCGGGGAGATGGCGCGCCCCTTGCAACATCGCGGCAGTGCCCTCTTTTAGCCAGGAATTTTTTTCATGACCACGCCCCAGCTCACGCCCGCCGATCTCGCCCTGCTCCAGCGCGCCATTGCGCTGGCGGAAGCGGCGCGCGCTGCCGGCAAGCACCCCTTCGCCGCGCTGGTGGCTGATGGCGGCGGCCAGGTGATCGCCGAGGCGGGCAACAACAGCCTGCCGCCGGATGGCGACCCGACCCAGCATGCCGAGTTGCGCGCGGCGCAAATGGCGGCGCGCGCCCTGCCGCCGGAGTCCCTGGCGCAGGCTACGCTCTACACCAGTGCCGAACCCTGCGCGATGTGCTCCGGCGCGATCTACTGGTGCGGCATCGGCCGCGTGGTTTACGCCCTTTCGGAACATCGTTTGCTGCAACTCACCGGCGATCATCCGGAAAACCCGACGTTTTCCCTGCCCTGCCGCGAGGTGTTCGCGCGCGGCCAGCGCAAGATAGAAGTGCTGGGCCCGGCGCTGGAAGACGAGGCGGCAGGCGCGCATCTCGGGTTCTGGAAAACCCTCAATTAGCGCCGATTCCCGCGCTGCGGCACCTTGCGGCGCATCCAAGCCGATCATGGGGGCGTACTTGGCAAGGGAGGCGCCACCGGCCGCAAGGTCGGCACTCGACCAGGAAATAATGGCGCACCGGCCGCGGGCGGGGGTCCGCGGTGGAACTATACTGCTGCGCCCGGAGTCCCTGCATATGCAGCCGCCGGACGCAAGCGTAACCGCCTTTGCCGACAAACTCGTTCACGGAGACACCATGAGCCAATACCGTACCGCCTTTCGCAGCCTCTTCATCGCCGGCTTTCTCGCCGTCGGCCTGTCTGCCTGCAACACGATGGGCAATTCCAACATGGTGGTCACCAAGACGCAAATGAACGCGTCGCATGAAGTGCCGCCGAATTCGAGCAGCGGCACCGGCATGATCGAGACCACGTTCGACAAGAGCACCAACATGCTGAGCTGGAAGCTGCATTACTCGGGCCTCACCGGCCCGGCGGTAGCCGCCCACTTCCACGGCCCGGCCGCGATGGGCGCCAACTCCGGCGTGGTGGTGCCGTTCCAGAACCCGATTTCCGACGGCCTCGAAGGCCACGCCACCCTGACCGCGGCGCAGGCTGCGGACTTCCTGGCGGGCAAGTGGTACGCCAACGTGCATACCGCAGCCAACAAGGGCGGCGAGATTCGCGGCCAGGTGATGCCCGGCATGTAAATCGCGCACTGCGCGCTTTTTGCAAAAGCCGGCCCGGGATTCCCGGGCCGGCTTTTTTTGTCCCGCGCCTTGTCGTTAGTGCGCTAAGGGGCGGCCGGCACGACACCGGCAAAAGCCAGGGTTTCGTCCATATAGCCGGCGAAATCGGACAAGCCGTGGTCGCTGCCCTCAATCACCTTGTGGCGTGCTCCGGGGAAAGCGGCAGTCATCTCGCACCAGTCGAGCAACTCATCGCCGGTGGCGGCGACCAGGAAATAGCGTTCGGGCCGGGTGATGGCCGGTACATGCATCGCCCGTAGCTCGCCCAGATATTCAGCCTTGAATTCGAAGGGTTCGCCGCCGCCGTGGTACATGGTCTGCGGGCCGACCTGGGATTGCAGTTTCTCGAAGGCACGCATCGCCGGGTTGAGCATCACGGCGCGGCAGCCGAGTTGCTCAGCCAGGTAAGTGGCGTAGTAGCCGCCCAGGGAGCTGCCGAACAGCGTGAGATCAGCCGGGTCGAGATCGCGCGTGAGCTCTTGTGCCAGCGCCATGGCCTGCGCGGGCGACACCGGCAATTGCGGACACAGGTATTGCGCGCCGCGGCCCAGTTGCGCCATGCGCGCAGCCAGCAATTGCGCCTTGTAGGATTGCGGCGAGGAGCGAAAACCGTGAAGGTAGACGATCATGCCAGCGCGTCGAGAAGTTTTTTGTGCACGCCGCCGAAGCCGCCGTTGCTCATCACCAGTACGTGGTCGCCGGGCCGGGCGGCGTTCTTGACGGCGGCCACCAGTTTGTCCAGCACGTCGTAGGCGCCGGCCTTGCTGCCCAATGGCCGCAGGGCGTCGGCCAAGTCCCAGCCCAGCGCGTCCTTGCCCTCCCGGGCTCCGTAGCCGAACACCAAGTCCGCGCCTTCCAGACTGCCCGGCAATGCCGCCTTCATGGCGCCGAGTTTCATCGTGTTGGAGCGCGGCTCGAGCACAGCGAGGATGCGCTTGGCGCCCACTTTGGCGCGCAGACCGGCGATGGTGGTGGCGATTGCCGTCGGATGGTGGGCGAAATCGTCGTACACCGTCACCCCGCCGGCCTGCCCGCGCACTTCCATGCGCCGCTTGACGTTCTTGAAGCGCGCCAGGGCTTCGATGGCGCGCGCGGGGGCAACGCCGGCATGGCGTGCGGCGGCGATCGCGGCCAGGGCATTCATGCGGTTGTGTTCGCCCAGCAGGCCCCAGTGCACCCGGCCCTGGATGGCGCTGTCGCACAGCACGTCGAAAGTGCCCTCGGGGTCCGCCGCACCGGCTTCCCACCCGGAGGGGAGACCGAAGTGCTCGATCGCGCTCCAGCTGCCGCGCGCCAGCACCCGCTTTAAACTTTCTTCGCGGCCGTTGACGACGATCAGGCCCTTGCCCGGCACGGTGCGCACCAGGTGGTGGAATTGGGTTTCGATCGCCCCGATGTCGGCAAAAATGTCGGCATGGTCGAACTCCAGATTGTTCAGCACCGCGGTGGTCGGGCGGTAATGGACGAACTTGGAGCGCTTGTCGAAAAAGGCGGTGTCGTACTCGTCGGCCTCGATGACGAAGAGCGCGCTGTCGGTGTTGCGCGCGGAAACGCCGAAATTTTCCGGCATGCCGCCGATCAAAAAGCCCGGATTTTTGCCGGCGTCTTCGAGTATCCACGCCAGCATCGAACTGGTGCTGGTCTTGCCGTGGGTGCCGGCCACCGCCAGCACGTGTTTGCCAGTCAGTATGTGCTCGCCCACCCATTGCGGACCCGAGGTGTAGGGCAGGCCGCGGTTGAGGATTTCCTCCATCAGCGGGTTGCCGCGCGAAACCACGTTGCCGATGACGAACAGGTCGGGCTTGAGGTCCACCTGCTCCGGGGTGTAGCCGGTGATCAGCTCAATGCCCAGGGCTTCGAGCTGGGTGCTCATCGGCGGATAGACGTTGGCGTCGCAACCCGTGACCTTGACGCCGGCGGCGCGGGCAATCGCCGCGATACCGCCCATGAAGGTGCCGCAAATACCGAGAATATGGATATGCATCGTGGGCCGATTTTAGCCGACCGGCGGCGGTACAATTGCACCCATGAGCAAGCAATTGAAGGGCTCGGCCCATGCGCGGCGCGCCATTGCCGCCCAGGCGGCGCGGCTGATCGCCGAAGACGGCGTCGCCGATTTCGGCACCGCCAAGCGCAAGGCGGCGCGCCAGCTGGGCTTTCGCGAAAGCGACGGGCTGCCGGACAACGACGAAATCGAAGAGTCGCTGCGCATCTACCAGACCCTGTACCAGAACAACGAGCAGCGCGCCCGGCTGCTGGACTTGCGCCAGACCGCGCTGGAAGTGATGCGCGAGTTCGAGGCCTATAGCCCCTATCTCACCGGCCCGGCCTGGAAAGGCACGGCTTCGCGCGGCGCCGGCGTCGACATCAACCTGTTCACCGACCTGGAAAAGCAGGTGGAGTTGACCTTGCTGGGGCGAGGCATCGAGTACACGACCTCGGAGCGCAGTCATTTCAACCACAGCATCAATCGCAAGGTGCCGGTATTTTCTTTCGAAACCGAAGGCGCAATGGTGCACCTGATTGTCTATAACCATGCCGACGAGCGCGGCGCCGCCCGGCCTGACGCCTACGGCCAGACAGATCGCGGCAATTTGACCGCAGTTGAGCTATTAATCGACGAAGAAGAGCAAAAAAACACGGTCGACCAGTTTCTTTCCAACATTCGCTGAGCGGGTCAAACAGAGATGAACCCGTTACGCCGGAATATGTTGATCGGCACCGCCGGTGTCTGCGCCGGTGTCGCCGGCATCTGGGCCAGCTTGCGCGGCTTCGAAGCCGGCGACCACGCCGATGTGGCGCCCCTGTGGGCGGCGCAATTCCGCGATCTCGAAGGCAAGTCCCTGGCGATGGCGAGCTTGCGCGGCAAACCCCTGGTCGTCAACTTCTGGGCGACTTGGTGCAGCCCCTGCCGGGAGGAAATGCCGGATCTGCAGCGCTTCTCCCAGGGTCCCGGCGGCAAAAAGGCGAAAATTGTCGGTATCGGTATCGATTCCGCACCCAACATGCAGGCATATGCCAAGCAACTGGGAATCAGCTACCTGTTGCTGGAGGGCGGCGCCAATGGCCTCGACGTGCTGACCGCTGCGGGTGACAAGCCGCGCGCCCTGCCCTTTACGGTGGTTCTGGACGCGACGGGCGAAGCGGTTTTTCGCAGGATCGGCAAGGTGGATCACGACGAGTTGAGCGCAATTGTCGCCAAACTCTAAGGGACTGTGCGCCTGTTCGGCACAATTCCCGGACAAACTCGGGTAAACTCGCGCCGTTCCGGTCGATAGGTCTAGCAATGGCGAGCAAGAAAAAGGTTGCCGGGGCGCCCAGGATACTTGTCCTGCATGGCCCCAACCTGAATCTCCTGGGTACTCGTGAGCCGGCCATTTACGGCGCCGAAACCCTGGAGGACATCAACAAGTCCCTGAAACATACCGGCGCCGAGAGCGGGGTGGCGGTCGAAACCCTGCAAAGCAACGCCGAGTACGTGCTGGTCGACCGCGTGCAGGCGGCGCGTGCCGACGGCACCCGCTTCATTGTCATCAATCCGGCGGC
>DATAZV010000287.1:0-16110 GCA_036271855.1 Burkholderiales bacterium
CGGGCGCCTGGCCCTGGCCCGCCATCAGGCAGTTGCCCATGATGATTTCCTGCACGTCGGAAGGCTTGATGCCGGCGCGCTCGACTGCCGCCTTGATGGCGACGGCACCGAGCTCATTGGCGGAGACGGCGGAGAAATCGCCCTGGAAAGCGCCCATCGGGGTGCGGGCGCCGGAGACGATGACGATCGGATCGTTGGTGGACATGGCTTCAACCTTTCAACAAAGACGGGCTTAAGGAGTGGAAAAAACCCGAAAAAGCCCAAAAAAATCCGCATGCAGGAACAATGATAATGGGGCTCAACACAGCACCGATCAACTCGGATAAAACAGCGCAATCTTGCCGGTGCAGGTGAGCACCTCCACGGCGTTGCGGGTGGTGATGCGGCCGATCAGGCTCAGGATGTCGCCTTTCAGGCTGGCCTTGGGGGTGATCTCCACCACTTCCCATGTCAGGGTGATTGTATCCCCGGCGCGCACCGGCTTTTTCAGCTGGAAACTGAATTCCAGCCCGGCGGCGGCTTCGCCGCGGGCGGTGAAATGGGTCGCCACCAGGCCCATGATCAGGGCCACGTAATGGGTGCCGCTGGCGATGATGCCGCCGAAGCGCGAAGCCTCGGCGAACATCTTGTCGTGGTGCAGCGGGTTCATGTCGCCGGCGGCCAGCGCGAATTCGTGGATCGCCTCCGGGGTCAGCAGCACGGTGCGCGAAAAGCGCTCGCCCACCTGCGCCATCGGCGGCGCCGCGCTGCCTACTGCCATGGCGGCGCTCACCGCGCCCCCATGCCCTGCACCCGCGCCACCGCGCCGGCGCTGGCGGCCTCGACTTCGGCGTGGCTGGAAATGTTCATCTCCAGGTCGCGCGCCAGGCCGTCGGCCACGCCGTAGACCCAGCCGTGGATGTGCAGCGCCTGGCCGCGCTCCCAGGCTTCCTGCACCGAGGTGGTCTGGCAGACGTTGCGCACCTGCTCGATCACGTTGAGCTCGCACAGGCGCGCGTGGCGGTCGCGCGTCTCCACCACATTGCCGAGATAGGCGCCGTGCTTTTCCTGCACGTCCTGCACGTGGCGCAGCCAGTTGTCCGAGAGGCCGATCTTGTGATTCGTCAGCGCCGCGTGCACCCCGGAACAGCCGTAATGCCCGACCACGATGATGTGCTTGACCTGGATGATGTCGACGGCGAACTGGATCACCGACAGGCAGTTCAGGTCCGTGTGCACCACCATGTTGGCGATGTTGCGATGGACGAACACCTCGCCCGGCGCCAGGCCGATGATCTGGTTGGCCGGTACCCGCGAGTCGGAGCAGCCGATCCACAAATACTCCGGATTCTGCTGGTTCGACAGGCGCGAAAAGAATTCCGGGTCGTCGCGGGTCGAGGCTTCGACCCATGCGCGGTTGTTTTCAAACAGGTGTTCTAGGGATTTCATGCTGGCTTGGGTGACACGGGGACGAAGGCCCGCCCCCGGGTGCTGCAACGCAATAAGCGACAGTTTACCCGCCTGCGGGCAGCTTTGCCGCCGCCGCGCGCTAAGGCCCCGGTGCGGAGGCGCCGTCCGCGGCTTCGCGCGGCAGCAGGCGCGCCACCGCCTGGCGCAGCGCATCCAGCGCCACCGGCTTGGCGATGTGCACGTCGTAGCCCCGCTCCAGGGCCTGCTGCACATCCAGCGGGCGGGCGTAGCCGGTGACGGCGATCGCCGGCAGCCGCGCGATGCCCGGGCGTTTGCGCACTTCGGCGATCAGCGCGTAGCCGTCCATCACCGGCATTGCGATATCGGAAATCAGCAGGTCGAAGGGCTCGCTTTCCAGCAGGCCCAGCGCCTCCATGCCGTTGGCGGCGCTGGTGACGACGGCGCCGTCCATGCCGAGCAGTTCGGCGAAGGGCACCAGGGAGGCGGCGACGTCGTCGACGGCCAGCACGCGCAGGCCGCGCAGCGCCTGCGCATGCGCCGGCTCGGCATCGGCGGCGGGCGGCGCGCTATGCAGCCGCAGCCAGACCTGGAAGGTGGCGCCCTGCCCGGCGCCGCCCGACTCGGCGCGCACCCGGCCGCCCTGCGCCTGCGCCAGTTCCTGCACCAGCGCCAGGCCGATGCCCATGCCGGTGTTGTGGCCGCGCTCGGCGCGCTCCTGGGTGAACATGCCGAACACGTTTTTCAGGAATTCCGCGCCGATGCCGCGCCCGCTGTCGATCACCGAAAGGCGGGCAAACCCGGCATCGCGCTGGAGCACGACTTCGACATTGCCGCCTTGCGGGGTGAACTTGATGGCGTTGCTCACCAGGTTCCAGATGATCTGCTCGGCGCGCACCGGGTCGCAATCGACCAGCAGGCCCGCTTCCTCGCAGGTGTACCTGAGCGACAGGCCCTTGGCGGCGGCATCGGCCTGCGCCGCGCCGACGATTTTTTCGGCGATATCGCCCAGCAGCGTCGGCCGCAGGCTCAGGGTCAGCTTGCCGGTGCGCGCGCGCGTCAGGTCGAGCAGGTCTTCGATGATCTTCGACTGGCTCTGCACCGCCTGGCGGATGGTTTCGCCGACCTGCTGCACCGCCGGCACCGCGCGCACCTCGGGCATGCGCACCAGCAGCTCGGCGTTGACGTGGATCAGGTTCAGCGGGTGGCGCAACTCATGCGACATCACCGCCAGGAACTCGTCCTTCATCTCGTTGGCCACCCGCGCCTGCGCGCGCAGGGCCTGCTCGTGCACCAGCAGGGCCTCGCGCGCGGACTCCAGCTGCTTGCTGCCGGTCATGTCGCGGACGATTTTCGAAAACCCCGTCAGCGAACCGCTGTCGAACGAAGACATCACGCCGCTGGCATAGAAGGTGGCGCCGTCCTTGCGCTGCATCCAGCGGTCGTCTTCGGCGCGGCCGGTCTCGCGCGCCCGCTGCATCTCGCCCTCCGGCAAGCCGCGCGCGCGGTCCTCGGGGGTGAAGATCATCGCCACCGGCCGGCCCAGCGCCTCTTCCTCGGTGTAGCCGAACACCCGCAGCGCGCCCTCGTTCCAGGTGGTGATGAAGCCGGCTTCGTCGGTGGTCAGGATGGCGTAGTCGCGGGTGGTCTCGGCGGCCAGGCGCAGGCGTTCCACCCCGGTTCTCACCTCCTCCTCGGCGCGGCGCAGCGCGGTGACGTCGACGAAGGTCAGCACCGCGCCCTCGATCTTGTTGTCGGTGGTGCGATAAGGCAGCACCCGGACCAGATAGTGGCGGCCGTCGCTGCTTTGCACCGGGCGCTCGATCAGGCGCAAAGTCTGGAACGCCTGGTGCGCGTCGTCGGCCAGTTCCGGGTAGTCGAGCCGGTGCGTGATGTCCAGCAGGGAGCGGCCGATGTCGCTGCCGATCAGGTTGAACACCTGCACCGCATGCGGGGTGAAGCGATGGATGCGCAGGGCGCTGTCGATGAACACGGTGGCGATCTCGCTGGAGGCCATCAGGTTCTTCAGGTCGTCGTTGATCCGGCCGGTCTCCTCCACCTTGCTCTTGAGCTCGTAGTTGACCGTCACCAGCTCTTCGTTCATCGACTGCAGCTCTTCCTTGCTGGTCTCCAGCTCCTCGGAGGCCGAGCGCAGCTCCTCGTTGATCGCCTGCAGTTCCTCGTTGGAGGCCTTCAGGTCGGCGCTCGAGGTATCGTTGCGCTGCACGGTCTCGAGCAGGTGCGCCTTCAGTTCGCCGATTTCCTGCTCCATGCGCGCCACCACGGGGTCGTGGCCGTCGCCGGCTTGGCGCGCCGGGCCGTCGGCGGGCGCTTCGGCGCGTTCCGCGAACACCACCAGGGTCAGGTCGGCGGCGGCTTCGTGGAAGGTCTGCGCCGTGATGTCGACATACAGGGTGCTGCCGTCGCGCCGCATCGGCACGCCGCGCGCCTGCGCGGTGGCGCCGGCTTTTTCGGCCTTGACCAGCACCGTGCGCAGTTCCAGGCGCAGGTCCGGATGCATGTTGGCCAGCAGGTTGTGCGAGGGCGTGCCGGCGCCGTGCTCCATGAAGCGGCCGACGCCGTCGGCCAGGTGCAGCACGTTCTGTTGCGCATCGAGCAGCAGGCTGGGCGGCATGTAGCGCTCCAGCAGGTGCTGGTGCATCTCGGCGTAGGAGAGGTTGCGCGGCGCCTCGTGCAGTTCGCGCGGCAGCGTGCCGCGGCTCTCGAACGAAGCCGGCACCGACAGCGGCAGGTGGCGCGACAGCCTGGCGCTGGCATTGATCTTGAAAACGCGGTTTTTCTTGTCCACCGCGATGAAGGCATTGTCGGCCGCCTCGACCGACTCCGAGCTGCCGAGGAACAGGTGGCCGTTGGGCCGCAGCGCGAAGCGGAACATCTCCAGGATGTTCTTCTGCGCCTCGCGGTCGAGATAGATCAGCAGGTTGCGGCAGCAAATCAGGTCGAGGCGCGAAAACGGCGGGTCGCGCAGCAGGTTGTGGGCGGCGAACAGCACCCGTTCGCGCACCGCCTTGGTGACCCGGTAGCTGTCGTCCTCCTTGGTGAAGAAATTACGCAGGCGCGTGGGCGAGACGTCGGTGACGATCGCCTCCGGGTAGCGCCCGGCGCGGCCGAAGGCGATCGCCGATTCGTCGATGTCGGTGGCGAAAACCTGCACTTCCGGCGGGTTGGGCACGCGCTCGGCCTGCTCGCGCAGCAGCATGGCGATCGAATAAGCCTCTTCGCCGGTGGCGCAGCCGGCCACCCAGACGCGCACCGGGTCGTCGGCGGCGCGCTGCTCGAACAGGCCCGGCAGCACCTCCCGCTCCAGCGCCTCGAAGGCTTCACGGTCGCGGAAGAAATTGGTCACGCCGATCAGCATGTCCTTGAGCAGCGGCCGGGTTTCTTCCGGATGGGCGTGCAGGTAGTCGCGATAGGCCGGCAGGTCGGGCAGGCCGTTGACCTGCAAACGCCGTTCGATACGCCGCAATACGGTGGCGCGCTTGTAATGGCGGAAGTCATGCCGGGTGGCGGTGCGCAGCAGGGTCATCACGTCGGCCAGCGCGTGCTCGGCGGCCTGTATCGACCCGGGACTGCTCGGCACTTCGACCTCGGGCAAGTCGGCGCCCGGGGGCAGCTCGATGCGCCTGGCGTTGGCCCACAGATCGAGCAGGCGCTGCGGCATTTCCGCCGCCGGCAGCACGATGTCGACCATGCCGGTGGCAATCGCCGCCGCCGGCATGCCGTCGTGTTCCGCATCGCTTGGGGTTTGCGCCAGGGTGATGCCGCCCAGTTCCTTGACCCGGGTCAGGCCGACGCTGCCGTCCGAACCGGTGCCCGAAAGCACCACGCAGAAGGCGCGCTCGCGGTGCACCTCGGCCAGGGTGCGGAAAAACAGGTCGATGGCGGTGTGCCGGCCGCCGGCGCGTTCCGGCTGGGTCAGGCGCAGGTAACCGTCGCTCATCGACAGGTCGAAGTCCGGCGGGATCACATAGACATGATCGGCCTCGATGGACATCGGCTCGGTCACCTGCACCGCCTTCAGCGGGGTGGCGCGCTGCAAGATGGCGGCGGCGTTGCTCTCGTGTCTGGGCGCCAGGTGCAGGATCACCACGAAGGCCATGCCGGGCCGCGGCGGCATGTGCTCGAAAAAGCGCACCAGCGCGTCCAGGCCGCCGGCCGAGGCGCCCAGGCCGACCACCGGAAACGACAGCGTGCTGCGCGCCAGGTCTTCGCGTTCTTCCGGGTCAGCCGGCGCGGAGGATTTCGGCTCGGCCGCTGCGGAAGCGCGGATGCGGGATTTCGACATCTCTACCGCGGAGGTCGTGCAGCGTGAGTTGTAGGAGCCGACATGCCCAGGGAGAAAGGAGGGAGAGGAAGCTTGCTGGCCGTCATTTTAGATATTACACCGGCGCGGCCGCGCTAAAAAGCGGAGACATCGCAGGGGCATGCCACGGATGCGCCGCTTGGAATGCTGCAAGACTGCAGAATGCCACCAAAAACGGGACGCGTCTGTCGGCGGGCGCCTACGCGAGGGCCGATTTGGCTAGCCGGCGGGCTCGCCGAAGTCGTAGGTACGCATAAAGGTGTGAGCGCGCGCGGCCACTTCGGGCGGAAAGGCGCAGGCCTTGCGGGTGCCGGTGTCCAGGTGCACGGCGGTGAAGCGGCAGGTCGCCGCCACCTCGCCGGTTTCGCCGTTGCGCATTTCGTGAAAGAACAGCAGCGCCTTCGACTTGACCTCGCGTACCCCGGAGCCGATCACCACGGTGTCGCCGGCCAGCAGCTCGCGCTTGTATTGCAGGTGCTGGTCCACCGCCACCATACCGCGCCCCTGCTCGCGGAAATAGGCGCCGGAGAGGCCGGCGGCGGAAAGCAGGTTCCAGGTCGCCTCGTCGAACTTGCCGACGTACCACATCACGTTCATGTGGCCCATGTGGTCGCAGTGCCAGGACTGCACGCTGCCGCGATAAGTGGGGATCAGTTCGCTCGACATCCTGGAAGCCCTCAAGCTCTATTTGCTTTCAGCGAAAAGTTCTCGTCCGATCAGCATGCGGCGGATTTCGCTGGTCCCCGCGCCGATCTCGTACAGCTTGGCGTCGCGCCACAGCCTTCCCGTCGGATAGTCGTAAGTGTAGCCGACGCCGCCCAGCGCCTGGATCGCCTCGCCCGCCATCCAGGTGGCTTTTTCGGCGGTGTAGAGGATGACGCCGGCGCAGTCCTTGCGCGCGGCGGTGCCGGTGAGGCGGCCGGCGTCCAGCGCCTCGCCCACCGCATAGCAGTAGGCGCGACAGGCGGAAAAGGTGGTGTACATGTCGGCCAGCTTGCCCTGCATCAGCTGGAATTCGCCGATCGGCTGGCCGAACTGCTTGCGCTCGTGGGTGAAGGGCACCACCACGTCCATGCAGGCGGCCATGATGCCGAGAGGTCCGCCGGCCAGCACCGCGCGCTCGTAGTCCAGCCCGCTCATCAGCACGTTGACGCCTTTACCCAGGCCGCCGATGACGTTTTCGGCCGGCACCTCGCAGTCCTGGAACACCAGCTCGCAGGTGTTGGAGCCGCGCATGCCCAGCTTGTCGAGTTTTTGCGCGGTGGAAAAACCTTTAAACCCTTTCTCGACGATGAAGGCGGTGATGCCGCGCGGCCCGGCTTCGAGGTCGTTTTTCGCGTACACCACCAGCACGTCGGCGTCGGGACCGTTGGTGATCCACATTTTGCTGCCGTTGAGCACCCAGCGGTCGCCCTTGAAGTCGGCGCGGGTGCGCATGCCCACCACGTCGGAGCCGGCGCCGGTTTCGCTCATGGCGAGCGCGCCGACGTAGTCGCCGGAGATCAGTTTGGGCAGGTATTTTTTCTTGATCGCGTCGCTGCCGTTGCGGCGAATCTGGTTCACGCACAGGTTGGAGTGCGCGCCGTAGGAAAGGCCCACCGAGGCGCTGCCGCGCGAAATCTCTTCCATCGCGATGATGTGGGCGAGGTAGCCGAGACCGGTGCCGCCGTACTCCTCCTCGGCGGTCATGCCGAGCAGGCCGAGGTCGCCCATTTTTTTCCACAAGTCCGTCGGGAACTCGTTGGCGCGGTCGATCTCGGCGGCGCGCGGGGTGATCTCGGCGGCGACGAAGGTTTCCAGGCTGGCGCGCAGGGCGCGGATGTCGTCGCCGTGGTTGAAACTCAGGGAGGAAAAGTGGCTCATCTTGTTTGTCTCCATCGCCGGCGCGCCGCCGCGCACCTGCTCTTGCGCGCCCGCTATTGCGGTGCCGCGTGATCGGTGCGCCCGTGCATCACCATCAGGGTCTGCTGCATCAGCGCCACCAGTTTCTCGCTGCCGTTTTGCACCGCGAACACCTCGCACTGGGTGATCACCAGGGTCTTGCCCGGCTTGATCACCCGGCCGCGGGCGATCAGCGCCTCGCCGATGGCCGGCGACAGCATGTTGATTTTGTACTCCACGGTGAGCACCGAGCTGCCCGGCGGCATCATCGAATAACCGGCATAGCCGCAGGCCGAATCGGCGATCATCCCGACCACCCCGCCATGGACGAAGCCATGCTGCTGCGTCAGGTCGGCGTGAAAGGCCAGGCGCGCCTCGCAATAGCCCGGCTCTACCGCCGTCACCGTCGCGCCGATCAGGCGCATCGCCGCCTGGCGGTTGAAGCTGTCGCGCACCTTGGTGGCGTAATCGGGGTCGGGCGAAGTGAAGCCGGCTGGCGCCGAAGAAGACGGATCGGAAGGGACGGTCATGCGCCAAATTTACTTGACGTTTACGTAAACGTCAATTTGCCAGTGAGCCAAATTTGGGTAATTCGTAGGATATTTTACCCGGGTGATATTGACATTCAATATTATCCGGGTAAAATTGATTTGTCTTTTCCAAAGCCACTGCCATGCACACCGAAACGCCTACTTACACCGCTTTCCTGGGCAACCGCCGCCTTGCCACCGGAACCCTGCCTGAGGTCGCCACCCGCGCCAAACAGGAACACGAAATCGGCAGCGCGGCGCTGCTGGTGTTCGCCGATGCCGACGCCAGCGCGGTCGAACTCGATTTGCGCGGCAGCCTGGACGAGGTGTTGGCCAGACTGCCACATGTCGATAGCGAGTACCCACTTGAAACCGCCGAGGAAGAGGCCGCGGAAGCCCCACGCGGCCCCGGCCGTCCGAAACTGGGGGTGGTGGCGCGTGAAGTCACCCTGCTGCCGCGCCACTGGGACTGGCTGGGCCGCCAGACCGGCGGCGCCTCGGTGGTATTGCGCAAACTGGTGGAAGCCGCGCGCAAACAAAGCGCCGACCTGGACCGGGTGCGCGAAGCCCGTGAGGCGACGTACCGCTTCACGGTGGCGATGGCCGGCAACCAGCCCGGTTTCGAGGAAGCCACCCGCGCCCTGTTCGCCGGCGACGGCCCGGCCTTCACCGAACACAGCGTGTCCTGGCCACTCGACTTGCGCGACTACGCCTACCAGTTGGCGGGGCCGGCCTTCGACTAGGGCGGGCAGGTTCAGGCGGGTTTCAAGCGGCCGCCGGCAGCGGCCCCGGCCGGGCGATCTGCCGGTCGTCGATCGGCCAGTGCAGCGCGGCGGCGATCAGCCCCAGGGCCATCGCCCCCAGCCACAGCCCCTGGTAGGAATGGGTGTGCTCGTACACCACCCCGCCCAGCCAGACGCCGAAAAACGCGCCCAGCTGGTGGCCGAAAAACACAAAGCCGAACAGCGTGCCGAGGTAGCGCAGGCCGAACACCTGGGCGACGATGCCGTTGGTCAAGGGAACAGTGCCGAGCCAGAGAAAGCCCATCACCACGCAAAACACGTACAAGGTGAAGGGCGACAGCGGCAAGGTGATGAACAGTCCGATCGCCACCACGCGGATCAGGTAGAGGCCGGCGAGCAGGTGCTTGCGCCGCGCCCGCGCCCCCAGCACCCCGGCGACGTAGGTGCCGACGGTGTTGGACAGGGCGATCAGCGCCAGGCCGATGGTGGCGTGGCGCGCGTTCAGGCCGTGGTCAAGCAAATACGCCGGCAGGTGGGTGCCGATGAAGGCGAGCTGAAAGCCGCAGGCGAGAAAGCCGGCGTTGAGCATCCAGAAACCGCGATGACCAAAAGCCTCGCGCACCGCCGCGCCCATCGACTGCTGCGCGCCGCCCGCCACCGCCGCGTTCTCGCGCACCGCGATGCCGGCCGGCAGCAGCGCCACCATGCCGAGAGCCAGCAGCAGCAAGGTGGCCGCCACGCCGACACCGTCCAGCAGGCCATGCGCCAGCGGCACCATGACGAACTGCCCGAGCCCGCCCACCGCCCCGGCCAGGCCCAGCGCCCAGCCGCGATGTGCCACCGGCGCCAGGCGCGACAGCGCGCCGTAGACCACGCCGAAGGTGGTGCCGGCCAGGCCGCAGCCGATCAACAGGCCGGCGCACAGGGTGAGCATGCCGGGGCTCGCCGCCGCGCTCATGCCCCACAAGCCCAGCGCGTACACCAGCAGGCCGCCCACCAGCACCTTGGCCGCGCCGTAGCGGTCCGCCAGCATGCCGGCGCCCGGCTGCGCCAGGCCCCAGACCAGGTTCTGGCAGGCGATGGCGAAGGCGAAGGACTCGCGCGTAAAACCGCGCTCGATGGTCATCGGCAGCAGGAACAGACCCTGCACGTGGCGCGCGCCCAGGCCCGCGCCCATGATCAGGCCGCCGCAAATCACATAGAGCAGCAGGCGCTGCCTGCCGCCACCGGTTTCAGCCATCGCGGTTCTCGCTTGATTCAAGCCGCATGAGCGGCGATCAGGTGATTAAAAGCGAACGCAGGCGCAGGCACAAACGATGTTTGGGTCGATTTCGCATGCGCGCCATGCATGTGAAACGCGGCCGCGCGGCGCTCGCGAAAACTACGCCGCCTTGCGCCCGCCCGCCGCGCCCTTGGCGTCGGCCAGGCGCTTTTTGCACTGGGTCTCGAAGGCCAGCACTTCCTTCAACTGCGCCTCGATGTCCTCGCGTTGTTGTTCGAGGGTGGCGCGATGGCGCTTGAGCACCTCGAGAAAGCGGCTCAGTTGCGCGCCCTCGTCCTTCGGGCTCTCGTACATGTCGAGCAGCTCTTTCACCTCGGAGAGCGCCAGCCCCAGGCGCTTGCCGCGCAAGGTGAGCTTCAGGCGGGTGCGGTCGCGCGCCGAGTAGACGCGGTTGCGCGCGGTGCCGTTCTTGCCGGCCTCGCGGGTCGGCGCCAGCAAGCCCTGGTCTTCGTAGAAGCGGATGGCGCGCGGCGTGATGTCGAATTCGCGCGCCAGCTCGGTGATGGTGTAGGTGGCGGTCAAGGCGCTTTTCGCTAGGAGGGTCGCTACGGGCGGCGCATCGAACCCGAGCCGGCAGCCTGAACCGGCATGAGACAATACGCCCAATGCAATTGACGTTTACGTAAACGGGAAGTGTAACAAATGGCCGCCGTACCCGCGAAAAAGGAACGCCCCGAAGAGGCGCTGCTCTCCTACCCCTTTGCCGAGGTGCCGCCGCTGGGCACGACCATGAAGGTGGCCGAGGGCATTTTCTGGGCGCGCATGCCCCTGCCCTTCGCGCTGGACCACATCAACCTCTGGCTGATCGCCGATCAGATCGACGGCGAGCCGTGCTGGACCGTGATCGACACCGGCGTCGGCCTGGAACCGACACGCAACGCCTGGGAATCGATTTTCGCCAGGCACCTGAACGATCTGCCGATCAAGCGCGTGATCATCACCCACGCCCACCCGGACCACGTCGGCAATGCCGCCTGGATCTGCGAGCGCTACGCCGCCGCCGGCTGCAAGCTGACGGCCACGGTGGGCGAATATTTCTGGGCCCACATCATGTCGGACGGGCGCATCGCCGGCTTCGACAACGACACCCAGACCGAGCACTTCCGCCGCCACGGCTTGAGCGGCGAAATGCTCAACGCCATTTCGCAAAACCGCAAGTCCTACTACGCCAGCCTGGTGCCGGCGGTGCCGCACGCCTTCCTGCGCATGGCCGCCGGCGATACCCTTTCCATCGGCGGGCGCGAGTGGCAGGTGAGCGTCGGCTACGGCCATTCCAACGAGCACGCCTCGCTGTATTGCGCCGCACTCAATGTGCTGATTTCCGGCGACATGCTGCTGCCGCGCATTTCCACCAACATCGGCGTCTGGCCCTCGGAGCCCGAGTCCAGCCCGGTGCGCCAGTTCCTCGAAGCGCTCACTGCTTACAACCAGTTGCCCGAAGACGTGCTGGTGCTGCCCTCCCACGGCCGCCTGTTTCGCGGCGCCCACGAGCGCGTGCGCCAGCTGACGGCGCACCACCACGAGCGCCTGGCCGAAACCCTGCAAGCCTGCGCCACGCCGAAAAGCGCCGCCGACATCATCCCGGTGATGTTCAAGCGCGAGCTCGACGCGCACCAGACCGTGTTCGCGCTGGGCGAGACCCTGGCGCATTTGCACTACCTGCGCGACGAGGGCAAGCTGGTGGTGAAAACCGGCACCGACGGCATCGTGCGCTTTGTCCGCGCTTGAGCCAGGCGCGGGTTCGTGGCGCACTCGCGCCTGAGTTGGTGTACGTGCGGCACGCTGCCGCGCGACAGCGCCGTGTATGCTGCGCCTTTCCGGGCAGCGCGCCGCTGGCGCCCCTGACACCATGTTCGACAAGCTGCTCCGACTAGCCCGTTTCGCCCGCAGCCACGGGCCGCGCGCCGCACTGCAGGTCTGCATCAATGCATTCGACCGTCTGCTGCACCCGCCGGCACCCGTACCGCAAGGCGCGCTCGACCCCTGGGGCACCGCGCCACCGCCTTCGCAGGCCGCGCCGCTGGCCTCGCTGCTGCATCTGCTGGCGCCGCCCGGCCCGCTGCCGGCCACGCAACTGATCATCGGCGTCATCCTGCCGGTGCGCGACCGCGCCGCCATGCTGGCGCAGGCCATCGCCAGCGTACAGGCGCAGACCTACGCCCACTGGCGCCTCTACGTAGTGGACGACGCCAGCAGCGAAGCGGTGGCCCTGTCGCCCGGTGGCGGCGCGGCCGACCCGCGCATCCGCCTGCTGGCCACGCCGGGGCATGTCGGCAACGCCGCCGCGCGCAACCTCGGGCTGGCAGCCTGCGCCGCCGACGGCGTCGAGGTGGTGGCCTACCTCGACAGCGACAACCTGTATTACCCCGACTACCTGGCCGAAGTGGCGCGCGCCTATGCCGCAGCGCCGGCGCTGCGCTGTGCCTACTGCGCCGTGCTGTGGGACGTGCCGGGCGCGGCGCAGCAGCGCTTCGACGCCTTCGACGCCCAGGCCCTGCGCGAAATGCGCATGCTGCTGGACATGAACGCGTTTTCCCACCGCCCCGCGCTGGCCGCGCAGGCCGGCGGCTTCGACCCCGCAATGGCGCGCCACGCCGACTGGGACTTCATCCTTCGCTGCACCGCCCTGGCGGTGCCGGCGCCGCTGCCGGTGCTGGGCATGCACTACCGCGCCGGCGACTGGCCGCGCGTTTCCAACCTGCTGCCCAGCGGCCCCTATGCCTACCGCAGCCTGGAAAAGCAGGCGCCAAAAATCGGCGCCGGCCGCCGCGTGCTGCTGCTGACCCACGACTACCCGCAGCGCTCGGAGTCCTACATCGATTGCGAAGTGCGCTGGCTGTGCGCGCGCGGCTTCGAGGTGCGGGTGTTCCGCCAGGAACCCGGCGCCTCGCCGGGGGTGCCGATGGTGCCGGTCTACAGCGGCTCCATCGAAGAGGCGCTGGACGACTTCCGCCCGCAGGCCGCGCACGCCCACTGGTTCAACGTCGCCGCGCAGTACGAGCCGCTGCTGGCGGCGCGCGGCATTTTGCTGACGGCGCGCGGCCACAGCTTCGACCTTGACGCCCCGCGCGTGGCCGGCCTGCTGCGCTCGCCCGCGCTGGCGCGCCTGTTCCTGTTTCCGCAATACGCCGGCCATTGGCCGCGCGAGCCGAAAATCGCCGCCATGGGCAGTTGCTTCGACCCGCTGCGCTTCGGCCTGCAAACACCCAAGCCGGCCGCTCCGCGCGTGGTGCTGCGCACCGCCGCCTGCCTGCCGACGAAAAACATGGAACTGTTTTTTCGCGTCGCCGCGCGCTGCCCGCAATTTCGCTTTCGCCTGGCGCTGGCGCGCATCGGCGCCTTTCCCGATCTGCCGCGGCAATTCGGCGAACTCAATGCTTCACTGGGCAACCCGGTCGACCTGCTGTTCGACGTACCGCACGCGCAAATCAGCGAAATGGCGTGCGAGGCCTCGGTCTACCTGTTCACCACCGACCTGACGCGCCAGGTCGGCATGCCGGTGTCGATCCCCGAGGCGATGGCCTGCGGCGCGGTGTCACTGGTGCCGGATGCGCCGCCGCTGCGCGCCCTCGGCGGCCCCGGCCTCGCCTATGCGAACGAAGACCAAGCCGTCGCCCGCCTGCACGAAATGGCCCTATGGGACGCGGCGCAATGGACCGCCCGCGCCGCCGCCTGCATCAACCATGCCTTCGCCAATTACGCCGACAGCGTGGTGCTGGCCCCGCTGGGCGCGGCGCTGGCGGGCGGCATGGCGGAAAAGCCCGCGCCCGCGATGCCGGCAGCGCCGCTGCCCGCCAGGCTTGCCGGCCCGATGGATGAACAACTCTCCACCGCCGACGCGGCCTAGGCACGCTCTCCGCCGCCACCGGCGGGCGGCGCCCCGGGCGCGGCCTGCCTACACCGCCTTGCCGCGCAACACCGCACGCAGCACCACCGCGTGGTTCACCTCGGGGTCGCGCGCCCCGTAGAGTAGCGTGACCGGGCTGCCGCGCCCAAGCTTGCGCAATTCGGCGATGGCCGGATTGCCCGCCAGTTCCGCTTCGTAGCGCTGGCTGAATTCGGCAAACCGTTCCGGCGCATGGCCGAACCAGAGCCTAAGCGCCGTGCTCGGCGCGACTTCCTTGAGCCAGTGGTCCAGCTGCGCATCGGCCTTTTTGATGCCGCGCGGCCAGAGCCGGTCGACCAGCACGCGCAGGCCGTCGGCCGGCGCGGCGGGTTCGTAGATGCGCTTGATCGCGAATGCCATTCGTGCCTCCCGGCGGCGCTCAGTTGCCCGCTACCGCCAATGCGTTGAACTCGTCCATGTAGCCGGCGACGTTTTTCATCGCCGTCTCGCGCTGCTCCGCCGAGGCCAGGTTGGCGACGCCGGCGAACAGCTTTTCCATTTCCGCCTTGTAGCGCGCCGCGTATTCCTGGAACTCCGGCGTGCGCCCCTGCTCGAAGTCGGCCCAGCGCGCCAGGCGCCGCGCGATTTCCGGCGGCGGCGCGCTCTTGTCGATGGCCGCGTTGAGGATCACCACCAGTTCGGCCTGGCGGCGCCGGCGGTCTTCCAGCACCAGCGGGTAGTTGCCGGGCAGGCCGTCGGTCATGGCGCGGATGGTTTTCTTTTGCTCGCGATTGAACGAGCCGTACCAGCGCTCGGCCTCGGACAGCACGCGCTCATAGCGCTTGTCCTGGCGCTTTTCCAGCGAGGCGTTGATGTAGTCGTCGGCGAACTCGGCGTTCTTTTTTTCCATTTTCTTTTGCAGCGCGGCGATGTTGTCGGCGCGCAGGCGCCCGGCGAGCAGCGCGGCATCCGGCGCGGCATGCTCCACCAGGCGGCGCATCTGCTTTTGCGATTCGTCGAACAGCCAGGCGACGTCCGCCGTTTCTATCGGCTGACCCACCGGGCGGCCGACGCGCATCTGCACCTCGGCCAGGGCGCGGGCGTATTCCGGCAACTGGGTGCGGTGCCAGACCCGCAGGGCGCGCACGCTTTCCTTCACCGCCGTTTCCTGCTCGCCGTCGAGGTCGAAATAGCTGTCGGCCCACCAGGTGAGCAGGGTGGGCGCGTTGTTGTAGCTGAGCGAAACCGCATTGCATGCGCCCAGCCCGAGAGCCAGCAGCGCGAGCAAGAGGCCGCGCCAGGCGAGGGCACTGCGCACGCCGCCCTTTTTTTGCCCGGATTGGGCGTTAAGCTGGATCGGTGAAGCAAGCTGAAAACGCATGCACTTCCTTCAAAAAATCGGCTGCCGGATCAAATTTTACGCCTCAGGAGCCGATTCCACCGCTGCATCTTGGCGCCAAACCCCGGATGTTAAAATCGGCGCCAATCCCTAGAGGCCCCTTATGTCTCTGAACATCGTCATTCTTGCCGCCGGCCAGGGCAAGCGCATGAATTCGGCCTTGCCCAAGGTGTTGCACCCGCTGGCGGGCAAACCGCTGCTCGGGCACGTGATCGACACTGCCCGCGCGCTGGCGCCGCAGCGCATCGTGGTGGTCTACGGCCATGGCGGCGAGGCAGTGCCGCAAGCCATCAGCGGGGCCGAACTCTCCTACGTCAAGCAGGAACCGCAACTGGGCACCGGCCACGCCGTGATGCAGGCGGTGCCGCAGCTTGGACCGGCCGACCTGACCTTGGTTCTCTACGGCGACGTGCCGCTGACCCGCGCGGAGTCGCTCAAGGCATTGGTCGAAGCGGCCACCCGGGCCAAAGGCCTGGGCATCCTGACGGTGACACTGCCCGACCCCACCGGCTACGGCCGCATCGTCAGGGAAGCCGGCAAGATCACCCGCATCGTCGAGCACAAAGACGCCAGCGCCGCCGAGCGCGCCATCGACGAAGTGAACACCGGCATCATGGCGATTCCCACCGCGCGCCTGCAGGATTGGCTGAAACGCCTGTCCAACAAAAACGCGCAAGGCGAGTACTACCTCACCGACATCGTCGCCATGGCGGTGGCC
>DATAZV010000288.1:0-19094 GCA_036271855.1 Burkholderiales bacterium
CCATACCGACCAGATCATGCAGACGGATGTGGGCTTTCCGCACGTCTACCTGCCGGGGCATGGTGTGGAGACTGTGTTTCTCGAAAGCTCGACGCCGGGCGACTGGGCGATGGGCGATTTCCTCGGGCCGATCGCCGACGAAACCCGCGCCTGGCTGGATTATCTTTCCACCGGCCGCAAGTGCAACCTCGCCACGCCGCTGGATGCGCGCCACAACCTGGCGGTGACGCTCGCCATCCAGGAATCGGCACGCCTCGGGCGTACGGTGCAGGTTCCGCAGCACGCATAAGGAGAGAAAATGAAACTGTTCCTCAGCGCCGCACTGGCCGCCGGCATGCTTGGCCTCGCCAGTGGCGGCAGTGCGTTCGCCGCCTATCCCGACAAGCCGATCCGCGTCATCGTGGCCTACCCGCCGGGCGGCGGCACCGACATCGTCGCGCGGCTGCTGCTCGAGCCGCTGGGCAAGAAGCTCGGCCAGTCGATGTTCATCGAAAACCGCGGCGGCGCCTCCGGCAACATCGGCACCGAAGCGGCGGTGCACGCACCTGCCGACGGTTACACGTTGTTGATGGGCAATATCGCACCGAATGCCATCAACGTCAGCACCTTCAAAAAGCTGCCCTACGATCCGGAAAAGGACCTGGCGCCGATTTCGCTGGTCGCCATCACGCCGAACATCCTGGTGGTCAATCTCGCAGTGCCGGTGAACTCGGTTAAGGATTTGATCGCGCTCGCCAAGGCCAAGCCGAACTCCCTCAACTATCCTTCGGCAGGTCGCGGCACTTCCTCTCATCTTGCGGGCGAACTGTTCGACACCATGGCGGGAACCAAAATGCAGCACGTGCCCTACAAGGGCGGCGGCGCGGCCTTTTCCGATTTGCTGGGCGGCCAGGTACAGATATTTTTCGCCACCATGCCGGCGGCGATGGGGCAGGTGAAGGCGGGCAAGCTGCGGGCGATTGCGGTGACTTCCGACAAGCGTTCGCTGGCGATGCCGGAGTTGCCGACGATCGCCGAAACCTTGCCCGGCTACAGCGCCTCCACCTGGTACGGCCTGTACGCGCCGCACGGCACGCCGCCTGAGATCATCGAGCGCGTCAACCACGAGCTGGTGGATGTACTGACAAACCCGGCGACACGCAAGCAGATGATCGAGCAGGGCTTCGAGCCGGCGCCGGACAGCCCGGCCGAGTTTGCCGCGTTCATCAGAAGTGAAATCGTCAAATGGGGCAAGGTGGTGAAGACCGCCGGCATCGACCCCGAGTAGGGCGGGCGCAAAAATAAAAACGGGCAGCCAGTGCTGCCCGTTTTTATTTTGCAATACAGGACTATTTCGCCGGCATCGCGAAGGGCTTGACGGTGCCGCAGTCGGCGCCCAGGTACTTGCCGCTGGTCTCGGAATGCAGGTTGACCGGCTGACCGTGACTGGTGCCCTTGAACTCGTAGGTCGAACTGAAGCTGTCGCCGCCGAAGTTGCTTTTGATCTTGCCGGTGCCGGTCATGTTCGGGCCGCTGCAGACCAGGTCCGCCGTATAGCTGCTGCCTGAGCGCTGGGCATTCTGCGGCTTGCAGTCAGACTGGCCGGCGCCGCCCATCGAAGCAGGTGGGGTGTCGCGCTCTGACATTTCCTTGGAGACGCACATCTTGTTGACCATGCCGCCTTCCGACATCTGCGGGATCTGGATGCCGCGCTGGCGCATCATTTCCATCTGCTGGGGCGAAAGCTTGGGCATGGCTTTCATCTGGTCGCTCTTGTATGTGGTTTCCCACAGGCCCTGTTTCAGACCGGCGGCAGCAGCCGGCAGCGAGACGCACAGAAGGAAGAATAAAGCGGCGGCAACGGCGGTCTTGCGCATGAGTGACCCCTGTAATTATGGTTTGAGGAAACGCAATCCTAGCAATAAATTATTTATCCGGCATGGCGCTCCTTTTCGGCGTATTTTGCGTTGCGGCAAGGGCCTGCTCCGGATTCGCCGCGGCATGGGGCAAATAACCCCGAAAAGCCTTGACGCGACCTGTCCGGACAATTGAAAATGCGCAGGTTTCGCCACGCTGGCGTGGGCGTACGCTTTTTCAATCTGCTTTTTAGGAAACAAACATCATGGCAAAAATGACCGGCGCGCAGGTGATGGCCGACATGCTCAAGGGCTACGACGTCTCACACGTCTTCATGGTCCCGGCTGTCCTGCGCCGCAGCTTCGCGGAAATGGAATTCCGCACCAACATCAAGCGCATCCACGCCCACGGCGAAAAGTCGGCGGTGTACATGGCCGACGGTTATGCCCGCGCCTCCGGCAAGCCCGGCGTGTGCATGGCGCAAGTGGTGGGCGCCCTGAACCTCGCGGCCGGCCTGCGTGATGCCTACCTGGCGCATTCGCCGATCGTCGCCATGACCGGCGGCCGTGACCCGAACACCAAGTTCCGTCAGGTGTACCAGGAAATCGACGACATGCCGGCCTTCGAGCCGGTGACCAAGTGGAACGCCACGGTGGACTCCGTCGCGCGCTTTCCGGACATGATCCGCCAGGCTTTTCGCATCGCCACCACCGGCGCCCCCGGCCCGGTGCACCTGCAGTTCCGCGGCAACGAAGGCCAGCTCGACCAGGAAGAAGCCGACATGGAGCCGCTGTGCGAGCCGCAATTCGCGCAAGTGCCGCCGTTC
Source organism: Burkholderiales bacterium (assembly GCA_036271855.1). GTDB lineage: Bacteria > Pseudomonadota > Gammaproteobacteria > Burkholderiales > JAEUOS01 > JAQGMJ01. Next base: position 2,663 of record DATAZV010000288.1, read on the forward strand.
CGTCCCGAGCCTGATCTCGATGCCGTCAAGGCCGCGCTCAAGGCGCTGCAATCCGCCAAGCAGCCGGTAATCGTCGCCGGCGGCGGCGTGCGCGCCTCGCGCGCCGGTGCCGAGCTGATTGCGCTGGCCGAAGCCCTGAACATTCCGGTGGCGACTTCGCTCAACGCCAAGGACTGCATCCCCGGCGTGCATCCGCTTTCCGTCGGCGTGGTCGGTTCCTACTCGCGCGAGTCGGCCAACCGCGTGGTGGCGCAGGCGGACCTGGTGTGCTTCATCGGTACCACGACGAACGGCATGACGACGCATTTCTGGGCGGTGCCGAAGATCGGCACCCCGGCGATCCAGATCGACATCAACCCGACCGCGCTGGGCCGCAACTACCCGCTGGTGGCAGGTGTGCTGGGCGACGCCAAGAAGACGCTGGCGAAGATGGTGGAGCTGGCCGACCGCGGCACCGCCGCCTCGCGCAAGCCGTGGACCGAGAAGATCCAGGGCATCGTCAAGGAGTGGTACGCCAAGTACGAGGACCAACTCAATTCCGATGCCGCGCCGATCAACCCCGCACGCATGGTGAATGAATTCACCAAGAACGTACCGGACAACGGCATCGTCATCGTCGATACCGGCCATGCCGGCATGTGGATGGGCGGCATGTACGACCTGCGCACCCCTTCGCAAAGCTACATCCGCTCCGCCGGCCACCTCGGCTGGGCCTTCCCCGCCGGCATCGGCGCCAAGGCTGCCGCGCCGGATCGCCCGGTGGCGGTGTTCACCGGTGACGCCGGCTTCTGGTATCACATCGGCGAAATCGAAACCGCGGTGCGCTGGAAACTCAACTCGGTGACCATCGTCAACAACAATTCCGGCGGCAACCAGTCCAAGCGCGGCTTCGACCGCATTTACGGCGGCACGCAAACGCCGCAGGCGCGCGAGCTGTGGACCTATACCCACAACAACTTCGCCAAGATCGCCGAAGACATCGGCGCCATCGGCATGCGCGTCGAAAAGGCGTCCGATCTGGCGCCGGCAATGCACAAGGCCTTCAAGGCCGATCGCCCGGTGGTGATCGACGTGGTGACCGACATCGAGGCGCTGGCGCCGGTGGCTGTCTCGGGCTGAACGCAGGCACTGCAGCAGGCAGGACGCGGGCTGGTTATTCAGTACAATCAGCCCGCAGGACAACCGGATAACCGGGCGCAACGTTAAACGGCAGCGGGGTTCACCCTGTTGCCGTTTTCGCAGCAGACCTCAACAGACGGAGACAAAAAATCATGCGTAAACTTTTAGCCGCACTGGCTTGTGCCGGCTTGCTCGGGGGCTTCGCTTCCGCGGCGCAAGCCCAAGCCAAAACCGACTGGCCGAAGCAGCCGCTGCATCTCAACATTGCATTCGCCCCCGGCGGCCCGGTGGACATCATCGCCCGCATCATCGGCCCCAAGCTCACCGAGATTCTCGGCCAGTCGATGGTGATCGAAAACAAACCCGGCGCCGGCGGCAACATCGGCACTGCCTTCGTCGCCAGGTCCGCGCCGGACGGCTACAACGTGCTGGTGACCAGTTCCGCCTATGCGGTCAATGTCAGCCTGTTCGCCAACCCCGGCTATGACCCGGAGAAGGACCTGATACCGGTCGCGGTGGTGGCTTCCCAGGCCAACATGCTGGTGGTCAACTCTTCGTTGCCGGTAAAGAACCTCAAGGAACTGGTGGCCTACGCCAAGGGCAAGAAGCTGGCCTTCGCCACGCCCGGCCAGGGCACCACGCCGCACCTGACCGGCGAGAACGTGTACAACCTGCAACTCAAGCTCGGCATGACGGCGATCCACTACAAGGGCGCCGGCCCCGCCACCGCCGCGGTGGCGGGTAACGAGCCTTCCTTCGGCTCGATGGCGCTGGCCGCGCCCCTGCCTTTCGTCAAAAGCGGCCGGCTGCGCGCCCTCGGCATTTCCAGCGCCAAGCGCGTGCCCTACCTGCCGGATGTGCCCACGCTGACCGAGCAGGGCTATCCCATCGAGGATTACACCTGGGTGGGCGTATTCGTGCCCGTCGGCACCCCGGCGGCCGTCGTCAGCAAGCTCAGCGACGCCATCAACAAGGCGATCGCCGCACCGGAGGTGAAGGAGCACATGGCGGTACAGGCTTTCGAACCCGAAGGCGGCACGCCGCAGAAATTTGCGGAATACGTCAAAACCGAAATCGTGAAGTGGGGCAAGGTGGTGAAGGAGACCGGGGCGAAAGCCGACTAAGCCGGCAAAGTACCAGCCTGCTTTGCCTGCTCCAACCTGCAAAAAATCATCCGGTTCCGCCGGTGATTTTTTGGGGTAACCGCCGTACGGCAGCGCCACGCGCTGTTTGAATCAAAATCAAAAGCGCCACGCTTGTGGCGCTTTTTTCATGTGGCGGCCCTGATCATCGCAGCGGCTTTCTCGGCAATCATCATCGTCGGCGCATTGGTATTGCCCGAGGTGATGGTCGGCATGACGGAGGCGTCGGCGATGCGCAGGCCTTCGATGCCGATCACACGCAGTTGCGAGTCCACGACAGCCATCGGGTCGTCGGCGCGGCCCATCTTGCACGTTCCCACCGGGTGGAAGATGGTGGTGCCGATGTTGCCGGCGGCCTGCGCCAGTTCGGCGTCGGTCTGGTACAGCGGGCCAGGGAGGAATTCTTCCGGGTGATAGGGCGCCAGTGCGGGCTGGGCAACGATCCGGCGGGTCAGACGCAGGGCGTCGGCCGCCACCTTGCGGTCCTCCGGAGTCGACAGGTAGGCGCAGTGGATTTCCGGTTTGGCGTCCCATTGCGCGCTCTTGATGCGCACATGGCCGCGCGAGGTCGGGCGCAGGTTGCACACCGAGGCGGTGAAGGCCGGGAAGGGATGCAGCGGGTCGCCGAACTTGTCCAGCGAGAGCGGCTGCACGTGATATTCGATGTTGGGCCTTGTCATCTCCGGGCTGGATTTCCAGAACAGGCCGAGTTGCGAAGGCGCCATGGTCAGCGGGCCGGTGCGATGCAATGCGAATTCCAGCGCCATTTTCGCTTTGCCGGTGAGGGTGCCGGCGATCTCGTTCAGGGTACGGATTCCCTGCACCTTGTAGGCGGTGCGCAGTTGCAGGTGGTCCTGCAGGTTGGCACCGACGCCGGGCAGGGCGTGGTTGACGTTGAGTTGGTGCTGCTGCAGCAGGCCCGGCTCGCCGACCCCCGAAACCTGCAGGAGCTGCGGCGTGCCGATGGAGCCGGCCGAGAGCACCACTTCGCGCCGCGCGGCATAAAAGCGGCTTTCCGCGCCTTGCGGATAGGCGTTCCAGATTTCCACGCCGGTGCAGCGGCGGCCGTCGAAATACAGCTTGCGGGCCCAGGCAAAGGGCACCACTGTCAGGTTGGGCCGGTGCAGCACCGGTTTGAGAAAGGCCTTGCCGGCATGCCAGCGGATGCCGCGCTTTTGCGTCACTTCGAATTTGCCGCTGCCGGCGTTGTCGCCGCCATTGAAGTCGTTGGTGTAGGGGATGCCGGCTTCGCGCGCGGCTTCGCGAAAGCGGTCCAGCACCTCCCAGGAGAGGCGCTGCTCTTCCACGCGCAACTCGCCGCCGCCGCCATGGAATTCGCTTTCGCCGAGGTGGTGGCTTTCATGCTTTTTGAACAGGGGCAGCACGCTGTCCCAGTTCCAGGAGGCGTCGCCGGTCAATTCGGCCCAATGGTCGTAGTCGCGCGACTGGCCGCGCATGTAGATCATGGCGTTGATCAGGGAGCAGCCGCCGAAGCCGCGGCCGCGCGCGTAGTGGATGTCGCGGCCGTTCAGGCCCGGGTCGGCGGTGGTGCGGTACATCCAGTCGGTGCGCGGATTGGCGATGCAATAGAGATAACCGACCGGGATGTGGATCCAGTGCCAGTTGTCCTGGCGGCCGGCTTCGAGCAGGCAGACGCTGACGTCGGGATCGGCGGACAGGCGATTGGCCAGCACGCAGCCGGCGCTACCGCCGCCGACGATCACATAATCGAAAGTTTGGGTCTCCACGGTCTTTTTGGCCTGATTTGCACGGCTTTTCGGGGGGGGGCTGGGGCGTAATTGTAACGGGCGCCCGGTGTAACACGTTCACCGTAACGTGTAGATACGCCCCGTTACAACTTCTTACGACTCCAAATCGTGGGCCAAGTATGATGCTTTAAAGGCCAGACAAGGCCGTCCGGGGCGCGCAAAACACGACTCAGGCGGTACTGGCGACTCCACAGGGAAAATTCAATTCATCATGAAGCGGGCGGCTAGACTGTTGATGGCGCTGGCGTGGGCGGCTTCGCTGCTCAGCGTCAGCGCTGTTGCGGGCCCGTTTCATGGCGGCGGGCGCAATGGTGGCGGCTTCGGCGGCGGCGGCCGCCCCGGCGGCATGGAGCGCCGCGAAGATTCGCGCCCGCAGATGCCGCCTCCGCAGCAGCGGCCGATCAGCCGTGAAAATGGCGGCGACCCGGGCGGCGGGCGCATGAGCCCGGCGGAACGCCAGCAGTTGCGCGAGCAGATTCGCGAGCATGGCCAGGCTTACCGCGAGCGTGATCGCGGCCGTCAGTAGCGGCAAATATTGGTCGGGGGGGGGGTGAACATGCGGATACTCAGGGCCACCCTAGGCGGATTGTCCGTACTGGTATTGCTCGGATTGCAGGCGGCGGCGCAAGCAGCTCCCCTAGGCGCCGAAGACGCGCGCCACCTGCTGACTCGCAGCGGCTTCGCGCCGACCGATGGCGAAGTGCGCCAGTACGCGGGCTTGAGCCGTGACGAGGCGGTGGACCGCCTGCTGCGTGGCGCACGCACCGAGGCGAAGACCCAGCCACCGGCCTGGGTGAACGAGGAGTTCGAGCGGCCCAGGGTGAAGGAAATGTCGCCCGAGGAGCGCAAGGAATATCAGCGCGCACTCGCCGTGCGCGGCTTCGACCTGCGCGCCTGGTGGATGAGCGAAATCCTCACCACCCCGACGCCACTGACCGAGCGCATGACCCTGTTCTGGCACAACCATTTCGTTTCCAGCCTGCAAAAGGTGCGGGTGCCGCAGGCGATGTACCGGCAGAACGTGCTGCTGCGCCGTTGCGCCCTGGGCAATTTCGGCGCCATGCTGCACGCGGTGGCCAAGGACCCGGCGATGATCATCTATCTCGACTCGGCGACCAACCGCAAGGGCGCGCCGAACGAGAACTTTGCCCGCGAAGTGATGGAGCTGTTCACCCTGGGCGAAGGGCACTACAGCGAGCAGGACATCAAGGAGGCGGCACGCGCCTATACCGGCTGGAGCCTGGAGCCGCGCACGGTGGACTTCAAATGGCGGCCGTTTTTTCATGATGACGGCGTGAAGACGGTACTGGGCAAAAGCGGCAATTTCGACGGCGACGCAGTGCTGGACATTTTGCTGGCGCAACCAGCCACCGCCGAATTCGTCGTCAAGAAGATGTGGATGGAGTTCGTTTCGCCGGATACCGAGACGCCAGCCAACCGGGCGGAAATCCAGCGCATTGCCGCGCAGTTTCGTGGCTCGCATTACGAAATCAAAACAGCGCTCTCCGGCATTTTCAATTCCCCGCGCTTCTGGGCGCCGGAGAATCGCGCGGTACTGGTGAAGTCGCCAGTGGAGCTGGTGGCCGGCGCGGTGCGCCAGCTGGGTGTGGGTTACGGCGATCCGCTCCCCTTTGTTTACGCCACTGCCAGCCTGGGGCAGAACCTGATGGCGCCACCCAACGTGCGCGGCTGGCCGGGCGGCGACGTCTGGATCAACAGCACCACCTTGCTCGGGCGCAAGCAATTCATCGAGCGCCTGATGCGGGTCGATGTGATGCGCGAGCCGTCGAACGACTTGCAGTCGCTGGCCGCGGAGGGCGGCATGAACAACATGCGCCGCAACGAGGGCGAGAAAATCCAGGGCGCCGGACGTCTGGGTGCCGAAGGGCGCGAGCGCCTGATACGTGCCGCCGCCAGCATTCAGGTCGATAGCCAGAAGTACCTGGCGCAGTTCAGCGGCCCCTTGCCGCTGACCCAGTCCCTGTTGCCGGGCTCGCCCGCCAATCCCCTGCCCACGGACCTGGCCGGTCCGCCCCTGCTCAAGGCCTTGTTGCTTGACCCGATGTACCAGTTGAAATAGCAGCCGAGGTGCCATCATGAATCGTCGCATTTTTTTGCAAGCCGCTGCCGGTGCTTGCGCATTGTCCGCGCTGCCGGGATGGGCGCAAAGCGCGCTGGCCGGTGGCGGCAATTTCGGCAATCTGCTGATCCTGGTCGAGCTCAAGGGCGCCAACGACGGCTTGAACACCGTCGTGCCGTTTGCCGATTCGACTTACTACAGCCTGCGCCCGCGCATCGGCGTCAAGCGCGAGGAGGTGGTGCAACTGAGCGAGCGCGCTGGCTTTCATCCCGGGCTGGCGCCGCTGTTGCCGCTGTGGAAAAGCGGGCAGCTGGCGATCATCGAAAGCGTCGGCTACCCGAACGCCAATCTGTCGCATTTCCGCTCCATCGAAATCTGGGACACCGCTTCCGGTGCCAACGAATATCTGCACGACGGCTGGCTGGCGCGCGCCTTCGCCGCCAACCCGGTGCCCAAGGGCTACCTGGCCGACGGCGTGGTGGTGGGCAGCAACGACATGGGGCCGATCGAGAATGCGCCGCGCTCGGTTGCGCTGGTCAATACCGAGCAGTTCTTGCGCCAGGCGAAGTTCGCGGAACGTGGCGGGTACGCAAAGAATCCGGCGCTCAATCACATCCTGCAGGTGGAAAACAACATTGTCGAGGCGGCCGCCGGGCTGAATGGGCACTTCGACTTCAAGACCCAGTTCCCGGCTGGCCCCTTCGGCAACCAGGTGAAGACGGCGGCACAGGTGGCGGCAAACAAGTCGGGGGTAGCGGCGCTGCGCCTGTCGCTGGGCGGCTTCGATACCCACCAGAACCAGCCGAATACCCACGCCAACCTGATGAAGACCCTGGCCGAGGGGCTGGTGGCGCTGCAGGCGTCATTGCAGGAAATCGGGCGCTGGAACAATACCCTGGTGATGACCTATTCGGAATTCGGTCGGCGCCCGCGCGAAAACCAGAGTGGTGGCACCGACCACGGCACGGCGGCGCCGCAGTTCGTCATGGGTGGGCGCATCAAGGGTGGCTTCTATGGGCAGGCCCCGCAATTGGCGCGCCTGGACGGCAACGGCAATCTGCCCTATGCGGTGGATTTTCGTGACCTCTACGCCACGGTGCTGGAGCGCTGGTGGGGCGTGCCGACGCAAGGCGTTCTGGGCTCGCGGTTTGCCGGGATTGACCTGATCCGCGCCTGAGGATTCCAGGGCGCCGAAAATAGGCGCAATAAGCGCGACAAGCGCTGTCCCCGGTCGTAGAATGCCCGTGTTGCGCTCGCGCCAAGACGATTTCATGGCGAACCGGGTGCGATGTTCTCCATCTCACCTATCGAGGTTTGTCATGAGCAAAAATCTTCCGACCCGCCGTCTTGGCAAGGGCGGCCCGATGGTCTCCGCCATCGGCCTGGGCTGCATGTCCCTCTCCGGAGTGTACGGCCAGTCGAGCGATGAAAACGGCGTCGCGGTAGTCCAGCACGCACTCGACCAAGGCATCAATTTTCTCGACACCTCCGACATGTATGGCTGGGGCCATAACGAGACGGTGGTGGGCAAGGCCTTGAAGGGCCGGCGCGATGGCGTGATTCTCGCCAGCAAGTTCGGCCAGACCAAGGGCGAGGGCGGCAAGAACGGTGTCAGCGGCAAGCCGGAATACGTGATCGAGGCCTGTGAGGCAAGTTTGAAGCGCATGGGTGTTGAGGTGATCGACTTGTACTACGTGCACCGCATCGACCCCAGCGTGCCGATCGAGGACACCGTCGGTGCGATGGCCAAGCTGGTGCAGCAGGGCAAGGTCAAGCACCTGGGCCTGTGTGAGGCTAAACCCGAGACGGTACGCCGCGCCCACCAGACTCATCCGCTGGCGGCGCTGCAGACCGAGTATTCGCTGCTCTACCGCGAAGAGGCCGAGGAGTCGCTGAAGACCACGCGCGAACTGGGCATTTCCTTCGTTGCCTATTCGCCGCTGGGCCGCAGCCTGCTGACCGCGAACGTGCAAAGCCTGCAGGACGTGGCCGGCGACCGCCGCAGTGATCATCCGCGTTTTGCCGCCGAGAATTTCGAGCACAACCGCGAACTGGTGAAGAGCATCGAGGTGCTGGCGCGCGACAAGGGTTGCAAGCCGGCGCAGGTGGCGCTGGCCTGGGTGCTGGCGCAAGGCGAGGACATCATTCCGATTCCCGGCACCAAGCAGGCCGCGCGGGTTGATGAAAATCTCGGCGCGTTGAATGTGAATTTGAGCGCCGCGGAAGTGGCGCACCTGTCCCAGGTGTTCGCCAAGGGCGCCGCCAGCGGTACGCGTTATCCGGCTGGCGGCATGAAGGGTGTTTACATCTAGGCTTTACCTGGTCGCGGGGGCGACTGCGACGCCGCGCAAGCCGGCGCCGTCGATCGCCTGTTTTACGGCGCCGGAGCGTTTGGCCTCTTCGATGAATGCGCCGACATAAGCCAGCGCTGCCGGCCGGCCGTGCGGCATGATGATGGTCATTTCCGCCGCGGCGAAGCGGTCTTCCAGGACGTGCGAGCCGGGCAGGCGCTCGGCCAGGCCGAGCAGCAAAAAGCGGTTTTGCGCCAAGGCGTCGACTTGGCCGGCGCGCAGCATCTCGAAGGCGGCGGCTTCGGTATCGGCTTCCACCAGGGTAGCGGCCTTGAGTTCGCGCTTGAGCGTCAGCGCCGTGGCGGCGCCACGCGCAGCGACGATACGCACGCCGGCGCGGTCGGCGGCGGGCACGTTGGCGATGTTGGCGCCGGGTTTCACCAGGTAGGTCAGGTCCACCACCATGTGCGGCGGGGCGAAGTCGACGACGTTGCGCCGCGCCGGGTCGAAGGCGACCACCGCGATGTCCCAGGCGCCGGCCTTCGCTTCCTCGACCATTTTTCCTACCGCCGTGTACTCGATGACGCTGGCCGGCAAGCCGGCACCTGCCGCCAGTTCACGCCCCAGGGCGACGGTGGTCCCGGTGACTTCGCCGGGCGCCTTCCCTTTGCTGCCGATCACCGGGTTGCCGGTGAATACCGCGATGCGCAAGGTGCCGCTGGGGGCGAGCTCGGATTTGGCGGCGGGGGTCGGCGCGATCGGGCCGCCGGCGCAGCCGCTGGCCACCGCGGCGAACACCCAAACGAAGGGCCACTGGAACTTGAGCATTGTCGTCTCCTGTCGATTGTGTTTTTTTGTCGCGCGTTCGGGCGCGCGCGGGCATTCTAGCAGCCAGCAGATACGCATGACCGGCTGCGACAGATGCTATGCTGGCGCCACCGGTTCGACAACAATATCTGGAGACATGAATGCTCAGCTATGACGTGACGGAGTGGGGCAAGCCCCTGCAAAAGGCCCTGCGCGATACGCCGGCGCCTACCGGCACCGAGGTGTTGGTGCGGGTCAAGTATTGCGGCGTGTGCCACAGCGACGTGCATATCCGCGACGGCTATTTCGATCTCGGCGGCGGCAAGAAATTCCAGATGAGCGACCGTGGCATGAAGCCGCCGGTGACCATGGGCCACGAGCCCTACGGCACCGTGCTGGCCGGCGGGCCGGACGCGGGTGCGCTGCCGATCGGCGAAGACCGCCTGATCTACCCCTGGACCGGTTGCGGCGTCTGCGCGCGCTGCCTGGAGGGCAAGGACAATTGGTGTCCGGCGCCGCGTTACCTGGGCATCCAGCGTAGCGGCGGCTATGCGGACCACATGCTGGTGCCGCATTCGCGGTATCTGGTGGACGCCACCGGCATCGACCCGGCTTACGCGCCCATCCTGGCCTGTTCCGGTCTGACCACTTACAGCGCGGTGAACAAGCTCAAGCCGTATTCACCCGCGGATTGGCTGGTGGTGATGGGCGCCGGCGGCCTGGGCTTGATGGCCGTCGCCATGCTGCGCGCCATGGGGCATGAGCGCATTGTCTGCTGCGACATCGACCCGGGCAAGTACGCGGCGGCCAGGGCCGCGGGGGCGGCCGAGACCATCAATCCCGCAGAGGCCGGCACGCTGGCGCGCCTGCAGGGGTTGGAAGGCGGCATCGCCGGGGTGGTCGACCTGGTCGGCGCGGCCCAGACCGCGCAACTCGGGCTGGCCTCGCTGCGCAAGGGCGGGCGCTATGTGCTGGTGGGGCTGTTCGGCGGCGAGATTCCGCTGTCGCTGGTGCCGGTGGCGCAGCGCGCGCTGACCATCCAGGGGTCTTATGTCGGCACTGTGGATGAGTTGCGTGATGTGGTGGCGCTGGCCAAGGCTGGCAAGCTGAAGCCGATTCCCACCGAAACCCGTCCGCTGGACCAGGTTTCGCGGACCCTGGACGAGCTCAAGGCGGGCACCGTGGTGGGGAGAGTGGTGGCGAAAATCGACTGATGCACGGGCTGGGGCCGGGCGGTGCGATTTGCGCCGCGCCCCATTTCGGAGCATCATTGGCGCCATGGAACGCAAACGTCTCCTCGGCGGGCAACTCAAAGCGGCGGGCTATGATCGGGTCCGGCGCGTGCTCGAGGTCGAGCTGGCCAACGGCAACGTGGTCGAGTATGCCAATGTCGGTGCCGAGATCGCGCGCCGGCTGCTCGAAAGCCACTCGCCGTGGAGCTATTACCGCGACAACATCGAGGACGAATTCTCGGGCGAGGTGATCGGCCGCGTCGCCACCAGCGGGGCGCCGCCCAACCCCTTCGACTAGGGCGGCTCACGCTATACTGCGGCTCTCGTGTTCCGGCACTGCCGGAGTGCATAAAAAGCCGTTTTCATGCGTCTACTCGCCCTCGAGACCTCGACCGAATATTGTTCCTGCGCCTTGAACCTGGACGGCGACGTGCGCGAGTCTTGCGTGCTGGCGGGACAGCGTCATTCGGAATTGCTGCTGCCGATGGTGGGCGAGTTGATGGCCCAGGCCGGGCTGGCCTTCAGCCAGCTGGATGTGATCGCCTTCGGCGCCGGGCCGGGGTCTTTCACCGGGCTGCGGATTGCCTGCGGCGCGGCGCAGGGCCTGGCTTTCGCGCATGAATTGCCAGTGGTGCCGGTGGTGACGCTGGAGGCGCTGGCCGAAGCCAGCGGGGCTGATCGCGTGCTCGCCTGCCTGGATGCCCGCCTGGGTGAACTCTATCTGGCCGCCTACGAGCGTGCGGATGGCAATGAATGGAAGGTCGCGTTCGAACCGGCATTGCTTAAGACCGATGCGCTGCCGGCACTGACCGGAGCGTGGGTGGGCGTGGGTAGCGGGTTTGCGGCGCACGCAAGTGCGCTTGAGGCGAAATACACCTTGGGTAATATCCTTCCCAATGCCTTTCCGCGCGCTACCGCCATCGCCCGCTTGGGCGCAGTGCGCTATGCGCGCGGGCAGACAGTGGCGGCCGACGCGGCGATTCCCCTGTATCTGCGCGACAAGGTTGCGCTCGACGTCCATGAACAGGCGGCATTGCGGGCGGAACGCCGTCAGCCGGCGGTTGGTGGAGTGGCGGCATGAGCGCGGTATTCAAGCCGGCAGTGCCGCACCTGGCGCCGATGCGCAGCGACGATCTCGAGCGCGTGATGCCGATCGAGCGCGATATTTATGATTTCCCCTGGACCCGCGGCAATTTCGAGGATTCGCTGGCCGCGGGCTATAGCTGCTGGCTTTATCTCGAAGGCAGCGAACTGATCGGCTATTGCGTGATGATGCTGGCAGTCGACGAGGCGCACCTGCTCAACCTGAGCGTGGCGCGCGGGCTGCAAGGGCAGGGCCACGGCCGTGCCTTGCTCAACGCCGCGATGGCGGCGATTCGCGCGCACGGCGCCACTGCGATGCTGCTCGAAGTGCGGCCCTCCAACGCCATCGGCCGCCACCTGTACGCGGATATGGGATTTGCCCAGGTCGGCCTGCGCAAGGACTATTACCCGGCGCTGCGCGGCCGCGAGGACGCCCTGGTGCTCAGGCGCGAGCTATAGATCACGCCATGGATCACGCCATGACCCGGGAAGAAATTCTGCGCGAAATCGGCATCACGCCGCTGTGGAAGGCGCGTGATGCGGACGGCGGCGTGCCGGTGGCCCAGCACGTTTCTGTTGTGCCGGCGGCGGCGCGGGAGACGGGGTTCGAGGATGAACCACCGGCTTATCTTTCCGAAGGTCCGCCGATGACCGAAGAACGCCGGGCCGCGGAACCGCGCGCCGCCGCCCGGCCGCAACGCGAGGCCGCACCGGCCGCTACCGGCGTCGATCCGGCACGCGTCGAGCATATCGCGCGCATGGAATGGCCGGACCTGAAAGGGGCTGTGGCCGGGTGCACTGCCTGCGCGCTGTGCGAAGGGCGCAAAAAAACGGTGTTCGGCGTCGGCGACGAGGCGGCGGACTGGATGATCATCGGCGAGGCCCCGGGCGCGGAAGAAGATGCGCGCGGCGAGCCCTTCGTCGGCCAGGCCGGGCGCCTGCTCGATTCGATGCTGGCGGCCCTCGAGATGAAGCGCGAAGTCAACGTCTACATCGCCAACGTGCTGAAATGCCGGCCCCCGGGCAACCGCAATCCGGAGGCGCTCGAAGTGGCGCAGTGTTCGCCGCATCTGCTGCGGCAGGTGGCGCTGATCCAGCCCAAGCTGATCATCCTGATGGGCCGTTTTGCCGCCCAGACCCTGCTGGGTACCGATGCCTCGATCGCCAGCATGCGCGGCCGGCTGCACCGGTACCAGGGTACGCCGGCCATCGTCACCTACCATCCGGCCTACTTGTTGCGCAATCTGCCGGACAAGTCCAAGGCCTGGGCAGACCTGCTGTTCGCGCGCCAGACCTATCTGGGCCTGCAGGGCGCAGCGGCGGCGCAATAGCCGCCGCGCGAGGCGCGGCCTAGCCGTGGCCGGATTCGCCGATCAGGTGCGAAAGATCTTCGCGTTCGTTGTTGAGGCGGTTCCACATCATCACCAGCAGCATGGTGAGCGAGACAAAGGTGCCGAAAATCAGGATCACGGTATTGATATTGAGCTCGGCCCTGAGCATCAGGGAATAGACGCCGATCATCACCAGCACGTTCAGGTTTTCGTTGAAGTTCTGGATCGCGATCGAGTGGCCTGCCGACATCAGCACGTGGCCCCGGTGCTGCAGCAGCGCATTCATCGGCACCACGAAATAACCGGCCATCGCGCCCACCAGCACCAGCAGCGGATAGGCGACGGCGCGCTCGCGCGTGGCCACCATGGAAATCACCAGCAAGCCCATGAGCACGCCGCACGGCAGGACCTTGAGGGAGTTTCTCAGCGGTACGAAACGCGCCGCCAGCACCGCGCCCAGTGCCACGCCCACCGCCACCACGCCTTGCAGGATGGCACCCTTGTCCAGCGGCATGTCGAGCTGTTGCAAGGCCCATTTCAGGACGATGAACTGCAGGGTCGCGCCCGCGCCCCAGAACAGGGTGGTGACGGCGAGTGATATCTGCCCCAGCTTGTCCTTCCACAGGATCACCAGGCAACGCGAGAAATCCCGGACCAGTATCACCGGGCTGGTGGCCTGCGGCTTGTAGCGCACCCCGGTGTCGGGAATGAACAGGTTGAAAATCGCCGCCATCACGTAGCAGGCGCAGATCACGATCATCGCCGCGCCGGGCGCCGAGTCGATGCCGGTGTCGATGTGCGGCAGGTCGATGGAGAGGAGGAAGTCGGCGACCCGCGGGCTGATCAGGGTGCCGCCCAGCACGGTGCCCAGGATGATCGAGGTGACCGTGAGGCCTTCGATCCAGCCGTTGGCCACCACCAGCTTTTCCGGCGGCAGCAATTCGGTGAGGATGCCGTATTTGGCCGGCGAGTAGGCCGCGGCCCCGAGGCCGACCAGGCCGTAGGCCAGCAGCACCGTGACGTAATCTTCCGTGCCGGGAATCGAAACGAACTCCGAGGCGATCATCAGCAGGCAGCCGGAGATCTTGATCAGGTTGGTGATGAACATCACCGTGCCCTTGGGCCGGGAATCGGCGAATGCGCCGACGAAAGGGGCCAGGACCACGTAGGACACCGTGAAAAAGAACTTCAGCATCGGCGTCAGGGCTTCGGGCGCATCCTGATCGAGCAGCAGCGCAATGGCGGCGATCAGCAAGGCGTTGTCGGCCAGCGACGAAAAGAACTGCGCCGCCATGATGGTGTAAAAGCCGGGTTTCATTATCTCCGTATGAGGTTCGTGATGCGCACTGTCAGGCTGACCTCCCTTGGGCAGCGCCGTATCGGTCAAAATCCCGCGCGGCGCTTGAGCAGCCTGCGACCGCGTATGTTATCGTCATCGGCGCTGCAGGTATTTTGCGATCCCGCGGCCCCGGCTTGCGGTATCGCGCACGCTTTATAGCATGAAAATATTACGCAACCAATGCGGGCCCGCGCGCAGCGCACACCCGCATTACCCAATCCGCGCAGCTTGCGCCCCGCTCCATGCCCCGTCCGATCAGCATCCGCTTTGATACCGCCGCCCTGGCGCAGAACCTGGAGGTGGCGCGCCGGCGCGCGCCACACTCGAAGATCTGGGCGGTGATCAAGGCCGATGCCTACGGCCACGGCCTGTTGCGCGCCGCCGATGCCCTGCGCGCTGCCGGCGGCTACGCGCTGCTCGACCTGAACGAGGCGGCAAGCCTGCGCGAAGCCGGATTTGCCCATCCGATCCTGCTGCTGGAAGGGATTTTCGAGCCGCGCGATCTCGACGCCGTTGAAGCCATGCACCTGTCGCCGGTGCTGCACAGCGCCGAGCAGATCGCCATGCTGGAGTCCGCCACCCTGAAACGGCCGATCGATGTCTACCTCAAATGCAATAGCGGGATGAACCGCCTGGGTTTTGGCGTTGCCGCGATGGGCGCGGCCCATGCGCGGCTGAAATCGCTCAAGCAGGTCAAGTCGATCACCTTGATGACCCACTTTGCCGATGCGGACGGGCCGACCGGCGTTGCCGATCAACTCGCCGCCTTCGACATCGCCACCACGGGTCTGGCCGGCGCCAAAAGCATGGCCAATTCGGCCGCCACCTTGCGCTTCCCCGAAACCCACGCTGACTGGGTGCGCCCGGGCATCATGCTTTACGGCGCCTCGCCGTTTCCCGAAGAAAGCGCGGCATCGCTGGGTTTGATGCCGGCCATGACCCTGAGTTCCGAACTGATTGCGGTGCAGGACCTGAAAGCAGGCATGGGCGTGGGCTACGGCTATATCTATCGTGCCGAGCGCGACATGCGCATCGGCGTAGTCGCCTGCGGCTATGCCGACGGTTATCCGCGCCATGCCGCCGGCGCCAACGCGGCGGGCACGCCGATCCTGGTCGACGGCGTGCGCACCCGCACCGTCGGGCGGGTGGCGATGGACATGCTCTATGTCGATCTGACGCCGGTGCCGCAGGCGGGCGTCGGCAGCCAAGTGACGCTTTGGGGCGACGGCCTGCCGGCCGACGAGGTGGCTGCGGCATCGGGTACGGTATCGTATGAGCTGTTCTGTGCCCTGGCCGCGCGCGTGCCGGTGGACGAATGATGACGCGAAAAATAACGAGTTAACCCACTGGAAAAGATTTGGCCAAAGCAAAAACCGCCTACGTCTGCAGCGAATGCGGCGGAGAATCACCGAAGTGGCAGGGCCAGTGCCCGCATTGCAGCGCCTGGAATACCTTGCTGGAGACCCGCGTCGAGGCCGCCAGGCCGGCGGCGGTCAACCGATTTTCCGCCACCGCCGGCACCGCCGAGGTAAAGACACTGTCGACCATCGAGGCGCGCGACCTCCCACGCATCTCGACCACCATCGACGAATTCGACCGGGTGCTCGGCGGCGGCCTGGTGCCGGGCGGGGTGATCCTGATCGGCGGCGACCCCGGCATCGGCAAATCGACCCTGCTGCTGCAAAGCCTGGCCGCGCTGAGTACGGTGCGCAAGGCGCTCTACGTGAGCGGTGAGGAAAGCGGCGAGCAGATCGCCCTGCGCGCGCGCCGCCTGGGGCTGGAGGCACCCAATCTGCGGCTGTTGCCGGAGATCAACCTGGAGAAGATCCAGGATGCGCTGGCCGCCGAGGCACCCGAGGTGGCGGTGATCGACTCGATCCAGACCCTGTACTCGGATGCGCTGACCGCGGCTCCCGGCTCGGTCTCGCAGGTGCGCGAATGCGCGGCCCAGCTGACCCGCTTTGCCAAGCAAAGCGGCACCATCATCATCCTGGTGGGCCACGTCACCAAAGAAGGCACGATCGCCGGTCCGCGGGTGCTGGAGCACATCGTCGACACGGTGCTGTATTTCGAGGGGGACACCCATTCCTCCTACCGGCTGGTACGGGCGTTCAAGAACCGCTTCGGCGCGGTCAACGAACTCGGCGTGTTCGGCATGACCGATCGCGGCTTGAAAGGGGTTTCCAACCCATCGGCGCTATTCCTATCCCAGCACGAGCACGAGGTGCCGGGTTCCTGC
>DATAZV010000289.1:0-4183 GCA_036271855.1 Burkholderiales bacterium
AACGAGCCGCTGGGCCACGCCGGCTATTTGCACTATCGCGGCGAGCTGCTGCGCGACGGCGTCGACCTCTACGAGGTGCGCGCCAAGCCCGGCAGCCCGCGCGGCAGCGCGCAGCCGCTATGGCTTTCCAGCTACGGCAACTACAGCCTGCACACCAAGCTGTTCGTGTTCGACCGGCAGCGCATCTTCATCAGCTCGATGAACTACGACCAGCGCTCCCTGCACCTGAACACCGAGCTGGGCCTGATGATAGCCAGCCCCGAGCTGGCGCAGCAGGGCCTGCGCTTTTTCGATGCCCTGACGCAGCCGCTCAACGCCTATCACGTCACGCTGGAAAAGAAAGCCGACAGCGACGCGCAGCGCGTGGTCTGGCATACCGAGGAAAACGGCCGGCCGGTGGATTACGACCGGGAACCCGCCAAGAGCGAGTGGCAGCGCCTGAAAATCCACCTGTTCGCGCTGCTGCCGCTGGACAGCGAGCTGTAGGCCGCACTGGCGATCTGGTGCGAACAGGCCCTAGGCCATCGCGGTCTTGAATTCGCCCGGCAGCACCACCTCCAGCAATTCGAGGTCGGCCGAATGCTCGATCTCGCGGTGGCGGATGTTCGGCGGCTGGTGCACACAGGTGCCGGCCTTGAGCAGCACCTCGCCCTGGCCCTCGTACTCGAAGCGCACCCAGCCCTTGATCACGTAGACCATCTGGAACTGCGTTTCGTGGCGATGCCATTCGCCGCCGGCCTGGTGGCCGCCGCGCGCGCGGATCACGTGGGCCACCGCGCGGCCGTCCGTAGCGTCTTTGATGCCGAGATCGCGGTATTCGAAATACTCGCGCAGGCCGTCGACCTTGAAGTCCGAAGTCTCGGGCTGGCTGATGGAAAATTGCATGGCGCTCTCCTTATGTCTTCCGGCCCGGCCTCATCTCTTCCGGCTCAGGCGGCTTTTTGCGTCTTGGCGCTGATCGGCGGCTTCGGCAGCCGGGCCTCGCCGGGCTCGATGGTGAAGTCGTGCTCCAGGCTGACCCACGCACCCTTGACGTCGGCCGCCGGTGGCGTGCCTCCCTCATGGCGCACGTAATGGCCAATCAGCGCCTTGGTGACGCCGAACTGCGAGTCGGTTTCGAGATACTGGTCGTCGTTGCTGTAGACCTGCGAGGCGATGGTCTTGTAGCCCTGTTTGTAGATCAGGAAGTGCAAATGCGCCGGGCGCCAGTTGTGGCGCTTTTGCGCCTTCAGCAAGTCGCCGGTAGGCCCTTCGATCGGCACTGGGTAGGCGCCGGGCTTGACGCTGCGAAAGCCGAAGCGGCCTTCGGCGTCGGTGGTGAAGCGTCCGCGCAAATTCATCTCGGCCTGCTCGGTGTCCTGGTTTTCGTACAGGCCGACGGGAGAGGAATGCCAGACGTCGACCTCGGCCCCCGCCACCGGCACGCCGCCCGCTTCGCGCACCCGGCCGCTGAAAAACAGCGGCTCGCCGCCGGTGGGCGAGCGCAGCAGGCTGCCGCCGTTGGCCACCGCGGGCGAGCCTTCGCGCCAGAAGGGGCCAAGGTTGTTCGCCTGCGTCGGCTGGGTGCCGTTCGCGCCGTTGTTCAAGAGGCACACCAGGTTGGAGACGCCAAGCGCGCCCATCATCAGCATCACCTCGTTGTGGCTGGGGGTGGTGAGCTGGCCCAGGCGGGCGATCTGGCGCACCGCCTCCTGGAACTCGCGCTCGGTCAGGCGCACCTCGCGCACGAAGCCGTGCAGGTGGCGCACCAGGGCTTCGAGGATCTGCTTGCTGCGCGCGTCCGGGGTGCGCTGCATTTCGGCGAGGACGGCGGTGGTGACGTCCTCCTGGTTTTCGATGATCACTTGCGGGTCTCCTCGGAGCCTGTGTTGGCAGGCGGTGGTTGCAAGCGCTACTTTAGCAGCGCAAGCGGCCACACTGGATCACGCGGATAAAGAAACGCCCGCTTGCGCGGGCGTTTAACTGACTTTCGCCAGGAAGAAAGGGGGGGTTTACGCCTTGGGGGCGGGCACGGCGCTGCCGGGCGTGGCGATGGCGGGCGGCGTGGGCGCCGTCACCACTTCGCGCAGGTGTTCGCACTGGCCGCTCTTGCGGCCCTTGACGGTGACGCGGCCGGCGCCGGCCTGCGATTTCATCAGCACCGGGGCGTAGTCGTTGCTGGCGCATTTGAGGTCGGCGCCGATGCTGGTGTAGTTGAGGGCGACCGCGACCTGGTTCTGGCGGATCTTCACCGACTTGCCCACCCGCACCGCGGCCTCGGGCCGGCACATGCCGGGGGTGCAGACATTGAAGCTGGCGTGGCCTTCGTTGCTGGCAACGCCGCCGCCGCCGCCGTCGGCATTGCGCAGGATCACCAGGTTGCCGCCGATTTCGGTGGCGGCGATGCCGGACTCGCCGACCAGGTGCGATTCCTTCACCACCAGGTTGCTGCCGACGTAAATCCGCGCCGGCGCCGCGCGCCCCAGGCGCCCGGAGGCAGCCGCCGAGGCGCCGTCCAGATTAAAGCGCACCAGCGCCGCGCCGACCGCGCGAAAGCTGCCGCTGATATGGGTGCCGTCGAGCACGTAGATGCGCGCGCCGTCCTGGGCGTTGACGTCGCCGGCGATATTCGCCTTCAGGTAGCAGGTGGCATTGCGCGGCACCACCACGTTGCCCTGGATGTCGCCGGAAAGCGCCTTGGCCGCACTGTCGTTCTTGCAGGCCAGATCGGCCGAGGTGCCGGAGACGCAGGCCGACAGCAGCACGGCACCGCCGCAAGCCACGCCGCAGGCCATGACCCGGCGCGCCGTCGTGCGAAGGAGGTGCCGCATCCTTGCGGCCATGTGCTGCTGCTTGAGATACATAAAAACCTGTTTGTTTGTCTGGTCCGGAGTACTGCTTTATTCAAGCGCCGTCGTTGCGCTTCCGGTTTATTGTTTTTGGTCCGGTGCTGCCTTGTTACCCGAAAACGCGCATGTGAAAGGGTAACGACCCTTTGTTACATAACATGAGCGGAAATTAATGTAGAACGCGGGACCCCATATGAGTCTTGACATAGATCAAGAGAAAATCACCGCTGACTGCCAAAACAAGGACTTGTGCGCACTGCAACATGGCTCTTGAAATGGCCTTTTAGCTCTGGTGAACCGGTCAGGATGGGGCGCCTTCAAGCCCTTTTGCTGCATGCCCGCAGCAGAGGAGGAATTTGTTAAATCTGGTGTCTTAATCGGCGAGAAAAGCCACGTGGCGGCTGTTTCAGGCAAGCAAGGCGGGGAAAAGGATAGTTTTTCATGACAAAGGCATGAAGGAGATCAACGCCTTTCCGCCCATCTCTAGCGCTCCAATTCAGGGTAGCGGCGAAAGATCCCGTCCTCGTTGAAAGCAATGCGCCGCGGCGAGGCAAGGTAGGCAGCAATGCGCGGCAGGGCCGCGACGCGATCGTGCAAGGCCACCGCCTTCGGCCAGGCCTTCTCGCCGCGCTTCATCGATTTGGGAAACGCATAGCGCAGGCCCTCGATCACCTGGAACAGCGACAGGTCCGCATACGTCAGGCTCGCGCCCACCAGGTGCGCCGGCCCGCGCGGGTTGAGCGCCAGCGTGTTCTCGAAGTAGTCGAGGAATTTCGGAATCCGCTCGGCGATGAAAATTTTCGAGCGCTTGCGCGCCACCGGCTTTTGCTCTTCGTAATAGAGGCTGCTGGCGACCGGGTGGTGGGTGTCGTGCGCCTCCACCACCAGGTCGGCCATGGTCATTTGCAGTTGCTGGGTAAAGCGCCGCCCGGCGGCGTCGCGCGGCACCAGCTTTAATGGCGGGCCGAGATAGTCGAGGATGTGCGCGGTCTGCGCGATCAGCTCCCCGCCCACCTTGAGAAAAGGCGGCGCGAACGGCAGGCGCGTCTGGTCGGCGCGGATGGACGATTTGCCGGCCATCAGCTTCAACATGGCCTCCATCCCCTGGCCCTTCTTCTTGCCGCGGGCGACATCGACATAATCAGCGCCGCCGGCTTCCAGCGCCAGGCGCACGAATTCACCGCGGCCCTGGATGGTGGGCCAGTAATAGAGTTCGTATTGCATGCGATTCCCCGGATAATCGATGGACGAAATTGTAAGACCGCGCCAGTGTAAAAGATGTCGGCAGCGCGCCGACAGGCACGGCGGCGAACCGCCCTGCGCGCAACCTGTCATACCCTCACTGCGTTTGCTCC
>DATAZV010000290.1:0-2232 GCA_036271855.1 Burkholderiales bacterium
CCCGCCCACCATGGTGCCCAGCGGCCGGCGCTGGGACCGCGGCGGGCGCAACTCCTAGGTCGGCGACCACCACAAGACCGAGACGGTGGACTACGCCATCCTGATCGAGGGCGAGCGCGTGCTGGGGCTGGACGACGGCGAAGTTTTGTGGAAACCCGGTGACGTCGTGATCGACGTAGCTGCCTGGCACCAGTGGGGCAGCCCGCGCGATCACGGCATCGTGCTGTTCGACATGATCAGCGCCAAGTTCGTCGACGGCCCGCAGGGCCTGGTGCAGGGCAAGCACCAGCCGATGGTCGGCGACAAGAACATGAAGCTGCCGCCCGGCGTTGCGCCGACGCGGCGTATCGTGGTAGCCGACAAGGAGCCCGGCAAGTCCTGCCTGATCAGCGACGGCCCCTCCCCCGACATGCGCTACGACCCGGCGCGCCCCGGCTTTGCCGCCACCCGCCTGTGGGTGACCGACAGCCACCCGGCAGGCATTCCCGGCGAGACCCTGCACCTGCCGCACAACCTGCTACCGCCGAAAAACGGCACCGTGTGCCGCGTCTATACGATACCGCCGGATTCGAACTGGAAGGGCAAGGCCGGCGAGGCCGAGGCCCGCGCCTACTTCGCGGCGATGGGCGCGCCGCAGGCCTCGACTTACGCCAAGGGCACACCTAGCCCCTACATGCAAAAAACCCGCACCCTGGATTTTTGCGTGGTGATTCATGGTGAGGTCACGCTGGTCCTGGACACCGCCGAAGTCAAACTCAAACAGGGCGACGTGGTGATCCAGCGCGGCACCAACCACGCCTGGAGCAACACCTCGGGCGAGCCGGCGGTGGTGGCAGTGAATTCGCACGACGCACGCGAAGGCGAGCCGCAGCACAAATAGGCGATCCCGCCAGCACATAAAAAAGCGGGCCATCATGGCCCGCTTTTTCCGCCGCACAGCCTGCGCTCAGGCCGGCTCGCCCAGCGCCTCTTCGCACCACTCCACCTCTTCGAGCCGGCACTGCGCCTGTGCCGCCCAGAAGGCGCGCTGGCTGTTGTCCAGCTTGACGCGGCTGAGTACGCAGTTCTCCAGCCGGGCGCCGGTGAAGTCGGTATTTTGCAAATCGGCCGACTCGAAGCGCACATCGGCGAGTTGCGCATCCCGGAATGAGGCGCCGAACAAAATACATTGCTCGAAACTCACCCGCAATAAAGCTGTGTGCTCGAAACGGCAATCGATCAGGCGCGACTTCCAGAACGGGCAGGCGCTGAGTACCGCGCGGCTGAAATCGGCATGCGCCAGGTTGGCATGCTGAAACGGCCCCTGCACCCGCGAGCCAGTGAAATCGGCCCAGCGCACGTCGGCATTCACCAGCAGGAGGTCTTGCAGCTCGCGCCCCGCCAGAGGGGCGGCGCGCAGGTCCTTGATCAGGGTCGGATCGGCGAGGCCGTCTTCCGGGGTGCCGGCGAAGTCGATGAAACTGCGCTGGCCGAAGAATTTGTCCAGCAGGCGCTGGCGCTTGGGCAACTGCCAGCGATTGCGCAGTGCTTCGACGTTGTCCCCAATGGGGCTTTTTGGCATGAAGACCGGACTAGCTTTCGATGCAGGCGGAGGCTATATAAAACCTCAGGTATGGGTATTGTCCAAGATCAGGCATTTTGCCGTCAATAAAAATCGACAGCCCGCGCAGCCAGACGGCACAAACCGCATTGCCACCGCGGAAGCCGGGACGGATAATCGCGCACGCGCCCCCTCCCCCTTACGTCAGGTCCGCATGTTCTACGCACCGCCGCCCGAAACCCTTTGCGAAATCTTCAGCGCCGTGCCCGACGCCTTGCGCCGCCCCGGCGCCCGCTCGGACTGGGCCGACGCCAACAAGCCGGGGCAGTCGGTGCCTTGTTTCATTGAGGGGCCGGTGTTCGATAAGTCCGGCAACCTGTTCGTCACCGACATTCCCTACGGTCGCATCTTCCGCGTCACGCCGGCGGGCGAGTGGTCGCAGATCGCCGAATACGATGGCGAGCCCAACGGCATGAAGTTCCACCCCGACGGCCGGCTGTGGATCACCGATTACAAGCGCGGCCTGCTGGCGCTGAACCCGCAGGGTGGCACGCCCGAGCCGGTGCTGGCGCGGCGCAACGCCGAGAGCTTCAAGGGGCTGAATGATTTGTGCGTGCTGCCCGACGGTACGGTGTATTTCACCGACCAGGGGCAGACCGGAATGCATGACCCCAGCGGGCGCGTGTATCGCC
>DATAZV010000291.1:0-35446 GCA_036271855.1 Burkholderiales bacterium
GTCCGGCGACTACACCTGGCTGATGTTCGAGCGCGCTGGGGCAATAAAACCCGGTGCCTTCGAGAAGCTCAGCGCCAAAGCGATGCAACTGGTCGGCGGCCCCACGTCCGCGCCGCCGCCGAAGGACCGCAGCGCCTACGGCAAGTTCATGGAAGACCGCGCCGTGGACGTGTTCATCACCTATTGCACCGGCGCGGTAACGGCCTTGCGCGAGGTGCCGGGGCTGGTCAACGTCGCCCTGCCGGACAATCTTTCGGTCACCGCAACCTACGGCATGGTGGTGATGCGTGGCGCCGCTTCGCCCGCCAACGAGTTGGCGGATTTCGTGCTGTCGGAGGAAGGCCAGAATATCCTCAAGAAACAGGGATTCGCGCCGTTAACCCCTTAGGCCCCCATGGCGTCGGCGAATTGGGGGCATTTTTTCGCCCTGTTCGCCGCTTGTCCCCCGGCCGCCCGGGCCGAAAATACCCTCAAATACCATTCATCTTCACGAGGGGCATCATGGGTCAGGTCATCAGCGTCATCGGCAACAAGGGCGGCACCGGCAAGACCACGCTTTCGCACATGCTGGGCCACGGTTTCGGCCTGTTCAACCGCCGGGCGGTCGCCATCCTCACCGATACCTACCGCGACAAGCTTTCCAAGTTCAACCGCACCTACCTGCCGTACGACGCCCGCGAGTCGGAAGACCTTGCGCGCTGCACCGCCAAGCTGGCCGGCGCGCCGGACTGGGTGGGTATCATCGACGGTGGCGGCAATCGCCCGCAAATGGACGAGCAGCTGGCGGCGATGGCCGACCTGGTGATTTTGCCGTTTCGCGATTCGCACGAAGACATCCGCACCGTGATCCGCGACCTCGACCGTTTTCCCAATGCGTATGCCCTGCCGTCGCAATGGCCGACCAACCGCTTTGCCGAAGCCTCGGCACAACGTTCCGTCAACGGCATGCTGGGGCGCTACCGCACGCGCATCCTGGCGCCGGTGTATGCGCTGTCGTGCTCCAAGCTGCTGCTGCAGGATGAACTGCCGGCGCTGCCGACCCAGTTACACAATGCCTGCCGCGAGCTGGCCATGCAGGTGATGGAACTGCTGGGCATGGAAGTCGCCGACGGCGCCTGGATCGGCCGCGAAGAACTGGCGCAAGCCAAGGCCGGCGTGCCGGCTGCGCTGATCCAGCGCAATGAGCCGGCCTACGCGTAAGCGTTGATCGGTATTGCTAGCGGGCGGTGAGCCACTGCGCTTTGGTCAGCGCGGCGGCGAGGTCGCCCAGCGCCTCGAGGTTGTGCACCGGCAGGTGTGCGTCCACGTAAGGCAGCATGGCGCGGATGCCTGCCGGCCTGGCCTCGAACTTGTCGTAGCGCAATAGCGGGTTGAGCCAGATCAACTGGTGCGCCGAGCGTTTCAGGCGCGCCATTGCTTCGCGCAACTCGTCCACCTGGTCGCGGTCCAGGCCGTCGGTGATCAGCAGCACCGAGGCATTCTGCCCGAGCAAACGGCGCGACCAGCGCAGGTTGAATTCCTTGAGACTGGCGCCGATGCGCGTGCCGCCGGCCCAGTCGGCCACCGCCCCGCGTACCCGTTCCACCGCCACATCGACATCGCGCTCGCGCAGGTGGCGCGACACGTTGGTGAGACGAGTGCCGAACAAGAGCGTATGCACCGGCACGCGCCGCGCGCCCTGGTTGCGCGCGAGTGCATGAACGAAGTGCAGCAGCATGCGAGTGTAGCGATGCATGGAACCGGAGATGTCGCAGAGCACCACCAGCGGCGGTGTACGCTTGATACGCCGGGTGCGCTTCAGTCGCAGCAGTTCGCCGCCGGTGCGTAGCGAGGCGCGCGCGGTGGCGCGCGGATCGATCAGGTCGCCGTGCGCATGCGGGCTGCGGCGCCGGGTACGGATTTGCGGCAGCGGCAGGCGCAGGCGGGCGATCATCTCCTTGGCCTGCTGCCACTCGGCGGTGCTCATTTTTTCGAAGTCGACCTGCTGCAGCTTTTCCTCTGCCGAGAAGGTGAGTTCGGCCTCGACTTCGATCTCCTGCTCTTCCTTGGCGCGGTCGTGCTTGGGCGCGTGCGGCGGGGTCAGCGCATCGGCAAGGCGGCGATTGGCCTTTTCATCATCGGCATTGCCGGCACGGCCGAACACCTTGGGCAGCAGGAGCTGCATCATGCGCTCGAGCAGCGCCGGATCGCGCCAGAAGAACTCGAAGGCCTGGTCGAACATCTCGCTGTCCTCATGCCGCTGGACGAAGATCGCCTTGAGCACCGCATGCCAGTCGTCCCGGCTTTCGATGCCGGCGATTTGCAGCGCCTGCAGCGCGTCTATCACCTTGGCCGGCCCCACCTGCATGCCGGCGGCGCGCAGCACGCGGGCGAAGTGGACCACGTTCTCCGCCAGTTTGCCGCCGGGCGCCGCTTCGGCGGGGACCTGGAGGACGGACTCGATCGGCATGGGGTGGACCCTATGCGGTGGCGCGGGCGTTGACCTCGGCGAGAATCGCGGCGGCCTCCGAGCCCTGGATCTTCGCGATGTCGTCCTGGTACTTGAGCAAAGTCCCAAGCGTATCGTTGATCGTCTCGGGATCGAGCGCCAGTTTGTCGAGCGCCGTCAGCGCGCGGGTCCAGTCGATGGTCTCGGCCACCCCGGGGAGTTTGTACAAGTCGCGGGTGCGCAGGCGCTGCACGAACTCGACCACCTGTTGCGACAGGGCGGCATTGGCCTGCGGCACCTTGCGGGCAACGATTTCCAGCTCGCGCTGCGCATCCGGGTAATCGACCCAGAAGTAAAGGCAGCGGCGTTTCACGGCATCGTGAATCTCGCGGGTGCGGTTGGAGGTGATGATGACGATAGGCGGCTCGGCAGCCTTGATCACCCCGAGTTCCGGAATGGTGATCTGGAAGTCGGCCAGCACTTCTAGCAGGAAGGCTTCGAAGGGTTCGTCCGCCCGATCCAGTTCGTCGATCAGCAGCACCGGCGCGCCGGCGGGCGTGGTTTCGAGCGCCTGCAGCAGCGGGCGCTTGAGCAGGAACTGCTCATCGAAAATGGTCTTGGCGAGTGCGCCGGCGTCGGCCGTGCCCGCCGCTTCGGCCAGGCGGATTTGCAGCATCTGGCGCGGGTAGTTCCACTCGTAGGCGGCGGAGGCCAGGTCCAGGCCTTCGTAGCATTGCAGGCGCACCAGCGGGCGGTTCAGCGCCTGCGACAGCACCTTGGCGATCTCGGTCTTGCCCACGCCGGCCTCGCCTTCGAGAAACAGCGGGCGCTGCATGGTCAGCGCCAGGTAGACGGTGGTCGCCAGGCTGCGGCTGGCGACGTAGTCGGCGCCGGTGAGCAAGGCTTGGGTTGCGGCAATCGAATCGGGCAGGGCGGACATGGCGTAGCCTGAAATGGAACCGCCCGGCATCAGCCGGGCGGTACGGTGGCGGATGTTTCTATTTTACGCGGCTGCCACCGCGCGGCGCGCCAGCACGTTGATCAGCTGGGCGCGGTAGGCCGGGGTGGCGTGCAGGTCGCGGTTCAGGTCTTTCGCATCGACCTTGACACCCTTGATGGCGTCGGCGCTGAAACTGGACTTCAGTGCGTCCT
Source organism: Burkholderiales bacterium (assembly GCA_036271855.1). Lineage (GTDB taxonomy): Bacteria > Pseudomonadota > Gammaproteobacteria > Burkholderiales > JAEUOS01 > JAQGMJ01. The sequence continues at coordinate 3,581 of DATAZV010000291.1, forward strand.
CCATCGCCTTGACGCGGAAGGCGCAGGCGCCCGCGCCGGTAACGGCGACGCGTACCCCGCCCGCAGTTCTGGCCACGAACACGCCGACCAGCGGGAAGTGCGATGCCGGGTTGCGCAGCTTCACATAGGCCGCCTTCTCCGGCACCGGGAAATCGACCGAGGTGATGATCTCGCCCGGTTCCAAGGCAGTGGTGAACAGGCCCTGGAAGTAATCGTCGGCGGCGATCTTGCGGCGGTCGGTGTTGATGGTCGCCCCCAGGCCCAAGACGCCGGCCGGATAGCAGGCCGCCGGGTCGCTGTTGGCCAGCGCGCCGCCAATGGTGCCGCGGTTGCGCACCTGGCGGTCGCCGATGTGGCCGGCGAGGTAGGCCAGCGCCGGGATCAGGCGCGCCACCTCGGCCGACTCGGCGACGCTGGCGTGCGTGGCCATCGCGCCTATGCTCACCTGTGTGGCGCTGGTCTTGATGGCTGACAGTTCGGCGATGCTATGCAGGTCGATCAGGTCTGATGGATCGGCCAGCCCCAGGCGGATGGTCGGCAACAGGCTCTGGCCGCCGGCGACGAACTTCGGGTCGGCGGCCGCCTTGAACGCCTTGAGGGCGTCGCTGGTGCTGGCGGGAGAGGAAAAATTGAATTGGCTCATGATGGTCTCCTCGCTTTACAGGTTGGCCTGGATGGTTTCCCACACCCGCAGGGGCGTGGCGGGCATGGCGATCTCGCGCACGCCGAGCGCGTCGGTAATCGCGTTGATCACCGCCGGCGGCGAGCCAATGGCGCCGGCCTCGCCGCATCCTTTGACCCCCAGCGGGTTGACGGTGCAGGGCGTGCAGGTGGCGCCGACTTCGAACTTCGGCAGGTCGGAAGCATGCGGCATGGCGTAGTCCATGAAGGAGGCAGTGAGCAACTGCCCGCTTTCCGGGTCGTAGACGCAGCCTTCCATCAATGCCTGGCCGATGCCTTGCGCCAGGCCGCCGTGCACCTGGCCTTCGACGATCATCGGGTTGACGATGTTGCCGAAGTCATCCACCGCGGTGAACTTGTCGATGCGCGTGTGGCCGGTCTCGGGATCGATCTCCACTTCGCAGATGTAGCAGCCGGCCGGGAAGGTGAAGTTGGCGGGGTCGAAGAAGGCCGTCTCATCCAGGCCTGGCTCGAGGGTTTCCAGCGGGTAGTTGTGCGGCACGTAGGCCGAGAGCGCAACGGCGGCGAAGGGCAGGCTCTTGTCGGTGCCGGCGACGGTGAACTTGCCGTCCTTGAACTCGATGTCGGAGTCGGCCGCCTCCAGCATGTGCGCCGCGATCTTCTTGCCCTTGGCGACGATCTTGTCGGTGGCCTTGACGATGGCGGTGCCGCCGACAGCCAGCGAACGGCTGCCGTAGGTACCCATGCCGAAGGGTATGCGGTCGGTGTCGCCGTGCACCACTTCGATATCGGCCATCGGGATGCCGAGGCGGTCGGACACCACCTGAGCGAAAGTGGTCTCATGCCCCTGGCCGTGGCTGTGGGTGCCGGTGAACACGCTGATCTTGCCGGTGGGGTGCACGCGGATCTGCCCGACCTCGAACAGCCCGGCACGCGCACCCAGTGCCCCCGCCACGCGCGAGGGCGCGATGCCGCAGGCCTCGATGTAGCAGGAGTAGCCGATGCCGCGCTTGAACCCCTTTGCCTCGCTCGCCTTCTTGCGCGCCGGGTAGCCTTCGACGTCGGCCATTTTCAGGCACTTGTCCAGGCTCGCGGCATAGTTGCCGGTGTCGTACTGCAAGGCCACCGGGGTCTGGTAGGGGAAGGTGGTGATGAAGTTGCGGCGGCGGATTTCCGCCGGGTCCATTTTCATCTCGCGCGCCGCGGTTTCCACGATGCGCTCGACCAGGAAGGTGGCTTCGGGGCGACCCGCGCCGCGATAGGCATCCACCGGGGAGGTGTTGGTGAATACCGCCGTGACTTCGGCGTGGATCGCCGGGGTCTTGTACTGGCCGGCGAGCAGCGTGGCGTAGAGGATGGTCGGCACGCAGGAGCCGAAAGTGGAGAGATAGGCGCCGAGGTTGGCGTTGGTCTTCACCCGCAGGGCGAGGAAATTGCCCTCCTTGTCCATCGCCAGTTCGGCGGTCGAGTGGTGGTCGCGGCCGTGGGCCACCGAGAGAAATTCCTCGGTACGCTCGCAGGTCCACTTGATCGGGCGGCCGATCTGCTTGGAGAAGAAAACCATCGCCGTCTCTTCGGCGTAGAGATAGATTTTCGAGCCGAAACCGCCGCCCACATCGGGCGCGATCACCCGCACCTTGTGCTCGGGCAGGCCGAGCACGAAGGCGGTCATCAACAGGCGCTCGACGTGCGGGTTCTGGTTGGAGACGTAGAGGGTATAGTTGTCGTTGGCGCGGTCGTAGGAGGCGATGGCTGCGCGCGGCTCGATGGCGTTGGGCACCAGGCGGTTGTTGTCGAACTCCAGCTTGGTGACGTGATGTGCCTTGGCGATCGCGGCATCGGTGGCCGCCTTGTCGCCGAGTTGCCAGACGTAGCTGGTGTTGTTCGGCGCGGCGGCGTCGTGCACCTGCGGGGCGCCGGGCTTGAGCGCGTCCGGACCTTTGACGACGGCCGGCAGCACATCGTAATCGACGTCAATCAGCGCCGCTGCCGCCTTGGCTTGCGCCAGAGTGTCGGCCACCACCAGCGCAACGTGGTCGCCAACGTAGCGCACCTTGTCGATTGCCAGCACGGGGTGGGGCGGCTCTTTCATCGGCTGGCCGTTGACATCGGTAATCAGCCAGCCGCAGGGCAGGCCGCCGATACCGGCCGCCTTGATGTCCGCGCCGGTGAGAATGCCCAGCACGCCGGGCGAGGCCTTCGCCGCATCCAGGCCATAGCCCTTGATGCGCGCATGCGCATGCGGCGAGCGCAGGAAGTAGGCGTAGGCTTGGTTGTCGAGGCGGATATCGTCGGTATAGCGGCCGCCGCCGGTGAGAAAGCGGTAGTCTTCCTTGCGCTTGATCGCCTGGCCCAGGGGGCTTTGATTGCTCATGTCGCTCATGGCAGCCTCCTATTTCGCCATCCCGGCCAGGCCGGTCTGGACGGATTTGACGATGTTCTGGTAGCCGGTGCAGCGGCAGAGATTGCCGTCGAAGGCGCCGCGGATGTCGGCTTCGGAGGGATTCTTCATCCGTCCCGCCAGCTCACAGGCGCTCATCACCATGCCGGGCGTACAGAAGCCGCATTGCAGGCCGTGGCATTCCTTGAAGGCAGCCTGCATCGGGTGCATCTCGCCGTCGGCGGCGGCCAGGCCCTCGATGGTGGTGACCTGCTGCCCCTTCACCTGCAGGGCCAGCACGTTGCACGACTTCACCGCACGGCCGTTCAGCAGCACGGTGCAGGCGCCGCACTGGGCGGTGTCGCAGCCGACGTGGGTGCCGGTCAGGCGCAGGGTTTCGCGCAGCAGCTCGACCAGGGTGGTGGAAGATTCGATTTTCGCGGTGACCGCCTTGCCATTCACGGTCAGCGCCAGCTCTACGGAACTCATGCTTGTCTCCTTCGGTAGATGTCGTGGCGGTTCCCTGCAGCCGCCGTTTTGTATTTTTGATGCTGCTGTTTTGCCTCACCCACGCGCGGCGGATGGTGAAACGATGATAAGCAGTTTGCGCGCAGGTGCGCAAAGTTTTTCGCGCATGCGTGTCGCGGCGCGGGCAACTCACCCGCAATGGCGGCGCATGATTTGAAACGGATTCAATGGCTTAAACGAACTTCCGCAAGTGTTGCGCGAGGCTGTCACAAAGCCTTGCGTGATTCGCTCTCGCTGGCGGCTTCTTCCTGCACCCAGTCGACGAAGGCACGCAACTCGGGGCGTGCGCGGCTGGCGCGCGATTGCACCACAAAGTATTGCCGCGCTGCGGCGAGGCTTTCGCCAAAAGGAATCACCAGTTTTTTCTGGCGCAGCAGGCGCGCCACCAGCGCCTGCCGGCCGATGGCCACGCCTTCGCCCTCGACCGCCGCCTGGATCAACTGGTCGTAGTGCGAAAAGGTGACCCAGCCCGCCGGCGCGAAATTGTCCAGCTTCCACGCCGACAGCCACACCGACCATTCCACCCAGGGCAGGCGGCGGTTCGGGTCGTCGTAGCGCAGCAATACGTGGCGTTTGAGGTCGGCCGGGGTCGCCAGCGGGCGCGCCCTATCCTTCAGCAGCTTCGGGCTGGCGACCGGAACCGCCTCCTCGCGCATCAGCGACAGGGCGCCGGCGGGCGCCTGGTCCGGCTCGCAAAAGCGGATGGCACAGTCGACCCGCTCGCGCTCCAGCGAAATGATGCTGTCGTTGGCCGCCAGGCGCACGTCGATGCCGGGGTGGCGGGTGCGAAACGCCGCAAGGCGCGGCACCAGCCAGAGCGAGGCGAAAGACAGCGGCGTGGTGACGGTCAGCACCTGCGGCCCGGCGGCACCGACTTCCAGCAAGGCGGCTTCCAGTTCGGCCAGCGCGCGGCCGCTGCTGCGCGCCAGGCGTTGCCCGGCTTCGGTCAATTCCAGGCGGCGGTTGTAGCGGGCGAACAGGGCGATGCTCAAGCCGTCTTCCAGCGTCTTGATCTGTCGGCTGACGGCCGACTGGGTCACCGCCAGTTCGGCGGCGGCGCGGGTAAAGCTCAGATGCCGCGCCGCCGCCTCGAACACCTTGAGCGTGTCCAGGGAAGGCAGGCGGGAGCGTGCCGGATAAGTGGGTTTCGCATGAGTTTTTTGCATACGAACGGTGCTCAAATGTCGTTTGCGGCACTGCAACGCCAGGGGGAAAATGCTTTTACCGGAGCGCCACCAAGCCAAGCAGCAGAGCAGGCCCGGCCCAACGCACCGCATGAGCAAAACTTATACGAAAGGAAACTGCCATGCAAGCCACTTTCAATACCGCCGAGCTGTCCCTGAACAAAGGCCAGACACTGGAGCTGGGCACTGCCACGCGTTCGGTCATTACCGGCATCTGCGGCGCGGTGTGGCTCACCCGCGACGGTGACCTCAACGACCGCGTGCTCGGGCCCGGTCAAACGCTGACGGTGAACCGCGACTCCCATGTGCTGCTATCGGCGCTGGGTGATGCAAGGGTGCGGATCGAGCAAAAGAAGGCGCGCCATCACAATCGGGCTGTGCGTATCGGCCGCGGCCTGCTGGTGCGCTATCTGCGCCTGCTGCGTGCCCTGCAGCGTCGCCAGCACGTGCCCGGCAACGAATCGCTGGCCTACTGATTCACCGGCTCCCGGACGAAAACCCGGGCGAAAAAAAGCCCGCGCGATGCGCGGGCTTTTTCATGGCCGTGAAGCCTGACGTGCTTACTTCAGATGCGCGCTGACCAGCTTGGTCATTTCGAACATCGACACGGTCTTCTTGCCGCCGAAAACGACCTTCAGCTTGTCGTCGGCGTTGATGTTGCGCTTGTTGACCTTGTCTTGCAGGGCGTTCTTCTTGATGTACGCCCAGATCTTGCTGGTGATCTCGGTGCGCGGCGCCGGCTTGTCGCCGATCACGGCGGCCAGGGCGGCCGAGGGGGTCACCGGCTTCATGAAAGCGGCGTTCGGCTTGCGGGCAACCTTTTTCTTCGGGGCGGCTTTTTTCGCTGCCGGCTTCTTGACGGCGGCCTTCTTCGCAGCCGGCTTCTTGGCAGCTACTTTCTTGGCGACGGGCTTCTTCGCCGGGGCTTTCTTGGCGGCGGGCTTCTTTGCTGCTTTCTTGGCGGTGGCCATGGTATTACCTCCTGGTTACGTTGAAAAACAACAGTTGGTGAAACGAAAAAGCGACAACGTTGGACAACTTGCCAAGAGCCGCAAAACCGGCGCTGATTGGGTGGATGGTCTGCGGAATTTTTGTTCCACACTCCCCGCCCGCACGCGATTTTGCGTCTCTTGCCACTCTGAAAATATGCGGTGTATAGAGTGACAGCGCGAAGAATGCACACTCTCGCGGGCGTTGTCAACGGTTTTTCAGAGGGAAAAACAAAAAAATTACACGCGGTTTCCCTCTGAGAAACGCGGTTTGCGTTTCGCAATGCCGCCATCGCGTGTCACTGGGAATAGTGCCCGGCCACAGAGGGGATACTAGGTCTTGTGTCATCGCTGTAAATTGCGGCGTGAAAACGCTAGCCGTCGCGGGTCTTCCGCACGGTGCCGCACGGTGCCGCGCCGTGCCGTCGCGGCGGCGCGCTCTTGCTAGAATGGGTGCAACCGTTCTTTCACTCTTGAAGTACTTTCGTAAGAGTCATCTCGTGACCGCTGCAGTCAATCTCGCCGACATGCGCCGCGACTACGCGCTGGCCTCGCTCACCGAAGCCGACGTCGCCGCCGACCCCCACCTGCAGTTCGACAAGTGGCTGGCCGAGGCGATCGCCGCGCGCTGCCCGGAGCCCACCGCGATGTCGGTGGCCACCGTGGGCGCCGACGGCCAGCCGTCGTCGCGCATCCTGCTGCTGAAGGGTGCGGATGCGCGCGGCTTCGCGTTTTTCACTAACTACGAGAGCCGCAAGGGCCGCGAGCTGGCGGCCAATCCGCGTGCCGCGCTGCTGTTCCACTGGGTCGAACTGGAGCGCGAGCTGCGTATCGAGGGCCGGGTGGAAAAGGCCAGCGACGCCGAGACCGAAGCCTATTTCGCCAGCCGGCCGCTGCAAAGCCGGGTTGGCGCCTGGGCTTCGCCGCAAAGCCAGGAAATTCCCGACCGCGCCTGGCTGGAGCAAAAGTTTGCCGAAGCCGGGCAGCGCCTGGGCGCGGAGCCGGCGCCGCCGCCGCACTGGGGCGGCTACCGCCTGGTGCCGCAGCGCATGGAGTTCTGGCAGGGGCGCAAAAGCCGGCTGCACGACCGCCTGGTCTACAGCCGCGAGGCAGGCGGCTGGCGCATCAGCAGGTTGGCACCTTAGGCGGGTTCGCATCCCGCGCGCGCGGCGTGTTTTCGTCTGGCCGCCGGCATTCCCGCTGCGTGGAACAGGTACAATTGATCCCGGCGGGCCCCCCCGCATTAAGGCTTGGGAACCTGGTCAGGTCGGGAACGAAGCAGCCATAACCAATCACCTCAAGTGCCGGGGTCCCGGCTCGCCACCTAATTCAGAATTGGCTGGTTTACAACGGTTCAAAGTCGCATGTTTACCGTACCGCCTTAGGCGAGGTCACAAGGATATTCCCGTGTGAACCGTTGTGAGCCGGATAATTCGTACTGACGCCTCCCCATGTCCTACGTCGTCCTCGCGCGCAAGTACCGCCCCAAGTCCTTCGCGACCCTGGTAGGGCAGGAGCACGTGGTCAAGGCGCTGACCCACGCCTTGACGGTCAAGCGCCTGCACCACGCCTATTTGTTCACCGGCACCCGCGGCGTCGGCAAGACCACCATCGCGCGGATTCTCGCCAAGGCCCTGAACTGTGAAGTCGGCGTTTCCGCCACGCCCTGCGGCGTCTGCGCCGCCTGCGTGGCGATCGACGCCGGCCGCTTCATCGACTACATCGAGATGGACGCGGCCTCCAACCGCAGCGTCGACGAGATGACGCAGATCCTCGAGTCGGCACCCTACAAGCTCGATTCGACGCGCTACAAGGTGCTGATGATCGACGAAGTGCACATGCTGACCAACCATGCCTTCAACGCCATGCTGAAGACGCTGGAAGAGCCGCCGGAGCACGTCAAGTTCATCCTCGCCACCACTGACCCGCAAAAAATCCCTGTCACGGTGCTGTCGCGCTGCCTGCAGTTCAACCTCAAGCAGATGCCGCAGCCGCAGATCGTCGGCCATCTCGAAGAAGTGCTAAAGGCGGAAAACATCGAGGCCGAGCGCCAGGGCCTGCGCCTGATCGCCGCCGCCGCCTCCGGCAGCATGCGCGACGCGCTTTCGCTGACCGACCAGGCGATTGCCTACAGCGCCGGTGAGGTAACGGAAGAAGCGATCAGGGGCATGCTCGGCGCCATCGACATGAGCTACCTGATCCGCATCCTGGATGCGCTGGTGGCAGGCGACGCGGCCGTTCTGCTGGCGGTCGCCGACGAGATGCTGGGCCGCAGCCTGTCCTTTGGCGGGGCGCTCGCCGAACTGGCCTCGCTGCTCTCGCGCATCGCCGTGGCGCAAGCCGCGCCAGCGGCGATTGCCGACGACGCGCCTGAGCGCGAAGACATCCTGCGCCTGGCGCAGGCATTTCGCCCAGAAGAGGTGCAGCTGCATTACCAGATTGCCATCCACGGCAAGAACGACCTGCCGCAGGCACCGGACGAAGTCACCGGTTTCACCATGACCTTGCTGCGCATGCTGGCCTTTCGCCCGGATGAGGGCGGCGGCGTGCGCGCCGAGTCTTCCGCGCCGCGTGCGGCTGTGCCGACGGCGCGTGCCGCCGTTGCATCGGCACCGGCTCCTGCTGCCCGCCCGGCACCGACGCCCGTGGCTCAGGCCAATGCGCCGGAACGCGCCAGCGCGCAGCCCGCTGCCGAACTCGCCGCCACCGGCAGCTTCGACGGCGATTGGCCGGCGCTGATCGCGCGCCTGCCGCTGACCGGCTTTGTGCGCACCTGGGCCAACAAAAGCGAATTCAAAAGCCTCAACGGCGGTGCCTTTGATTTGTGCGTCGGCACGCAAAAGCTGGCCGACGACAAGCCGATGCAGGAAAAGCTGCGCACGGCAATCGAGTTGTACCTGGGCAAGCCGGTGCGCCTGAACGTGACGGTGGGTGAACTGGCCGGCGCTTCGGTGGCGGCGATCACCGAAAAGCACAACGACGAGCGCCAGCGCGCGGCCGAGGCTTCGATCATGGGCGACCCGTTCGTCAAAGAGATGATGGAAAAGGTCGGCACCCGACCCACCAATGTAAGGCCCGTGTAGTCCAGGGCCGGCGATTTCCCGATTTTGATTTAGAGGAGCAACAACATGTTCAACAAAGGACAACTGGCCGGGCTGATGAAGCAGGCGCAGGTGATGCAGGACAAGATGCAGCAGCAGATGGCCAAGATCGACGAGGAACTCGCCGGCATCGAGGTCGAGGGCCAGTCCGGCGCCGGCATGGTCAAGGTCAGCATGACGGGCAAGAGCGTGGTCAAGCGCATCGCCATCGATCCTTCGCTTTTGGCCGACGACAAGGACATGCTGGAAGACCTGGTGGCGGCCGCGGTGAACGACGCCTTTCGCAAGGCCGAAACCCTGGCCGAAGAGAAAAAAGCCGGATTGAGCGCCGGCATGGGCATGCCGCCCGGCTTCAAGATGCCGTTCTAGGCCACCGCGCCAGGAATAAAAAGCCGCCTTCGGGCGGCTTTTTTTCGTTCAAAGGGGCTTTACACGGTAACTGTATGGGCGTACAGTTAAGTAACTGTACAAAACACCAGTGGCGTGCAGTAGGCAGGAATCCGGATCCGAACACCACCGAAGCTCCCTTGCAGTTGCCGTCAGGCTGGTTTCGTTTCCATGCAGTCGATGTTCGCTTCAGCCGGGCAACCATAACAAGTGCGCAATAACAGGTTGCCTTTACTAGCTGCCCGCACCAGGAAGTCATCATGAGCCAATTGATTCAAGCCCTGACCCATCTGCCCGAAATTCGCCTGCCGCATCTCCCCCTCCCCGGCGGCGAAGATCGCGACAAGTGGGTGCCGGTGGTCTGTGGTGCCGGTTTTTGCATCCTGACCCTGGCCGACTGGTTCGTGCGCTAGCCTGATACGGCGCCGCCGGGAGGCGGCGCCGTAATTTTTTTGCGCCTCTTTGCTGCCAGGTTTTTTCGGGCAGGCTGCGGCCGCGTCTTCGCGCGCACATCGTTGCTTCACCTCGCCGACTTGCCGGCACGCGTGTCCCCCTATTTTGATAATCGCTATTTTTGTCTTTGCGACAAGGGCTTAAAAGCGCTCGCCGACTAAGCCTCCGCTTAATTGCTGCGTTGCATTATTTAAGTGCTCCATTAAGCTTGGGCAGGTTTCAAATTTAATTAAAAAGTTACATAAAAACAAAAGCTTGTTAAGTAAGTGCTACAGGCTGTTAAAAATGTTGCGTGGCATTAAACCAGGGTCGAAACTGCGCCCCATGTTGCCGCGCCGCATCGGTTGAAGAGTACCGATTGGCGCTTGAAGCAACCTTCTTTTCCAACCCGTAAATGAAGGAGCGGCCATGTGCACTCGCGATATCGAAATCCGGAAAATCCAGGACGAATGGCAAAGCAATCCGCGCTGGAAGGGCATCAGCCGCGACTACAGCGCGGCCGACGTTTACCGCCTGCGCGGCAGCGTCAAAGTCGAATACAGCCTGGCGCAAAGCGGTGCGCAAAAGCTGTGGAAAATGATCAATGAGCGTCCCTTCGTCAATTCCCTGGGCGCACTCACAGGCAACCAGGCGATGCAGCAGGTGAAGGCCGGCGTGCCGGCGGTCTACCTGTCGGGCTGGCAGGTGGCCGCCGACGCCAACGATTCGCTCAGCATGTATCCGGACCAGTCGCTATATGCCACCACCTCGGTGCCCACGGTGGTCCGGCGCATCAACAACGCGCTGTTGCGCGCCGACCAGGTGCAGCACATGGAGGACTTCGATAGCGACACCGGCCACATCGATTTCATGGCGCCGATCGTCGCCGATGCCGAAGCCGGCTTCGGCGGCGTGCTCAACGCGCACGAACTGATGAAGGCGATGATCGAGGCGGGCGCCGCCGGCGTGCACTTCGAAGACCAGCTGGCTGCGGTGAAAAAGTGCGGCCACATGGGCGGCAAGGTGCTGGTGCCGACCCAGGAGGCGGTGGAAAAGCTCAAGGCTGCGCGCCTGGCGGCCGACATCATGGGCGTGCCGACCATTCTCCTGGCGCGCACCGACGCCGAAGCCGCGGACCTGATCACTTCCGACATCGACGAGCGCGACCGTGAATTCTGCACCGGCGAGCGCACCGCCGAGGGCTTCTATCGCACCCGCAAGGGCTTCGACCAGGCGCTGGCCCGCGGCATCGCCTACGCAGCCTATGCCGACATGGTGTGGTGCGAAACCGGCACGCCCGACCTCGAGTTCGCGCGCCGGTTCGCCGAGGGGGTGCAGAAAGTGCATCCGGGCAAGATGCTGGCCTACAACTGCTCGCCCTCGTTCAACTGGAAGCGCAACCTGGACGATGCCACCATCGCCAAATTCCAACGCGAGCTGGGCGCGATGGGCTACAAGTTCCAGTTCATCACCCTGGCCGGCTTCCACGCCCTGAACTACTCGATGTTCGAGCTGGCCTACGGCTACGCGCGCAACAACATGAGCGCCTTCGTCGAACTGCAGCAAAAGGAATTCGCCGCCGCCGACCGTGGCTTCACCGCAGTGAAGCACCAGCGCGAAGTCGGCACCGGCTACTTCGACGCCATCACCCAGTCGATCCAGGGCGCCGGCTCTTCAACCACGGCCTTGCACGGCTCTACCGAAAACGAACAATTCTTCGACGCCCGCCGCGAACGTGAACTGAAAGCAGCGTAAGCGGAGGATGGTTGAAAATAAAAGCGCCCGCGACAGCGGGCGCTTTTATCGTAGCTTCTCAGTTGTAAGAATCATCCGGCTCCGCCGGTGATTCTTCCCACTACAGCCTCGACAAAAGTAGGTTTGTACTTTTGTCGACTAGTACTTAAAAGTGCCGGATTTGTCGATCACCGTCATTTCGGTGAAGCTGCTGCCATTGTGATTGGTCGGCGTAAAGCCGATGATGTAGCCGCCGGTATCGAATTCCGACATGGCATCGAGCGCCGCCGCCAGCGACTCGCGAGTCGGTTCCTTGCCGGCGCGGCGCAGGGCTTCGGTGAGCATTTTGGCGGCGATGTAGGATTCCAGCGAGGTGGCGCCGAAGCTCTGCTTGCCGGTGTACTTGGCAAAGGCCGCCTGGTACTCGGACACCACAAGGATGGATTTGTTGGTCACCGGCGGCACCACTTGGCTGATCGCCACGCCGGCACCGTCCGGGCCCAGGGCGCGCATCAGCACATTGGGTCCGGCGAAGGAGGTGGAGACGAACTGCATGCCGGGGTTGGCCGCGCGCGCCGCCTTGATGAAATCCGCCGAGGGCTTGAACAGGGTGGTGGTGATCAGCACGTCCGGCTTGGCCGCGGTGACGGCGTCGACCGCCTTTTTGATGTCCGGACTCACCCGCGGAATGCCGATGGCCGTAGCTGCCTTGAAGCTGCGCTTGGTGATGGCCCGCTGCACCGCCGTCAGGTTCTCGCGGCCCACCGGGTCGTCGTGGTACAGCACGCCGAAGGTTTTGACGCCGACGTTGGCGTAAAAGTCGATGATTTTTTCCAGTTCGTCGGCGTAGCTGGCGCGGTGGTTGTAGACGTAGCGCTTGAACACGCGCATCGGGTCGGCGCCGGTGAACGGGGCGATGAAGGGCGTCTTGTTTTTCTCGGCGACCGGCAGGGTGGGCACGGAAAGCGTCGCGCTGGCGTAGCCGAACAGGGCGATCACCCCGCGTTCCTCGATCAGCTTTTTGCCGTTCTCGGCGGCCTTGGCGGCGTTGTTGGCGTCATCCAGAGAAATCAGCTCGATCTTCTTGCCGTTGACGCCGCCGGCATCATTGACCTTTTTGAAATAGGCCAGCGCGCCGTCGCGGATTTCCTCGCCCAGCTCGCGGTTGCTGCCGCTCAAGGGTGCGGACTGGCCGATCAGGATGGTGCTGCTTTGCGCCAGCGCCGCCGGTGCGAAAGCGGTTCCAAGCAGCATGCACAGGCATGCCGAAAAGGCGCTGCGATTGAGCCACGAACCAAGTTTTTTCATTACCGACCGCATCTGGATCTCCTTCCATCGAAGCCCGCCGGTCGCCGCAATCAACACAGGTGCCGTCAAGTCTTCAATGTCCCGTCGAGGTTATTGTTTTTACAGCTATCCGCTCTCTTTTAACGGATTGGTGAATAACGCTAACACAGCGGCGCGCGATTGTGCAGCCTTTGCGGGTTAAATTGCGTGAAGGCGGGTTCGCGCGCGGCCTTGACAATGTCATGGCCGCGCATGCCGACGTGGCAATCGTACTTCAGGCGAGCAGGCTGTAACGCGCGCTCGCCGGGGCCTCGCCCGCGGCAGCGACGCGGTCCTCGCCGAGCAGCTTTTGCAGGTGCGCCAGCACCGAGCGGGCGGCGGCGCGATGCAGGCGCGGGTCGACATCGGCATATAGCCGCGCGACCATCGCCTCGATGGTCTGCGGGCCTTCGGCCAGGCAGGCCAGGATCTGCCCTTCGCGCTCCAGGCGGTGTCCGATCAGCTGTTGCACGTAGGCTTGCGGGGCGGGGATGGGGGCGCCGTGCGTGGGGTAGTAGAGCCGGTCGGTGCGCGGCAGCAGCTTGGCCAGGCTCGCCATGTATTGCGTCATGTCGCCGTCCGGCGGCGAGATCACGCTGGTGGACCAGCCCATCACGTGGTCGCCGGTGAACAGGCTTTTTTCTTCGGCCAGGGCGAAGCAGAGGTGGTTGGAGGTATGCCCGGGGGTGAACACCGTCTCCAGGGTCCAGCCGGAGCCGGCAACGCTGTTGCCTTCGAACAACTGGCGGTCCGGCACGTGCTCGTGATCGGCGCCGGCTTCCACCGTCTCGCCCTCCAGCCCGTGCGGGCCGCAGCCGAGGATGGGCGCGCCGGTGCGTGCCTTGAGCAGGCGCGCGCCGGGGGAGTGGTCACGGTGGGTATGGGTGACGAAGATGTGGCTCACCTTCTCGCCGGAGAGGCCGGCCAGCAGGGTGTCGATATGCGCCGCATCGTCCGGGCCGGGGTCGATCACCGCGACGGCACCGTTGCCGATCACGTAGGTGCCGGTACCCCAGGCGGTGAACGGGCTGTCGTTATGCGCCACCAGGCGGCGGATCAGGGGCGTGACGCGGGTCAGGTGGCCGTATTCGGGTTCGAACTGGCGGATGAAGGCAATCGGCTGCATGGCTGGGGGCGCGGCGTGAAATTCTGCGGCCCGCAGCATAGCATCTTGCTGCAGCGCAAAATGGGAAGGTGTGATAATTGTCACAAGTGTAAGGGTCTTGTAAGACCCCGCGCATAACTTGTGCTGGTCCTGATGGGGCCGCACGCGTGCGCGAGTAGCGCTGGCGCCGGCCGCCGCGCCTGTCCTGCAATGCAGGGCTTGAGGAGGGCCGGTGAAGATCGGGACGTTTTGGCTGCAGGAGCGGGGACATGGCAAACATAGAATCGGTGATGAACGAAAAGCGGGTATTCAACCCGCCGGCGGAGCTTGCCAAAAACGCGGCCATTTCGGGCATGGATGCCTACCAGGCCATGTGCGCGCAGGCGGCGGCGGACTACAGCGGCTTCTGGGCCAAGCTGGCGCGCGAAACCCTGAGCTGGCAAACGCCGTTCACCAAGGTGCTCGACGAGTCCGGCGCGCCTTTCTACAAGTGGTTCGAAGACGGCAAGCTCAACGCCTCCTTCAATTGCCTGGACCGCAACCTCGCCAACGGCAACGCCGACAAGACGGCGATCATTTTCGAATCCGACGATGCCAAGTCGGTCGGTATTACCTACAAGGCGCTGCACGAGCGCGTGTGCAAGTTCGCCAATGCATTGAAGAGCCGCGGCATCAAGAAGGGCGACCGCGTCATCATCTACATTCCGATGAGCGTGGAAGGCGTGATTGCGATGCAGGCCTGCGCGCGCATCGGCGCCACCCACTCGGTGGTGTTCGGCGGTTTTTCCGCCAAGAGCCTGCAGGAGCGCATCATCGACGCCGGCGCGGTGGCGGTGATCACCGCCGACGAGCAGATGCGCGGCGGCAAGGCATTGCCGATCAAGGCGATCGTCGACGAGGCCTTCAGCCTGGGCGGCTGCGAGGCGGTGAAGAGCGTATTCGTCTACCAGCGCACCGGCGCAGCCGTCACCATGGCGGCGGGGCGCGACCTGTGGTGGCATGAGCTGGAAGCCGCGCAAAGCGCGCAGTGCGAGCCGGAGTGGGTCAGCGCCGAGCACCCGTTGTTCATCCTCTACACCTCCGGCTCGACCGGAAAACCCAAGGGCATCCAGCACTCGACCGGCGGCTACCTGCTGTGGGCGCAGCTCACCATGCAGTGGACCTTCGATCTGAAAAAGAGCGACGTGTTCTGGTGCACCGCCGACATCGGCTGGGTGACGGGCCACTCGTATGTGGCCTACGGCCCGCTGGCGGCGGGCGGCACGCAGATCGTCTTCGAAGGCGTGCCCACCTACCCGAATGCCGGGCGTTTCTGGGACATGATCGCGCGCCACAAGTGCACCGTGTTCTATACCGCGCCCACCGCCATCCGTTCCCTGATCAAGGCCTCGGAAGTCGACCCGAAGGCGCACCCGCGCAACTACGATTTGAAGTCCTTGCGGATTTTGGGTTCGGTCGGCGAGCCGATCAATCCGGAAGCCTGGATGTGGTACTACGAGAACATCGGCGGCAACCGCTGCCCGATCGTCGATACCTTCTGGCAGACCGAGACCGGCGGCCACATGATCACACCTCTGCCCGGCGCCACCCCGCTGGTGCCGGGTTCCTGCACCCTGCCGCTGCCGGGCATCATGGCGGCGATTGTGGATGAGACCGGGCACGACCTGGCGGACGGGCAGGGCGGCATCCTGGTGGTCAAGCGCCCGTGGCCCTCGATGGTGCGCACCATCTGGAACGACCCTGAGCGCTTCAAGAAAACCTACTTCCCCGAAGAGCTCGGCGGCAAGCTGTATCTCGCCGGCGACGGCTCGGTGCGCGACCGCGAAACCGGCTATTTCACCATCATGGGGCGCATCGACGACGTGCTCAACGTCTCCGGGCACCGCCTGGGCACGATGGAAGTGGAGTCGGCGCTGGTGGCCAACAGCAAGCTGGTGGCCGAGGCCGCGGTGGTGGGGCGCCCGGACGACCTCACCGGCGAGGCGATCGTCGCCTTCGTCGTGCTCAAGGGGCCGCGCCCGACCGGCGACGAAGCAAAAAAGATCGCCACCGAACTGCGCGACTGGGTGGCCCGCGAAATCGGCCCGATCGCCAAGCCGCGCGACATCCGCTTTGGCGACAACCTGCCGAAGACCCGCTCGGGCAAGATCATGCGCCGCCTGCTGCGTTCCATCGCCAAGGGCGAGAACATCACGCAGGACGTGTCGACGCTGGAAAACCCGGCGATTCTTGATCAATTGAAACAATCGACGTAGAAGGACCGCCACCGATTTCGTTTTTGTTTGACCTGCTGTAAATATCCCGCAGTAAATATATAAGGAGGAGACTATGGCCCAAGCTCAGGCTGCAGGCATGACCAGCGAAGAGAGAACAGTGATTTTCGCTTCTTCGCTGGGTACCGTTTTCGAGTGGTACGACTTTTACCTGTATGGCTCGCTGGCCGCGGCGATCGCGAAGAATTTCTTCTCCGCGCTGCCGTCGCAAACCGCGTTCATTTTCACCCTGCTGGCATTCGCCGCCGGCTTCATCGTGCGGCCTTTCGGCGCACTGGTGTTCGGCCGGTTGGGCGACATGATCGGGCGCAAGTTCACCTTCCTGGTGACCATCCTGATCATGGGCCTGTCGACTTTCGGCGTCGGCTTGCTGCCGAAGTACGAAACCATCGGCGTCGCCGCCCCGATCATCCTGATCGCGCTGCGCCTGTTGCAGGGCCTGGCGCTCGGCGGTGAGTACGGTGGTGCGGCCACCTACGTGGCGGAGCATGCGCCGCAGGGCAAGCGCGGGGCGTATACGGCGTGGATCCAGACCACCGCCACGCTCGGCCTGTTCCTCTCGCTGCTGGTGATCGTCGGCTGCCGCGAGTTCATCAACGCCAAGGACTTCGACGACTGGGGCTGGCGCGTGCCGTTCCTGCTATCCATCTTCCTGCTGGCGATCTCGGTGTGGATCCGCCTGAAGCTCAACGAGTCGCCGCTGTTCCAGAAAATGAAGTCGGAAGGCAAGGCATCGAAGGCGCCGCTGACCGAGTCTTTCGGCAATTGGAGCAATGCGAAGATCGTCATCCTGGCGCTGCTGGGCCTGACCATGGGCCAGGCGGTGGTGTGGTATTGCGGCCAGTTCTACGCCCTGTTCTTCCTGACCCAGACCCTGAAGGTCGATCCGACCACAGTCAACCTGATGATCGCCGCTTCCCTGGCCATCGGCACGCCGTTCTTCATCGTGTTCGGCACCTGGTCGGACAAGATCGGCCGCAAGCCGATCATCATGGCGGGCTGCCTGATCGCCGCGCTCTCCTATTTCTGGGTCTTCGGCCAACTGACGCACTACGCCAACCCGGCGCTGGAAAAAGCACTGCAGGGCTCGCCCGTCACCGTGGTGGCCGACCCGGCTGACTGCAGCTTCCAGTTCAAGCTGACCGGCACCGAAAAGTACACCAACTCCTGCGACCTGGCCAAAGCCGCCCTGGCCGCGCGCTCGGTGAACTACAAGAATGAGGCGGGTCCCGCCGGCTCGCTGGCGGTGATCAAGGTGGGTACGACCTCCATCACCAGCCATGCCGCCGCGGGTCTTTCGCCGGCCGACCTGAAGGCCAAGGATGGCGACTTCCTCAAACAGCTGGGTGACGCGATCAAGGCTGCAGGCTATCCCGCCAAGGCCGACGACGCGCAAATGAACAAGCCGATGATCATCGTGCTGCTGACCTTCCTGGTGATCCTGGTCACCATGGTCTACGGACCGATCGCCGCCATGCTGGTCGAACTGTTCCCGACGCGTATCCGCTACACCTCGATGTCCCTGCCGTATCACATCGGCAACGGCTGGTTCGGCGGCCTTCTGCCGACCACTGCCTTCGCCATCGTCGCGGCCACCGGCGACATCTACAACGGGCTCTGGTATCCGATCATCGTCGCCTCCATCACCTTCGTGATCGGCTGCCTGTTCATCCCGGAAACCAAGGACCGCGACATCCGCAGCATCGACTAAGGCCGAAGCCGGAAAAATCCGGTCGGCTGGCCGTTTTAGGAGGAGGCTGTTCGGGGGCAACCCCGAAGGGACTTCCAAGCCCGCCCTGGTGGCGGGCTTTTTTTTGCCCGCCGCACGGCAAGCGCCTCACGTTCGCAAGCGGCGTGCGATCGCGCCAGAATGCGCGCACCGGCTTTGCACCTGCTTTGCCTCCCGGTCTATAATCGGCCAGGGTCGTTTCGCCGGACAGCAAGGGCGGAATGCGCAACTGGCATAGGAGGACGCTTATGAGTGCGGCTCAGGTTTACGCCAAGACCGACAAGGCGGTCGATGAAATCCAAACCAAGAAGTACAAGCTCAAGCCCAAAGCGCGCAACCTGCTGTTCCTGATCGACGGCAGCAAATCGGTCGAGGCGATCGACGAGATGTCGCGCCAGCTCGGGCTCTCCGACGCGGAACTGGGTGAGCTGGTAAGCGATGGCTTCATCGTCAAATCGGAGTCGGCATCGACGGGCGCCGTCGCCGGGACTGCCATCCGCGAGGAAGTGCAGGCCGACGAGGCCGGCAAGTTTCGCGTGGCGAAAAAATACATGAATGACACCATCGTCAATTCACTCGGGCTGAAAGCCTTTTTTTTCACCCTCAAGCTAGAAAAATGCGGTACCCGCGCCGATCTTTCCTTGCTGCTCGACGACTATGCAAAGGCACTGGCCAAGGCGTCGAACGTCGAAACAGCCAATGTGCTTCAAAAGCGCGCCCGCGAACTGCTGGCCTAAGGTGCAGCCTGTCCCCGGCACGCCTGATTCCCCGCTTGCCGTTCCCGCTACCGCGCCATTGGGGGCGGTCTTGGTGAGACGGTACGGCGCGTGAACGAAACGGCGGACCATGCAGACCATGCGGACGGCGTGCGCGGGGTTGCGCTTGATCCGGCGGGCCAGGCGCGTTTGGCGCTCCACTGGCGTCGCACCCGATTACTTACCGGCAGCCTTGCCTGTGTCTGGTTTTGCGCGACTTTCGGCGTCGGCTTTTTTGCCCGCGAACTCGAACGATTCCATTTTTTCGGCTGGCCGCTTTCCTACTACATGGGCGCGCAAGGCAGCCTGATCGTGTTCCTGGTGATCATCGGCGCTTATGCGCTGGTGATGCGGCGCTTCGATCGCGAAGCGAGGGGCGGCCTGGAAGAAAGTAGCGGAGAGTCGCGCTGATGCCCTGGCGCCGCGCGCTCAGCCGTCGCCTCACCCTGATCTACGGCTGGTATGCCTTTGGGCTGGTGCTGTTCATCGTCGCCCTGGGCTTGCTGGAGCGGGCGGGCCTGCCGCGCGCCTGGATCGGCTATGCCTTCCTGGTCGGCACCATCGGCCTGTACGCGATCATCGGCATCATCTCGCGCACCGCCGATGTCGCCGAATACTATGTCGCCGGGCGCCGCGTCCCAGCCCTGTTCAACGGCATGGCGACGGCGGCCGACTGGATGTCGGCCGCCACCTTCATTGCCATGGCCGGCAGCCTGTACGCACAGGGCTTCGGCGGCAGCGCCACCGCACCGGGTGGACTCGCCTACATCCTTGGCTGGACCGGCGGCTACTGCCTGGTGGCGCTGCTGCTGGCGCCTTACCTGCGTAAGTTCGGGCAGTACACGATTCCCGATTTCTTCGGCGCCCGCTACGAAGGCCATGCGGCGCGCCTGCTGGCCGCGGGCGCGGCCATCATGTGTTCCTTCACCTACCTGGTGGCGCAGATCTTCGGCGTCGGCCTGATCACCACCCAGCTGACCGGCGTGCCCTTCGAGCTCGGCATGTTCCTGGGTCTCGGCGGTGTGCTGGTGTGCTCCTTCCTCGGAGGCATGAAGGCGGTGACCTGGACCCAGGTGGCGCAATACATCATCCTGATCATCGCCTACCTGCTGCCGGTGGTCTGGCTGTCGGTCAAGCACACCGGCACGCCGGTGCCGCAACTGGCCTACGGCCGCGTGCTGGAAAAGGTCGGCGCCCGCGAGGAAATGCTGACTCGCGACCCGCGCGAGATCGAAGTGCGGCGCCTGTGGCAGCAGCGCGCCCAGGACGACCGCGAGCGCATCGCGCAGCTGCCGCAGTCGCAGGAACTGGAGCATGCGCGCCTGCAGTCGCGGCGCGAAGAGCTGCGCGCAGCCGACGCGCCGATTTCCGAAATCCAGGCCGCCGACCGCGCGCTGAAGAATTTTCCGCGCGATGCCGAAGGCGCCCGCGCGCTGTGGGCGCGCGATGCCGCCCGGGTGGGGCCACGTGCCGCGCCGCCATTGAAAACGGCCGAAGCTTTCCCCGGCGCCGATGAGGCCGAGCGCAGCCGCGCCCGCAACAACTTTCTCGCTTTGATGTTCTGCCTGATGATGGGCACCGCCGGCCTGCCGCATGTGCTGATGCGCTACTACACCACGCCCTCGGTGGGCGAGGCGCGCGAGTCGGTATTCTGGTCGCTGTTTTTCATCTTCCTGCTTTACTGCACGGCGCCGGCGCTGGCCGTGCTGGTCAAGTACGACATCTATACCCACCTGGTAGGCAGTGAATACGCGCACCTGCCGGCCTGGGTGGCGCAGTGGTCGCATATGGACGGCGGCAGCCTGCTGTCGATCAACGACATCAACCACGACAAGGTGGTGCAACTGGCGGAGATTTCGATCAACCCCGACATCATCGTGCTGGCGACGCCGGAAATCGCCGGCCTGCCCTACGTCGTCTCCGGCCTGGTGGCAGCGGGCGGACTGGCGGCGGCGCTGTCCACCGCCGACGGCCTGCTGCTGACCATCTCCAACGCCTTGTCGCACGACTTTTATTACCGGGTGGTGCATCCCGAAGCCAGCAGCGAGCGCCGCGTCACCATCTCGAAAATCCTCCTGATGGTGGTGGCGCTGACCGCCGCCTATGTTGCCTCGCGCAAGATCGCCGACATCCTCGACCTCGTCTCCACCGCCTTTTCCCTGGCGGCCTCGGCCTTCTTCCCGGCGCTGGTGCTGGGTATCTTCTGGAAGCGCGCCAACAAATGGGGCGCCTGCGCCGGCATGCTGGCAGGTGCCGGCGTGACGCTGTTCTACATGGCATCCACCCAGCCGTGGCTGCGCAGCGTATTCCATGTCGCCGGGCCGGCGCAGCTGTGGTGGGACATCCAGCCGATTTCCGCCGGCGTCTTCGGCGTGCCGATGGGTTTCGCCGTCATCATCCTGGTCAGCTGGCTCACCCCGGCGCCGGGTGCGGCGGCGGTGCGCCTGGTGGAAATGATCCGTACTCCGGAAAGCGAGCCGGCGGCGCCCGACAAGGACGCTCCGGCAATGCTAAAATAGTGGGCTATTGTGCAGGCGGGTGATGGTTTTGACACCAGCATGACGCAAGATCCGGAGAGATGGATGAGCGGTTTAAGTCGCACGCCTGGAAAGCGTGTATAGGTTAATAACCTATCCGGGGTTCGAATCCCCGTCTCTCCGCCAGATAATCAGCGTTTCGGATCGCATTCTCCGTAAGCTTGAAAGAGGGCCGCAAAATAAGATTTTGCGGCCCTTTTCCTTTCTCAAAGGCCGGATAAACATTTGTACTGTTTAAACAACCGCGTGCTATGCGACGAGCTATCCAGGCATCCCCAGGAAAGCCCGCTTTAAAAAGCGTGGGACGGAGCGACCTTGCGCAGCTCGGACACAAGCCGCGCGTCGAACTCGAACTTGATTCCCTCGAACAAACGATGCGTATGGTGGTGGCTGGTGAGGCTCCACCTGAATGCTCTCGTCGATGTGTGAGGCGATCTGGAAAGAACACACGGCCACTTTGCGCTATGTGGAAGGCCTTAAGGGCACCCCGCAGATTTTATCCCCGAGTGCAGAGCTTCGGCCGACCGCGCGTCCGGCATCGCGAAAGGTTGTGAAGTCTATTGCGCAAGACTTGCACGACAATGGCGTCTGGCCCATCCTTTTGCACTAAGAGTCGCCTTGGCGAGGCCGGCCAGGCCATACAACCGTCCTTCCGCAGCCGCCGCTGCCCGCGCCGCAAGGTTTTAAAAACGGGCGCTTTGACACGGATGGACATCCGTCCAAAATCATCTGGAATCGCGCCACAATTCCGCTATATTAGACAGCAATGAGTCATTTCCTTAATTTCCACGGGCCACGCATTCCATGTCGCAAGATCACGATCTGATTATCATCGGTGCCGGAATCACCGGCTTGAACGCCGCCAGGGAGGGACTACAGGGCGGCCTTTCGGTTGCGGTCGTCGAGGCCTTGTTCTTCGGCGGGCTGGTCAACAATATCAATGTGCTCGACGGCGAAATACAGGGCTCGGGAAGCGACCTGGGGGCCAGCCTGATGATGGAGGTTTCCGACTTGGGCGCGGAGAATATCGGCATGCCCGCATCGGTGCTGGCACGGGACGGAGACGATCTTGTCGTTGAGTGCGAGGCCGGCAGGCATCGCGCCGGGGCCGTGATCATCGCTTCCGGCGCGCGGCTCAAGCGCCTGGGCATACCGGGCGAGGCCGAGTTCGAGGATAAAGGCGTCTCGCGCTGCGCCGACTGCGATGGCCCTTTTTACACAGACCAGGATGTGGTTGTGGTTGGAGGCGGGGATTCGGCGTTGCAGGAGGCGCTGGTGCTGGCGGAATTCGCGCGCCGGGTTCACCTGGTGCACCGGGGCGATAAATTCGAAGCCCGGCAACACCTGGTGGACAAGCTGCGTGGCCACGCCAATATCCTGCCTCATTGGAATACCTCCGTCGAGGCCGTGCTGGGCGACGAAGCGGTGCAGGCGGTGCGTGTCCTGGGGTCCGATGGCGCCGCCTCCGAGATTGCCTGCAAAGGCTTTTTCGCCTACATAGGCCTGGAACCGGCATGCGATTTCGTGCCTGCCGCCGTCCTGCGTGACGCGGCCGGCTTTCTTAAGACCGGCCCCGACCTGCAAACCGCGATGGCCGGCGTGTTCGCGGCGGGCGCGGTGCGCTCCGGTTATGGGGGCATGCTGACGCACGCGGTCTCCGAGGGGATCGCCGCGGCGAAGTCCGTGCGGGCACTGATCCGGAACTGAAAGCGCGGCCTGGCGCCCGCCGGATGCCGGCGATCAGCGCAGGCCGAGCATCATCGGGACGAGCAAGGTCAGCCTGGGCCAGAAGGTGATCAGCAGCACCGTCGCCATCATGGTGGCGAGGTAGGGCATCAGCGGACGCACCACCTCGCTGATTTTCACCCGGCCGATGGCCGCGGCGACGATCAGCCCCAGCCCGATCGGCGGCAGGAACAGGCCCACGCCGATCACCGCGATGATAATGATGCCGAAATGCAGCGGATCGACGTTGAATTGCGTCGCCATCGGCAACAGCACCGGCACCAGCATGATCATCGCCGGCAAGCCGTCGAGCACCGCGCCCAGGAGCAGCATCACCACGATCGAGAGCAGCAGGAACAGGATCGGCCCGGAAGCGATGCCCTGAATGCCTTCGCTCAACGCCTGCGGCACCTGCTGGCTCGACAACAGCCAGGCGAACAGCGCGGCGACGCCCACCAATAGCATGATTTGCCCCGAGATCCGCGCCGTCTCGAGCAGGATTGCGTAAAGCCGCTGCAAGTTGATGGCGCGGTACAGCACGGTGCCGACGAACAGGCCGTAGACCACGGCGACCGCGCCGGCCTCGGTGGCGGTGAAAATGCCTCCCAGGATGCCGCCGAAAATGATCACCGGCATCAGCAGCGGAACCACCGCCTGGCCGACAGCCGAAACGGCCTCGCGTGCCGACGGCCGCGCCGACACGACCAGCTTGGGGTCGCGCCGCGCCTGCACATAGAGCTGCGCCATCAACAGCGCCGCCATCGCGAACGCGGGCAGGAAGCCGGCGGCGAACAGCGCTGCGATCGATACATGCGCCATGATGCCGTAGACCACCATGTTGATGCAGGGCGGAATCAGGATGCCCATGCCGGAGGCGGCGGCGACGATGGCGGTCGCCTGCGGCGCCGAGTAGCCGGCGCGGCGCATCGCCGGAATCATGGTTGTACCCAGGGCCGAGGTGTCGGCCACTGTCGATCCTGAAATACCCGAAAAAAAGATTTCCGCCACCACCACCGACATGCCGATGCCGCCGCGCAGCCAGCCCACCAGCACCTGCGCCAGGCGGACCAGGCGCGCCGAGATGCCGCTGTGCTCCATCAGCTCGCCGGCCAGGATGAACAGGGGAATGGCCAGCAGGGGAAACGAGTCGACCCCGGTGAATACCCGCTGCGGCACCACCAGCAGGGGAATATGGCCTTCCCAGAGCAGCGCAAACACCGCGGCCGCGCCGAGCGTGAATACGATCGGCACATTGCCGAGCAGAAAGACGAAAAACGTGATGGCGAGAACGAAGGTCATCCTGCGCCTTCGCTCCCGTCAGCACTAGCGGCGGGCGCACCCAGCGCTGCAATGAAATGCAGGGCGATCAGCACCCCGCCCGCCGGTAGCGCCGCATAGGGCAGCGCCATCGGTATGTTCATGGCCGGCGAGGTCTGGCTCATCGTCCCAGCCACCAGGGCGCCGCCGCTGAATATCAGCGCCCAGAGAAACGCGGCGGCGGCGACTGCGAAAAGCAACTGGCAAACGCGCCGCCCGGCTGCCGGCAGGTGCGCGGCGATCATCTCGAACCTGAACAGCCGCCCGGCCTCGACGCTGCTGGAAAATCCCAGCACCGCCGCCCAGATGAACAGATACCGGGCGGCTTCCTCCGTCCAGCTCAGCGAACTATTGAGTACGTAGCGGAAAAACACCTGCAACACGACAATCACCACGGTCACGGCCAGCAGGCCGACCGCGGCACCGCGCTCGCAGCGTGCCACCACGCCGTCGACGGCCCGCAGCACGCTCATGGTCCGCTCATCGCCTGCTTATCGTCCGCTCAATACGCGCTCATTGGCCACTCATTGACCATTCTGCACCGCGTCGATCAGATCCTTGCCGATCTTCGGCTCGAACTCCTTGTAGACCACCTGCATCTTGCTGCGGAAGGCGCCCTTGTCGGGCACCGGCACGATCTCGACCTTGAGGGCGCGCAGCTTGTTGATCAGGTCGTTGGTGGTGTCGAGGGAAAGCTGGCGCTGCGACGCGGTCACTTCCTGCGCGCTTTTCACCACCACCTCCTGCAGGTCCGGCGGCAGCGACTTGAACTTGGTCATCGACATCATCAGCACCACCGGGGTCAGCATGTGCTCGGTCATCGCCACGTATTTGGCGACCTCATACACCTTGGTGGAATAGATCACATATATCGGCAGGTCAAGCGCGTCAATGGTGCCCTGGCGCAGGCCGGAGTAGACTTCGCCGAAGTTCATCGGCGTGGCATTGACGCCAAGTGACTTGAAGGTGGCCACATACAAGGGGCTTTCCAGTACGCGGAACCGCGTGCCCACATAGTCCTCGGGCTTGACCAGCGGTTTTTTGGTGGAGGCCACCATGCGCCAGCCGGCGTCGAAATACGCCAGGCCCTTGAGGTTCTGCGCTTCGAGGTAGCCGAACAATTTTTTGCCGACCGCGCCGTCCATCACCTTGAAGGCGCCTTCACGGCTCTTGAAGATGAACGGCATGTCGAGCACCATCATGCGCGGCTCGAAACCGGAGATCGGCGCGTTGGTGATCACCCCGGCATCGATGGTGCCCAGGCGCATGCCCTCGATCAGGTCGCGCTCGAAGCCGAGCTGGGCGTTCGGATAGATGTCGACCTTGATGCGCCCGCCGCTGTTTTTCGCCACCGCGTCGGCGAATTTCACCGCGCTTGCCTGGTACAGCGAATCAACGGTGACGATATGTCCCAGGCGCAGGACGATCGGCTTTTCCTGCGCCGTCGCGGAGCCGGGCAGCAATGCGGCCAGCACCAGTCCGGCGGCGGCAATCAAGGTCGGGAATGCTTTGGCTTTCATCATCAGTCTCCTCATCGTCATTATTTGCCGCGTGTTGGAGCGGCAGCTTTGCGCTTGGCTTGCGGCCGGCCCAGCACCGCGCCGGTATGCTGGCCCAGCGAAGGCGGTGGCAGGCGCACCTTGCCCGGCGTCGCCGACAGGCGGATCGGGATGCCCGGCACGGTCAACTGCCCGCAAGTCGGGTGCTTCATGCCCTTAAGCATGCCGACCTCATCGAGGTAGCCGTCCTTGACAACCTCGTCGATGGTATTCACCGGACCGGCGGGAATGCCGCGCGCCAGCAGCTTCTTGATCCAGCGGTCGCGCTTATCCTCGCGGAAGCGCGCGGAAAGCAATGCGATCAGTTCGGTGCGATTGGCGATGCGCTTGGCGTTGCTGACGAAACGCGGATCGGCAAACCACTCTTTGCGGCCGAGCACCTCGCAAAACGATTCCCAGAACCGGTTGTTCGGCACGCAGACGTTGAGATATTTGTCATCGCCGGTCATGAAGGTGCCGTAGGGCGTGATCTGCGGATGCAGGTCTTCCGGCGGGCGGCGCGCCGGCACCTTGCCGGTATTGAGGTAGATGGCGGCGAGCTGGCCGAGCACGGCAAAGGCGCCGTCCATCAGCGACACCTCGACCTTCTGGCCGCGGCCGCTGCTCTGGCGCGCGATGATGGAAAGCAGGATGCCGATTGCCGCATTGGTGCCGGCGGTGAGGTCGACCAGGTTGACCCCGGGGCGCAGCGGCGAGCGACCCGGTTCGCCGGTCATGCTCTGCAGCCCGCTGACACCGGAGATCAGCAGGTCATAGCCCGGACGGTCGCCATAGCGGCTGCCGGCGTTGAACGCGGATACCGAACAATAGATCAGGCGCGGATTGAGCCGGCGCAACTTGTCGTAGCCCAGCCCCAGGCGCTCCATCACACCGGGGCGAAAGTTCTCCACCACCACGTCGGCCGTGCGCACCAGGTCGCGGATCGCCTGGATCGATTCCTTTTGTTTCAGGTCGAGCGCAACGCTGCGCTTGTTGCGGTTGACGCTGAGGAAGAACACGCTTTCGTCGCCGATGAACGGCGGGCCGAGGGCGCGCAGCTCGTCGCCGCCCTCCGGCTCCTCGATCTTGATGATGTCGGCGCCGAAGTCGCCCAGCATCATGGTGCAGTACGGGCCGGCGACCACCCGGGTGAAATCCAGCACCCGGATACCAGCCAGCGGACCACCGCTGCCGCCGGCACGCTTGGCTGTCACAACGCGCCGCTTCCCGTCAATGCGGCCACGATGGCATCAAAAGCGTCGCTGCCGCGCGTACGCGCTTGCTCGGGGGGGAGCGAGGCGAAGGGGAATGGGATATCGACGATGCGCAGGCCGGGAATGCCGAGCATCGACGCTTGCTGCATGCCCGCATTACGAAAGCCGGCCGTGCAAAGCGTAGCCGTAGCGATACCTTTTCGCTCCAGCTGAACCATGTCGTGCACACTGCACGACACACAAGACCCTCAATCGCCTATCGCGGTGACGACGGCGTCACAGTCCTCCAGAGAACTGAGGATGTGCGGCTCGGCGAACTTGGTGTAGGTCTTTTTGCGGATCAAGCGGACCTCGCAGCCGAATTCACGCTCCAGTCGCTCGCCCACTTCGACGAGCAGGTATTCCGCGTTGTGCTTGATGTTGTCCAAGAGGCCGATGCGCTTGCCTTTGAGCTCGTCCAGGCGCTTGGCGCCGGCGAGTGCTTCGGAGTTTTCTTCCGCACTCGGATCAATCAGGATCATTTCCACAACTGTCTCCAATACATTCATGTTCAACAAAACAAGATATATTTTTTAATTTAATTATGTCAGGCCAGAGTATAGGAACGCCCCACACCTTGTCAAGCGGCTGCGCCGCGCGTCACTCGACGGCGACCGTCACCGAAGGCGTCGCCCAGCCCGGCAGGAACGCAGTGTGGCGCCCAGGGCCGCCGCCGACCACGATGGTGATCTCGCTGGCGCGGCGCACCAGCGGCACCATCTCGTCCTCGTCGTTGCGGTTGACCCAGCGCGGCCAGAAATTGCGGTTCACCTCGCGTCCATAGAGCCCGCCGAGTTTCACCAGGCGCACCGGCTTGCGCGCCTTCTCGTAAAGATATTCCTTGAAATGCTGCTTGGTCCAGCCGTCCTGGGCGATGGTTTCCGCATGGCTGGGGCAGACCACCAGCATCACTTCGCCCTGGGCGTAGAACATGTTTTTGCCCAGCGTCGCCATGGTGTCGGCGATGGTGAACGCGAGGTCGTTGGCGTTCTGGCTTGCCTGGTTATTGATGTTATGCGGCGCTTCGCATCCGAACACCGTCACGGCGCTCTGCTCGCGCTTGAAGCCGCGCTCCACGTGCAGGGGATCCCATGGGCTCTGCTCTTCGTTTTCAGCGATGCAGTAGGTATATTTGCCGGGATGCCCGAGCGTGGCCTTGTCGGTGACGCCAGGAATGGCGCGCCCTATATTGGTGAGAATCAGCTTGACTGCGCGGCCGATGGTCGCGTTTGCACGATTGCCCTGGCCGAACAGGTTGGAGCCGCTGTTCATCCCGAGTTCCAGGCGTGCCGGACCGTTGACTACCACCAGCGGAGTCGACAAGTGGGTCGAGCACTGCATGCCGTTGAGATTCAATGCCGGGTCCGTCATCGCTTTCACCGCGGCGAGGATGACCGGCATATAGGCCGGCAGGCAGCCCGCCATGACGGCATTGACCGCGATTTTCTCGACGGTCGCCTTGGCCCACGAGGGCGGTATCTTGGCGACTACCGTGGCCGGCGACAGGGACGTGCCCGCCAGCATGGCCGCGACCCGTTCCTCGGTCGGCGGCACCACGGGCAGGCCATCGGTCCAGCCCTGGTCGTAGCAGTACTGGATCGGGTCATCCGAACTGGAAACGGAATGTCGTGTCGCAACAGCCATGTTCAAACTCCGGAATATTGCGCGAATAAAACCCGCTGACACGCGCACCACAGTGAATTAAACGAGCGCGGGAAAGGGCATTCCATTCACGCGAAACTTCCAATCACCATCAACCACCATAGCCAGCATAAGCTCAAACGATCATACGGACCGCATTCGCGGCTTGTCAACTCTCATCCCGCCACTGTCGGCATAAGCCGCGCAGCCCAATGACGAACTGTTGGCGGAAAGGAGTGGGAGTCGAACCCACCAGGAACGTCTGACGTCCCTCACCGGATTTGAAGTCCGGGCGCACCGCCGGGTACGCTTCCCTTCCGTTGCATCCTCAATCAACGACTTTTATCGAGTGACTCCCCCGCCGGCCGCAGCACGAGTCTACTATCGCCCAGGCGTCGCGTAAATCCGATACGATCGAAAAACTCCAGCACTTCTATCGACAGGTTGCGCCCGAGTCCGGATTGGTCACGAAAGGCAACCGGCGTGACGCGATGGTCCGCGCTTTGCTCGGCAATCCCCTGAACGATCTCGGCGAGCCGATGCACCTCGGCCTGTCGGAAAAATCGTTTGTCCGCAACGCGCCAGACCAGGCGACGACGCGCCGCGGTTTCGAGCAGTGCCTGTACGCGCTTGGGAATTTCCCTGAGTTGCGCGGCGATTTCGGCGCTGGTGGGCGGTCTTGCCGGCTCAAGGTCAATAAGGTGTTCGATCTTCTCCCACAACGCGAGATCGACAGGATTGAATTGGGCCTGATGGCCGGGCAGGCGCAATAGGTTCCCGGTACGCAGCGCGCGTCCTTGCCGCACCAGTTCCTCGCCGACGGCCAGTGCCAGTTCAGGCGTGAGGCGTGTGCCGGTATCGTCAAACAGATGCGCATCGGCAATCCCCGGCGTGTCGGCGCTGCGCGCGAGCGCGGCAGCCAACCCGTCCAATGCGGTCTTGCAAAGCGTCTCCCAATGGTCTGGCCAAATCCCCCAGGATGCGCCTGCCAAATTCATTTTCCGCATCTTCACACTCGCAAAGAGCTTTTCGGACTCACTGTCCGTGAGGTTACGATTTGCGCAATATCGAGCAAGATCGACGCCAAGCGCCTCCAACTGCAAGAGTGCTTCAAGCGCCTCGGCCGGGTCCGCGCGCTCGATGGCGCGCAATTGGGCCAGGCGCGCGGGTTTGGACCGGCCCCGCAGAGGCGGGAAAACGTCAATAGTTCGACCGCCGGCGATAGTGCGGCGGGCCGACTGGTCGCGAAGAATCAATCGATCTCCATGGACCGCACCGATTGGATGGTCGAGGACCAGCTGGACCAGTCCCGCGGCGCCGGCTTCGATTTTCTCGGCGTCGAGAATGACGACACGGCCGGTGACGTCGCTGGCGCCCAGATGCACGTGGATCGGCATCCAGTGTTTCAGCGCCGATTCGCCAGTTGGTACGCGCACGCGCGCGTCGAGCCTGGTGACCGGACCGGGCACCTGGTTCTTGACGATCCAGTCGCCGCGCTCTATCGGCGCGGCCTTGGCCGCTACGCCGGCAAGATTCAACGCGCAACGCTGCCCGACGTGTCCCTGCCCGGCTTTTGCGTTCTGTGCGTGAATGTCGCGCACGCGCACGGAACTGTCGGCAATCAGCGCGTGGGCCTGGTCGCCAACGGCAACACTGCCCGCAACCACGGTTCCGGTCACGACCAGGCCGGCGCCTTCGATGTGGAAACTGCGGTCCACGGCAAGGCGGAAATTGCCGTTCGGGGCGCGCGGCGGTACTTCAATGGCGAGCTTGCGCAGATATGCCTGCAAGGCGGGCAAGCCCTCGCCGGTATGTGCGGAAAGCGGAAAAACCGGCATGCCCGCAAGGGTGGTTGCGGCGAGGAGCTGTTCGATGTCCGCCCGTACTTCGGCAACGCGTGCTTCTGGTACGCGGTCGATCTTGGTCAGCGCGACCAATCCATGACGTACCTCAAGAAGGTCGAGGATGGTCAGATGCTCGCGTGACTGTGGCATCAGGCCGTCATCTGCCGCGACCACAAACATCACCGTATCGATTCCGGAAACGCCGCACAGCATGTTGTGGACGAAGCGCTCGTGTCCGGGAACGTCCACAAAACCGATCGTGTTGCCGGCATCGATCGGCCAGTAGGCAAAGCCAAGATCGATCGTCATGCCGCGGCGCCTCTCTTCCGGCAGGCGATCAGCGTCAACCCCCGTCAACGCCTTGACCAACGCAGTCTTGCCGTGATCGACGTGGCCCGCGGTAGCGACAATCATCCCGGGCCTTCGCCGGATTTTTCCAGCATGGCCAGTTGGGAAATGAACGTGGCTTCATCTTCCAGGCAACGGCAGTCGAACAGCAAGGCGCCCTCGTGAACCCTGCCGATCACCGGCATCGGCAATGCACGGAAAGCACTTGCCATCTTCTTGATTGCGGTCCCCCGTCCGCGGGCAATCAAGGGGATGATGGAAATGGCCGCGCTGGCGATATGTTGGGTTGGCAGGGCGCCGGAACCGATTTCGCTTTCGCAAGGGACAACCTTGATGTCGGCGGATTTGCCCAATATGTTCTGGAGCGACCCGGCCACTCGCTCGGCGGTCATCTGTATCTCGCCCAGGGGACGGGCCAGCGCCCGCAATGCGGGCAGGCGCTGCGCCAGCCTGTCTGGATTGGAATACAGTCGCAGCACGGCCTCAAGAGCCGCGATGGTCATCTTGTCGACCCGAAGCGCGCGCTTCAGCGGATTGCGCTTGATCTTGTCGATCAGATCCGCTCGCCCGACGATAAGGCCTGCTTGCGGCCCGCCGAGCAACTTGTCCCCGCTGAAGGTCACGAGATCAGCACCGTTGGCGATGGATTGGGCCGGGGTGGGCTCATAAGGCAAACCCCATGCACGCAGATCGACCAGGGTGCCGGCACCAAGGTCGACCATGAAAGGCAGCTTGTGCTGACGGCACAGATTTGCCAGGTCAGATTCAGGTACCGCAGCAGTAAACCCCTCGATCGAGAAATTACTCGTGTGGACCTTCATGACAAGGGCGGTCTTGGGACCTATCGCCTCGGCGAAATCGCGCAGGTGGGTGCGATTGGTGGTGCCGACCTCGCGTAGCCGGCAACCGGAGCGCGCCATGATATCGGGCAGGCGAAACGCACCACCGATTTCGATCAGTTCGCCGCGCGACGTCGGTACTTCCTTGTTTCGGGCCAGGCTGTTGAGCACAAGCAGCAAGGCCGCCGCGTTGTTGTTGACCACCGTTGCGGCCTCGGCGCCTGTCAATTGCGCGAGCAGGGCTTCGACGTGGTCATCG
>DATAZV010000292.1:0-5068 GCA_036271855.1 Burkholderiales bacterium
GCCACATCCTGTCGCGCCTGCGCGCGCAGTTCGACGATCCCCTGCTGGTGCGCACCACCCGCGGCATGGAGCCGACCCCACGGGCGCTGGCGCTGATCGATCCGGTGCGCCAGGCACTGCGCCAGGTGCACCAGGTGTTCAATGCGCAGGCCGAATTCGATGCCCGCACCTCCGAGCATGCGTTCAGCATCCGCATGGGAGACATGAATGAATTCCTGGTGCTGCCGAGCATCCTGCTGGCGCTGGAGAAAGAGGCGCCATCGATTTCCGCCACCATCCATCATTTGACGCCGGCGGCGACCGTCAAGGCGCTGGACAGCGGCGAAGTCGATTTCGCGGTCAGCGCGCGCCTGTCGCATTCCAAGTCGATCCGCAGCCTCGATCTGCTGCAGGACAAAATGGTCTGCATTTTGCGGAAGGACCATCCCTTCGCCCGGCGCCCGCTGACGGCCGGAGCCTTTCTCAAGCTGCGCCATATCAATTTCGTCCAGGCACTGGCCGACACCCGCTTTGCCGACGGTGACGCTCCCCATCGCCACCCCCGGCGCAACGTGGTACTGAACATTCCGCACTGGCTGGCGGCGCCGGCGATCGTCGAGAGCACCGACATGGTGGCGGCGATTTCGGAGCGGATGGCGCGGCGGGTGAACGACCGTGGCCAGTTTGTGGTCCGCCCATTGCCGATTGGAAACCGCGAACTGGTCTGGCGTCTGTATTGGCATCGCCGCTACGACACGCAGCCGGCGCATGTCTGGATGCGAGATCTGGTGCGCCGGGCCTGCGCCGGCCTGAATGCCTGATGTAATCGCGGCGGGTGCACAATGTCGTTTGAAGGGTCTCGCCATGCGGCGGGTGAAAACGTAATCATGAGAACGACAGAGACACTTGCCCAATTCATCGCCACCTGCGATTCCACGCGCATCCCGCCGGCCGTGCGCCACGAGGCGGCGCGCTGCTTGGTGAACTGGGCTGCCTGCGCGCTCGGCGGCGCCGGCCATCCGGCGGTCGAGAGCGCGCTCGCCGCCCTGGGTCCCTTCGTCGGTGCGCCGCAGGCCAATCTCATCGGCCGTGGCGAGCGCGTCGATGCGCTCAACGCGGCGCTGTTCAACGGCATCAGCTCCCACGTGCTCGATTTCGACGATACCCACATGGCGACCCTGGTGCATCCGAGCGGCCCGGTGATCTCGGCGCTGCTGGCGCTGGCGCAATACCGGCCGATTGACGGGCGGGCGTTTGCCGAGGCGATCGCCATCGGCATTGATGTCGAGTGCCGCGTCGCCGCCGCCGTGTCGCCGCAGCACTACGACCAGGGCTGGCACATTACCGGCACGGCCGGCGGCTTTGGCGCCGCCGCGGCGGCCGGGCGCGCGCTCAATCTGGACCCGCAGCGCATGACCCATGCCCTTGGCATAGCGGCGACGCAGGCGGCGGGCTTGCGCGAAATGTTCGGCAGCATGTGCAAAAGCCTGCATCCGGGCAAGGCCGCCCAGAATGGGCTGGGCGCCGCGCTGATGGCCGCGGCCGGCTTCACCAGTTCAACCAGCAGCATCGAAGGTGCGCGCGGCTTTGCCCACGTGATGTGCAGCGAGCCGCACCTGGCTGAGGCGACCGAGGGTCTGGCAGAGCATTGGCACATCCTCGACAACAGCTACAAGCCATACGCCTGCGGCCTGGTGATCCACCCGGTGATCGATGCTTGCCTGGCACTGCACCGGCAGGAGGGGTTTGCAGTGCAGGCGGTGGAGCAGGTGCAGGTGCAAGCGCACCCCCTGGTGCTGGAACTGACCGGGAAGAAGACGCCGGGCAACGGCCTGGAAGGCAAGTTCAGCGTATTTCATTCCGCTGCGGTTGCCTTGCTCAAGGGCGTGGTGACGGCCAATGATTTTTCGGACGAGGTGGTGCGGGACCCGGCGGTGATCGCAATGCGCGCACGGGTCGGCGTCACCACCGCGGCCGGCATCGCCGAAGATGCCGCCGAGGTATCGATCAGGCTCAAGGGCGGGCGCATCCTCAAGCAGCGCATCGAGCATGCACTGGGAAGTACCAACTGCCCGATGAGCGATAAGGACATCGAAGGCAAATTTCGCGATCTTGCCGAGGGTGTCTTGTCTGCCGATCGGGTCGCGCGGGCGCTCGACATGTGCTGGCAAGTCTCTGCTCTGGCCGACGCGGGGACGATCGGAGAAGCGCTCGCGACGTAGCGGCCTGGCTCGGCGCTGCCGCGCTTCAAGTTCACTGCGCCGGCGGGCGGTGGAACATTGGGCAATTTCGCGCCCGGTGATTGAGGCGGGCGCGGGCTGCTGGTAAAGTGCGGCCGGTGAAAAAATCGATTTTGCTCGGCTTATGGCTGCCCCTATGCGCGGCTCATGCGGCAGTACCGGTGAGTCCGGCCGGCGCGCCTGCCGCCCAGCCCAGGCTGATCCTGTCATGCACCGGCTGGCTGCCGGCTTATACCTCGTGGGAAGCCGCGCCGGTTCCGCCGGCCGCGCAGGAGGCGCAGTTGCAGGTGGAGATCGACCGCGCTGCCGGCACGATCGCCACCACCCTCGCGTCAACCGGGCCGCTGAGCATGCCGCTGGAAGTCAGCGACCGCTACTACAGTGGCACCGCCGCGCTCGGGCGCACGCTGTACAGCCGTGACCTCGACGCGGTCGAAATCAGGATCGACCGGGTCAGCGGCGAAGCGCGCCTGCGCTACATGGTGGGCGAGACCAGCTATCCCGCATTCACCGGCACCTGCATTCGCCGCAGCTCCGCTCTTATGCCAGGTGAATAAGCGCGTGCGCCTGCGCGTGCTCTGCTAAGATGTTTTCAAGTGCCTCGCCTTGAC
Source organism: Burkholderiales bacterium (assembly GCA_036271855.1). GTDB lineage: Bacteria > Pseudomonadota > Gammaproteobacteria > Burkholderiales > JAEUOS01 > JAQGMJ01. Next base: position 2,831 of record DATAZV010000292.1, read on the forward strand.
TGATTGGCGTGGATGTCGTGACGAGGGCACTTGTGCGCAGATGAACCTCCCTTCCCCCCAGTCCTCCAATCTCACAGCGAGCGATTCCACCTCCGGGAGCGGGCTTACGTCCACCATCAACGTGCCGGTTCCGGCATTCAGGGCGGGCACGCGAATCGTGGTGGCCGAAGACGACCGGGTGAGCCAGGCGGTGCTGACCATGATCCTGCAAAAATTCGGGCTGGATGTGCACCTGGCCTGCGACGGCGTGCGTGCGCTGGAACTGATCCGCGAGGTCGAGCCGGCCCTGGTGATGATGGACATGCAGATGCCGCTGATGGACGGCGCGGAAGTCATCCGCGTGCTGCGCAGCGATTCGACCGCGCCGCAGCCGCCGGTGGTGGTGCTCTCCGGCAACCGCCTGAGCCAGGCGCAAATGGATGACCTGCACGCCCTGGGCGTGCTCGATTTTTTGCTCAAGCCGGTCAACCGTGGCCGCCTGCACGGCGTGCTCAGCCAGGTGCTGCCCCTGGCCTGAAGCCGGGCTGCAGCAGCGTCGGGGCCATTACGGCTACAGCTTGTCGGCGATCACCGCCACCCCATAGGACGCGGCCAGCGCGATGCTGAACACCAGCACATTGCGCGTCATGCCGGCGGGAATGTCCATCTCCTCAAGCTTGCGCTTGGCGAAAAAGCTGACGACGAAAAACGCGATGGTGGAGAGAGTGAGCGCGAGCATGGCCTTGGTTCCGGGGCCATCTTAAGCGCTTTTGGTCGCCACAAAAAAATCGGCGGCGAAAGACGGAGAGAATGTCTTTCGCCGCCGGAACGAATCCCGCTGGCGCGTTGCTCGCAGGAAACATTCACCCTGGACTCTGGCAGGGAGAATTCTTGCGCGGGCGCGGCGCCCGCGGCATATAAACGGCTTTTAGTGCGTATTGCGCTTGAGGCTGAAAATGCGCGCGCTGGTGCTTCGCTGCCGGGCGGCGGGCAGCATTTCGTGCAGGGTGACCTCCCATTGCTCGACCAGGCGGGCGCAGGTGTCGCGCAATACCGGCGCCAGGTCCTCGCGCTCGGCGAGGATGCGCAAGTGTTTCAGGATCACATGCGCCAGCTTCGGGCAGCCGCCGCCGCAACCATAGGACGACATCAGGTACAGCGCGGCGCTGACCATCACCTCGGGCTTGGTGGCATCGAATTGCGGCAGCAAGGGCTCGGCGGCCAGTGTGGATAGTGCGGACATGGGGCGACTCCATGAGGTTGATCGGGGCGGGGAGCGGTGTACTCCCAATTGCATGCGCTGAAGTAAATGTAAGTGATTCTCATTTGCAATGTCAACTAGCAATTTGTATCCATGGCTTTTAGCCCAATCTGTGTGGGCAGTGCCGCCTTGTGCCGCTCTTGCGGCGGGAAAATGGCCGGCGTGAGAAAATCTCCTCTTTAGGCTGGTGCAAGACCCATGAAACAGATCGACGCTCCCTCCCTGATCGCCTTGAGCGAAGCGCGCCATGGCCTGGCTGCCGAGGGCTTTGCCTTTGTTCCGGGCGCGGCCGCCAGTGCCGCGCTGGGGCTGGATGCGCGCGCCAGCGCCGATTTCGTCGATTCATGGAACCGCCTGGCGCTCGACACCTATCTCGCCGATGGCGGCAAATACCGCATGCGCCGCCATGCCTCGCTGCTGCAGGACCTTGAGCCGCCTGTGCTCACCGAAGTGGCGTATCGCCCGCACTGGCAGCCGAAGAGCTATAACCACCTGCACGGCGGCGTGTTTCGCCATTTCGAAGCCATCGAGCCGGCGATTGCCGCGCATCCCGCTTACCTGAAGCTGATCACCGGGCTGGGCCAGTTGTTCGCCTTGCTGATGCCGGTGCAGCGCTGGTTTGTCGAGGCGCACCAGTTTCGCATCGATGCCAGCACCGGCGAGGCGCGGCCCACGCCCGAAGGCGCGCACCGCGACGGCGTCGACTACGTGGCGCTGGTGCTGATTCGCCGCGGTACGGTTGACGGCGGCGTGACGTCGATTTTCGATGCCGACCGCAAACTGATCGCCACCGAACAATTGAACCAGCCCTGGTCGCTGATGTTGCTCGACGACGCGCGCGTGACGCACGCCACCACGCCGATCACCGCTGCCGGCACCAACCCGATCCGCGACACCCTGGTGCTGACCTACCGCAAGGACGGTTTCCTCGAACCTTGAGGCATTGCGGCCGCCGCAAGTAAAAAAGGGACGCTGCGTGCGTCCCTTTCATATTCACC
>DATAZV010000293.1:0-11430 GCA_036271855.1 Burkholderiales bacterium
GGAGACAGACATGCACCGTAGAACCCTGGTCAAGACCCTGGCTGCGCTGGCGGCCACCTTCGTTTTCGGCGGCGCCCACGCGGCTTATCCCGAGCGCCCCATTACCCTGATCGTCCCCTGGGGCGCCGGCGGCGGCACCGACGGCACCGCCCGCATCATCGGCTCGCTGCTGGAAAAAGACCTGGGGCAGCCGGTCAACGTGATCAACCGCACCGGCGGCAACGGCGTGGTCGGTCACAACGCGATTTCCACCGCCGCGCCCGACGGCTACACCATCGGCATGGTCACCGTCGAACTGGTGATGATGCACTGGGCCGGCCTGACGCAAATGACCTACAAGGACTTCAACCCGGTCGCCCTGGTCAACATCGACCCCTCCGGCATCACGGTGAAGGCCGAATCCCCCTACAAGAACCTCGGCGACCTCGTCTCCGCCATCAAGGCGGCGCCCGCCGGCAAGATGAAGGCTTCCGGCACCGGCCAGGGCGGCATCTGGCAACTGGCGCTGGCCGGCATGCTGAAAGACCTGAAGATGAACCCGCAGGCGGTGGGCTGGGTGCCCTCCAACGGCGCCGCCCCGGCGATGACCGACCTGGTCGCCGGCGGCGTCGATGTGGTGCCGGTCTCCCTGCCCGAGGCGCGCGCGCTGATCGATGCCGGCAAGGCCCGCCCGCTGGCGATCATGGCCAAGGAACCTTCGGCGCTCTACCCCCAGGTGCCGACACTGAAATCCCTCACCGGCAGCGACTGGACCATGGGCGCATGGCGCGGCATCGCCACCCCCAAGGGTATTCCGCCGGAGGTGCAGACCAAGCTGGCCGCGGCCCTGAAAAAAATCTACGACTCGAAAGAGTACAAGGACTTCATGGGCCAGCGCGGCTTCGGCTTGCTGTATGCCGACCCCAAGGGCTTCGGCGACTTCATGGCCAAGTCCGATGCCGACATGGGCGTGATCATGAAAACCCTCGGGCTCGCCAAATAACAGCTTGGCCTGCACGCCGGTGTAGTTCGCCGACGGCGCAGCACAGCTTGGCCGTCGGCGTGAACGCGCGATTCGCAGCAAGGCCCGGCCTCCTTTGAGAGGCCGGCCATAAAAGAGAGACAAGCCATGAAATTCAACGACGCCATCAGCGGCGCCCTGCTGCTGCTTTCCATCGCCGTGCTGGTGGCGATTCAGTCCTTTCCAAAAATTCCCGGGCAGAACATCGGCCCCGGCGCCTTTCCCGGCCTGCTGGCGGTGCTGCTGGCCGGCTGCTCCTTCATCCTGATCTTCCGCGGCATCAAGGAGCGCGCCCGCGAGCCCTGGCTGGTGTTCGGCGCCTGGCTGCGTTCGGGCCCGCACCTGCGCAGCTTCCTGGTCACCATCGGCTGTCTGGTGTTTTATATCGTCGCAGCCGACAAGCTTGGGTTCATCATCTGCGGCACCGTGGTCTTGTCGGCGATGATGTGGACGCTGAAGACCCGCCCACAGATATTCATCCCGGTCGCGCTCATCGCCACCCTGGTGATCCACACGATTTTCTACAAGGGCCTGCGCGTACCACTGCCCTGGGGCGTGCTGATGCCCTTCGCCTGGTGAGCGCGCCATGACTCCACATGTACTGATGCAGGCCCTGGCACTGGTGTTCGACCCCTATGTGCTGCTGGTGATTTTTTGCTCGGCGATTTTCGGCCTGTTCGTCGGCTGCATTCCCGGCCTCACCGCCACCATGGCCACCGCGCTATTGGTGCCGATCACCTTCTTCATGGCGCCGGTGCCGGCGGTCGCGGCCATCGTCACCGCCACCGCGATGGCGATTTTCTCCGGCGACATCCCGGGCGCCCTTTTGCGGATTCCCGGCACGCCGGCCTCCGCCGCCTATACCGACGAAGCCTACGCCATGACGCTGAAGGGCCAGGCCGAGGTGGCGCTGGGCGCGGGCCTGGTGTTCTCCGCCATCGGCGGCCTGTTCGGCACGGCGGTGATGATCGCGTTTTCGCCCTCGCTGGCGGAGATCGCGCTGCAGTTCTCCTCCTTCGAGTATTTCTGGCTGGTGGTGCTGGGCCTGGCGGGCGCGGTGTTCATCGGCAACTCCAGCGTGCTCAAGGCCTCGATCTCGCTGCTGCTGGGCCTCCTGGTCGCCTGCATCGGCCTGGAAAATCCGGCCGGGCATCCGCGCTTCACCTTCGGCCTGAATGAGCTGATGAGCGGCGTGGAGCTGATCCCGATGATGGTGGGCATGTTCGCGGTCTCCGAACTGCTGCGCTTCGTCACCAACATGGACCCGCCGATGAAAATCGCTGCCGAGAAAGTCGGCAATATTTTCGCCGGCATGTGGGACCTGCTGGTGAAATACAAGTGGCCGCTGGTGCGCGGTAGCGCACTGGGCACCATCATCGGCATCCAGCCCGGCTCGGGTGCGGACATGGCCTCGTGGATGAGCTATGCCATGAGCAAGAAATTCTCCAAGGAGCCGGAAAAATTCGGCACCGGGCACGTCGAGGGCATCGTCGAGTCCGGCGCGGCCAACAACTCCTCGCTGGCCGGCGCGTGGATTCCGGCGATCGTCTTCGGCATCCCCGGCGACTCCATCACGGCGATCGCCATCGGCGTGCTGTACCTGAAGAACATGAATCCGGGGCCGACCATTTTCGTCAACAACCCGCAGAACATCTACGCCATCTTCATCGTCTTCGTGCTGGCCAACATCATCATGGTGCCGCTGGGCTGGCTGACGGTGAAAATCGCCACCAAAATCCTGCGGGTGCCGCGCAACATCCTGATGCCGGTGATCCTGCTGTTTTGCATCGTCGGCGCCTTCGCCATCAACAATACGGTCTTCGGCGTGGTGCTGATCCTGTTCTTCGGCGTGGTCGCCTTCGTGCTGGAGGAAAACGGCTTCCCGGTGGCGCCGGCGATCCTGGGCGTGGTGCTGGGCACGATGATGGAGGAAAACTTCATCACCTCGATGATCAAGTCCGACGGCAATCCCTGGGTGTTTTTCACCCGGCCGATCGCCATGTGGCTGGCCGTCGGCACCATCATCATCCTGTTCTGGCCGATCGGCACCTGGGCCTGGCAAAAGTATCGCGCCCGCCCCATAAGTACCTGAGCCGGAAAGCCGAAGGCATAATGGAGGGCAGCGCCGGTCCGGCACCGGCCCTGCCCCCTTTTCTTTAGACCCCATCCGCGCGCACCATGTCCAAACCAAACCTGCTACTCATCGGCCCGATCTACGGCCCGACCATGGCGCAACTCGACGCCGCCTACACCGTGCATCGCTACTGGGAAGCGGCCGACAAGCCGGCCCTGCTCACGCAGATCGCCGGCACTTGCGAGGCGGTCGCCACCTCCGGCGGCCACGGCATCAGGGCCGAGGTGATCAAGGCGCTGCCGAAACTGAAGATCATCTCCTCTTTCGGCGTCGGCTATGACTCGGTCGACACCGCGGCCGCGAAAGCCGCCGGCGCCCACGTCACCAACACTCCCGACGTGCTGACCGATTGCGTCGCCGACACCACCTGGGCGCTGATCCTCGCAACAGTGCGCAAGACCGCCGCCTACGACAAGTTCGTGCGCGAGGGCAAATGGCTCAAGGGCAATGCGCCGCTGACCGACAAGGTGTGGGGCGAGAAGATGGGCATCATCGGCCTGGGGCGCATCGGCAAGGCGATCGCCAAGCGCGGCGAGGGCTTCGGCATGCAGGTGGCCTACCACGGCCGCAGCAAGCAGGCCGGGGTTTCCTACCCCTACTACGCGACGCCGGCTGAACTGGCGCGCAACGTGAAAATCCTGGTGGTGGTCACCCCCGGCGGCAAGGAAACCGACAAGTTGGTCAGCGCCGAAGTGATCGAAGCCCTCGGCCCCAAGGGCTACCTGATCAACATTTCGCGCGGCTCCACGGTGGATGAGCCGGCGCTGGTCAGGGCGCTGACCGAAGGCAAGCTCGGCGGCGCCGGCCTTGACGTGTTCGTCGAAGAGCCCAAGGTGCCTGAAGAGCTGCTCAAGCTCGACAACGTGGTGCTGCAGCCGCACGTGGGCAGCGGCACCCATCACACCCGCACGGCCATGGGCCAGTTGGTGGTGGACAACCTGGCGGCGTATTTTGCCGGCAAGCCCCTGCCCACCGAAGTGCCTGAAACGCTTTGATCTCCCGCCTGCTGCGCCCAGCGCTGTTCCTGCTGCTCGCCGGCTGCGTTGGGCTGGCCGCCGCTCAGGCCTGGCCGAACCGGCCGGTGCGCCTGGTGGTCTCCTACCCGGCCGGCGGCGGCGCCGACGTGGTCGGGCGCCTGCTCGGCCCCAAGCTTTCCGAGTATCTGGGGCAGCAGTTCGTGATCGAAAACCGCGGCGGCGCCTCCGGCATGATCGGCGCCGAAGCGGTGGCCAAATCGGCGCCGGACGGCTACACCGTGCTGCTCGACGCCTCCGCCCACGGCGTCAACCCTTCGCTGCAGCCGAAGCTGCCGTACGACACCATGAAAGACCTGGCGGCGGTTTCCCTGCTGGTACGGGTGCCGAACGTCGTGGTGGTGACGCCATCGCTGCCGGTGGGTTCGATCGCCGAGCTGATCGCGCTCGCCAAGGCCAAACCGGGCGGGCTTTCCTTCGCTTCCTCCGGCACCGGCTCGGCGCAGCACCTGGCGGCCGAACTGTTCCAGGTTCAGGCCAATGTCAGCATGGTGCACGTACCTTATCGCGGCGGCAGCGCGGCGATGGTCGATGTGATGTCGGGCCAGATTCCGTTGATGTTCACCAACATGGCGTCCGCCCTGCCGCATGTGAAGGCCGGCAAGCTGAAACCGCTGGCCACCACCGGCTCGCACCGCCCTTCCGCCCTGCCCAACCTGCCCACCGTGGCCGAAACCGGCCTCACCGGCTACGAGGTCTACGAGTGGAACGGCCTATTCGTCGCCGGCGGCACCCCACGCGAGATCATCGAGCGCCTGCAGCGCGAGACCGCCAGGGCATTGGCGCAGGCCGACGTGCGCGAGCACCTGGTCAACCTCGGTGCCGAAGTGGTGGCCAGCACCCCGGCGGAGCTCGACCGTTATCGCAGCAATGAAATCGCCAAGTGGGCGGTGATCATCAAAAAGGCCGGCATCAAGCCCGAGTAGTTGCGTCTCCGGCTACTGTTCCTGCACGATGCCGTTGCGCTTGATGAACGCCGCCCACTGCGTGCGCTCTTTTTTCAAGCTGGCGGAAAACGTTTCCGGCGTATCGAACACCGGCACCAGTGCCTGCGCCTCCAGCTTCGGACCGATGTCCGCCGCTTTCATCGCATGCAGCGTGGCATCGCTCAGGCGCTTGACGATCGCCGGCGGCGTCCCCGCCGGCAGCAACACGCTGAAGGAATTGGAAATCTCCACCCCTGAAATGCCCGCCTGCGCCACCGTCGGCACCTGCGGCAGCAGCGGCGAATGTTCGTTGATCGCCAGCGCCAGCACGCGCCCGGCCTTGATGTACTGCTGCACCGAGGCCAAATCGGTGAACATGAATTTCACCTGCCCGCCCAACAAATCCTGGTAGGCCGGGCCGACACCCTTGTAAGGCACGTGCAGGAAGCGCGCGCCGGTGACTTCCTCCACCATCTTCACGCCCAGATAAGTGGTGCTGCCAGTGCCCGCCGAGGCAAACGGCGTGGTGCCGGGCGTGCGCTTGCCCAGCGCCACCAGCTCGCCCAGGGTCTTTACGTCAAGCGAAGGATTGGCGCAGTAAATCATCGGGCTGTCGACCCCGCGCGCCACCGGCTGCAGGTCGCGCTCGACGTTGAACGGCAGGTTGCGGTACAGGCCGGGGTTGATCGCCACCGCCGCGCTGGCCGACACCAGCACGGTGTAGCCGTCGGGCTGCGCCTTGGCCACCGCATCGGTGCCGATGTTGCCGGAGGCACCCGGCCGGTTGTCGATGACGAACTGCTGCTTCAGCTCTTCCGAGAGGCCCTGGGCCAGCAGGCGGGCGAAAGTGTCGGTGCCCCCGCCGGGCGAAGAAGGCACCACCACTCGCACCGGGCGCGATGGCCAGGACTCCTGCGCGATTGCCGGCACGGCCAGCAAGCATGCAGCCGGCACCGCAAGGCACACGCAAATCCCCAGGTAACTTCGCCGATCAATCTTCATCATGCCTGCCTTTCGTGCATTTTTCGGCCGCAAGATTAGCAGAAGCGCGACTCGGGACGCCGGTTTAGTTGCCTGCCCGCATGGCAGTGCCGGCTTGGGAGCTTGGGCAGCACGGGGGAATCCCCGGTGGCGTTGCTATAAACTGAAAGCGCAATCGGTCGGCAATGAAGCCGCCTCAGGAAGAGCGCCCGCCTCGAACAGCCGTCGAACTCCCGCCATGGCATCACGTGCAACTCCCTCAAAAGCCGCCCTTCGTCTGCTCGTTCCGGCAGCAGACCTGGCGCCGCGCAAGTCGGCCGCGGTACAGCTCGACGCCGCCATGCATCCGGCGCGGGCCTTCGGCGCCATCGCCGCCGCCGGCCTGTTCCAGCTGAGCGCCAACGCGCCCGGCGTGCTGACCAGCAACAACCCGGAATTCATCCACCAGATGCGGGTGGCGCTGCGCCGCCTGCGTTCCGCCCTGCACCTGTTCGGCGCCTATCTGCCGCAGGACCTGATACAGGAGGGCAGCGCCGAACTGCAATGGCTGACGCAGCTCCTGGGCCAGGCGCGCGACCACGATGTGCTGATCACCCAGACCCTGCCGCGCGCACTGCGCACACCCACCGCCCGGCGTGCCGGCGCCGCCGAGCGCGCCTTGGGCGCGGCGCTGGCGCCGCGGCGCGCCGCCTGTCTGGCGGCGGTGCGCAAGGCGCTGCGCTCACGCCGCTATCGCGCCTTGCTGCATCGGCTGGCCGAAGCGGTGCGCCTGCTGCAACAGCACCAGACCGTCGGCGTCGGCGGCAAGGCCAATCTGCGTGATTTCGCCTCGCGCAAGCTGCGCCAGAGCGGGAAAAAATTGCGGGTCACGCCGCGCGGCCTGGCTGCCCTCTCCAGCGGCGAGCGTCATCATTTCCGCATCGCCGCCAAGCGCCTGCGCTACGCGGTGGAGTTTTTTTCGCCCTTGTTCAAGGCCGGCCCGGCGCGGCGTTACGCCCGCCCTCTGGCCGACCTGCAGGACGCGCTGGGTATGCTCAACGACCACGCAGTCGCGCTGAACCTGCTTTCGGATCTGAGGGTGGCGCCGCATCACTTGCTGGCGGCACAAACTCATCTGCACGAGGAAGATCGGAAGTGGCTCGCACAGGCCGTGGCGGCACAGAGGCGCTTGTTGCGCGCCCAGCCTTTTTGGGACTGAGGCCAGGCGCCAGCAGGCAATCGCGGAAAACGGGATAATCCGTTTGTTCCCGCGCGGCGAGTAGCGCCAGCGCGGATGAAACACCACCGACCCGGCGCGCGGTCGCCAGCACCGCGCGCTCCCTTCGAGAGGAACAAGCATGAAGACAATCCTGGGCGCCCTCGCGGCTGCCCTCGCACTCAGTACGATCGCCCCGGCCTACGGCCAGGCTTACCCGACCAAGCCGATCCGCATCGTCGCGCCTTTCGCCCCGGGCGGGGGCACCGACTTCATCGCGCGCCAGGTGGCCGACCGCCTGAGCCAGAAGCTGGGCCAGCCGGTGCTGGTGGAAAACCGCCCCGGCGCCGGCGGCAACCTCGGCGCGGAAATCGCCATCAAGTCGCCGGCCGACGGCTACACCCTGCTGCTGATCGCCGGCAGCTTCACGGTGAATGCCAGCATGTACAAGCTGCCGTACGATTCCGGCAACGACATCACGCCGATCATCCAGCTTTCGCAAGGCCCGTTCGTGGTGGTGGTGCCGACCAGCCTGAAGGCGAACAACCTGAAGGAACTCATCGCGCTGGCCAAGGCCCAGCCCGACAAGCTTTCCTACGCCAGCTCCGGTGCCGGCAGCATCACCCAACTGGCGACCGAGCTGTTCCTCGAAATGGCGAAGATCAAGATCGTGCACGTACCCTACAAGGGCACCGGCCCGGCGCAGACCGACACCATCGCCGGCACCACGCAACTGCTGTTCGGCAGCGTCGCCACCACCCTGCCCTTCGCCAAGCAGGGACGCCTGCGCGCGCTGGCCGTCACCACTTCCAAGCGCATCGCCGCCGCGCCGGAAATCCCCACCGTCGCCGAAGCCGGCGTGCCCGGCTACGACGTCATCCTGTGGCACGGCCTGATCGGCCCCAAGGGCATCCCCAAGCCGATCGTCGACAAGCTCAACGCCGCCGCCAACGAGGTGATGAAGGACAAGGCGATGGAAGAAAAGCTGGCCGGCGAAGGCGTGACGCCCGCGGGCGGCACCTCGGCGCAGTTCGGCGCACTGATCAAGAGCGACATCGCGCGCTGGGCCAAGGTGATCAAGCAGGCGGACATCAAGGTCGAGTAAGCAGCACCGCAGCAAACAAAAACGGGAGCCGCGGCTCCCGTTTTTATTTTTCGTCTACCGAATTACTTCTCGTCGGCGATCGGATTCGACAGCACGCCGATGCCTTCCACCTCGATCTCGATGGTGTCGCCCGGCGCCATCCACACCGGCGGCGTACGCGCGTAGCCGACGCCGGCCGGCGTGCCGGTGATCACCACGTCGCCGGGCTCCAGCGTCAGGCATTCGGTGACCAGCACCAGGGTCTCGACCACATCCCAGAGAAAGTCGCTGGTATTGGCATCCTGCATGATCTTGCCGTTCAGGCGCGACTGGATGCGCAGGCCGGCGCCGCCCGCGGGCAACTCGTCCGGGGTCACCAGCCAGGGGCCGAAAGGGCCGGATTCATCGAAGTTCTTGCCGATGGTCCATTGGTTGGACTTGCGCTGGTAGTCGCGCACCGAGCCGTCGTTGAAGCACGAATAGCCCGCGATGCAATCGAGCGCATTCTCGCGCGTAAGATGGCGCACGCGCTTGCCGATCACCACCGCCAGCTCGGCCTCATAGTCGAGCTTGGTCGACACTTTCGGGCGGATCAGCGGCTCCAGGTGCCCGGTCATCGAGGAAGGGCCGCGCATGAACAGGCCCGGATACTCGGGGCGCGCATGGCCGCCCTCCTTGGCGTGGTCGGCGTAGTTCAGGCCCATGCAGACGATCTTGCTGGGACGCGTGATCAGCGGCAGGAAACGCACCTCGGAAAGCGCGCGCACGGCCGAGGCGGGCGCATTCGCCGCCGCTTTTTTCGCCGCCTCCAGGCCGCCGGCGACGATCAGCGCCCCCAGGTCGGTGGGCAGGTCCTTGGAGACGGCCGCCAGGTCGACAAACTCCTGTGCGCCGGCCTTGGGCAGAACGCCCACGCCCGCGCGCCCGCTCCGGTCGATGAAACTCAATAGCCGCATAAAAATCCTTCGAATCGAAAATATGAGGGTGTGTGCAAATGCGCAAAGGCCCGCGTGCTCCATAAGCCGAACCGCGGCAACCGGGCGCCCGGCATCGCCGATAATTATGTCATGGCCGCCGGGATATGATTCGCCCCGGCCGGCCTCTTGTGCTTTCGCCCCATTTCTTGCGTTCCCAAAATCGCCATGTCCAGTAACGAAACCCCCATCATCACCCGCCTCGGCGACGATTTCCGCTGGCCCGGCGGCAAACGCGTCGCCGTGATTTTCAATGTTGCCTACGAGGCATGGTCCGACGGCCAGGCGCCCGGCATCGGCCCGATGGGCAATGTGCTCAAGCCCGGATTCTTCGATACCAACGCGCACTCCTGGGCTGCTTTCGGCGCGGTGCGCGGCATCCACCGCCTGCTGGGCTACGCCGACAAGCGCGGCGTCAAGGTGAGCGTGATGACCAACGGCGTGCTGGCCGAGCGCGACCCCGCCACGGTGCAGTCGATCGCCGCGCGCGGCCATGAAATCGTCAACCATTCCTGGGGCATGGACGTGATCCCGGTGTATTTCAAGGAAGACGAAGAGCGCGCCAACCTGAAGCGAAACCACGACATCCTCGAACGCGCCTCCGGCCAGGCGCCGGTGGGCTGGATCAGCCCGCGCGGCACCGGCAGCCCGATCTCTCCACGCCTGCTGGCCGAGGCCGGCTACCTGCACCACGGCGACTGCAACGACGACGACCGCCCTTACGTGCTCGACTTCGGCGGCCGCCGCATCGTTGCCATCCCGCTCACCATGGACGTCAACGACCTGCCGACCACCATCCGCTACGGCAACCAGCCGCGCGCCATGCTCGACACCTTCAATGACACCTTCGCCGCCATGCGCGAGCGCGAGCAGGTGCCGCTGTTTCTCGACGTCACTGCCCACACTCACGTCTTCGGCCGTCCCTCGGGCGCCTGGGTCTACGACGAAATCATGGCGCAGGCGCTGGCCGCGCCGGACGTGTGGATCACCACGCGCGCGGAAATGGCCCGCTACGTCCTGCAACAGACGGCGTAGGCAGGGTCCATCGAAGCGGCCCGGCGCTGCGTACAATCGTCGTTTCGCGCCGCCCGCTGGACCGCGGCAAATCGAGGAGACGGGACGATGCACAAGACGCCGCACCATTTCACCCGCCGCATCCGCGCGGCAACGCTGCTTCTCGCCACCCTGCTGCTTGCCGCCTGCGCCGGCGGCGCTTCGCGCGTCGCCACGGTCGAGCGCATGTATGTGTTCGAATGCGGCGTCAACCGCACCAACGACCTGTCGCGCTGGTCGCCCGGCGCCCACATGGGGGAGGCGGCCGCCTTCAGCGACAACTGCTACCTGATCAAGCACGGCCGCGACCTGATGCTGTGGGACTCGGGCCTCTCCGACGCCATCGCCAACCTGCCCAACGGCCAGAGCAGCGCGGGCGGCGCGATCAACGCGCGCGTCAGCAAAACCCTGGCCTCGCAATTCGCCGAACTCGGCATCACGCCCGCGCAAGTGACCCACCTGGCGTTTTCGCACACCCATTCCGACCACGTCGGCAACGCCAACTACTTCACCGGCGCCACCCTGTACATCCAGGAACCGGAGTACAACGCCGCCTTCGGCCCGGCCGCCGCCAAGCTGGGCTTCAACCCGGCGCTGTACGACAAGCTGCGGGCCAGCCCGGTGAAAAAACTGAACGGCGACTTCGACGTCTTCGGCGACGGTTCGGTCACCATCATTTCTACCCCGGGGCACACGCCCGGCCACCAGTCATTGCTGGTGCGCCTGCCGAAAACCGGCGCCGTGCTGCTCTCCGGCGACATGGTGCACTTCAGGGAAAACTGGGACGAGCGCCGTGTGCCCTCCGCCAACTACGACAAGGAAGCCAGCGTACGCAGCATGCAAAAAGCCGCTGGCCTGCTGGCGGCGAACCACGCGCAACTCTGGATCAACCACGACATGGCGCAAAGCGCCACCATCGCCAAGGCACCGCGCTATATCGAGTAGGCGGCGCCCGGCCGGGCAGGTGGATTAGACCCTCAGACCAACTGGTGTACCAGTTCGGAGAAGGTGGTGGCAGCGGCGCTGGTATGGATCGGCGTGCCCAGCTG
>DATAZV010000294.1:0-19379 GCA_036271855.1 Burkholderiales bacterium
GAGCCGGTGACGATGCCGAAGGTCAGCGGCAGCACCATCAACCCGGCATGCTGGGCGGAGACGCCATGACCCAGCTGCAGGTACACCGGCAGGAAAAACACCAGCGAGAACATGCAGGAGGCGAAGCAGACAATGGTCAGAGCGACGAAGCTGATGGAGCGCTGGCGCAGCAACTCCACCGGCAGGAAAGCGCCGGCGACGCGCCGCTCGCGTAACACCAGCATGGTCCAGAGGATCGCGGCCGCCGCGACGAAGGCCGCGCTGTCGAGGGAAAACCAGCCGAAGCGGTGCCCGGCTTGCGAGACCCACAACAAGGTCGTCACGCAGGCAACGGTGAACAGCAGCATTCCCGGCACATCCTCGATGCCGGGCGCGGTGTCGTTGCGCATGCCGCGCGAAAGCTTGGATAGACGCCAGGCGGCAAACAGGCCAAGGGGAAGGTTGACCCAGAACAGCCAGCGCCAGCTCGCATGCGTGACCAGCAGGCCGCCGAGCACCGGGCCGCTGACCGAGGCCAGGGTGAAGACGGCGGCGAAGTAGCCCTGGAAGCGCGCGCGCTGGCGCGGCGGCACCAGCTCGCCGATCAGCGCCTGCGCCATCACCATCAGGCCGCCGCCGCCCAGGCCCTGCAGCACGCGTGCCGCCACCAGCTGGCCCATGCTCTGCGCGAAGCCGCAGGCGAGCGAGCCGACGATGAAGCCGGCCAGCGCATACAGCAGCATGTCGCGCCTGCCGTAGCGATCACCCAGGCGCCCGTAGAGCGGCACCATCACGGTGGAGGCCAGCAGGTAGCCGATGGCGATCCACGAACTGTCGCGCAGGCCGCCGAGATCGGCGGCGATCGACGGCGTGGCGGTGGCCAGCAGGGTCTGGTCGATGGCGGCCAGGAACATCGGCAGCATCACCGCGGAAAAAAGCTGCAGGAATTCCTGCACGCTGACGCGCTCGCTGGCAAAGGAGGTTTCCACCTCGCCGTCGGGTGCGGAGGACGAATCGGTCACAGAAGACATGGGGGGACAGCATGAGGGACAGCAGGCCGCGCCATAACGTCACAAGTCACGTAACGCCGGCGCGATTATCGGAATGGAAGCTTGGCGCAAATTTTCCGGCACCGTGGCCGCTACTCCATATAAATGAGGCGGCCCGCGAACAGAAGTTCCGGGCCGATCATTAACGTTGCATGAACTCCTGGCTTGTCGAACAACACCTGCCGCGGCGAACCGGGAGGGTCCGCCACGGCCGGCAGTTATCCTTAGCGCAGCGGCGAAAACGGCACCGCGGTGAGGATCTTGGTTTCCTGCGCCTGCATGGCGTAGCGCGGCTGGCCGGTGGCCGGGTCTTTGGAGGCCGGCGGCCATTTGCCGGAAGCCACCGCCTTGTTGCGCGTCTCCATGCGATCGTTCAACGTCTTGTAGGGCCAGATGTGGACGAACTTGTTGAGCGCGCCCAACTCGGAATACCACATGGCGGCCACCGGGCTCAGGGTCTGGCGGAAGGGAATCGCGACCTCCCAGTCACCCTGGATTTTTTTCAGGTCGCCGGCGGCGTAGGTGTAGGTGCGCATTTCGAAAAACGGGCCGTGCTCGCCCTGCGGAAACGCCGGCGCGAAGTCGAACGGCACCATGATCTCGGAGCGCATGTTGACGATGAACTCGGAAATCTTCGGCGGCCAGACGCCCTGCTTGACGGCCTCGTCGCGGATGCGGCCGCGCTCGGCCAGGTCCTTGTAGGGCCAGACGTGGATGATCTGGTTCAGCGGGCCGATCTCGCTCACCCAGAAGGCGGCCAGAGGCGACAGTTCCTTGCGCTTTTCGTAAGCCTCGCCGAAGCGCTTGACCACTTCGGCCTGGGTGCGCGACTTGAGGTCGTAGGTTCTCATTTCGTAAATCATGGGACAGTCTCCGTTTTTTTGGTGCTGGTGAGAAGTAAGGGGCTTGTTTCGATGCGCGGCCTAGGCGCTGGCCTGATCGAGCGCCGCGATCGATGCGGCATCGAGTTGCAGGCGGGCGCCGGCCAGCACCTGTTCGAGTTGCGCAACGCTGGTGGCGCTGACAATCGGTGCGGTAATGCCGGGCCGGGCGATCAGCCAGGCCAGGGCGACGGCGGTGGGGGTGGACGAATGCTTTGCAGCCACGCTGTCGAGCGCGGCGAGAACGCGCAGGCCGCGCGCGTCGAGGTATTTTTTTACGCCGCCGCCGCGCGGGCTTTTCGCCAGGTCGGCTTCGCTGCGGTACTTGCCGCTGAGAAAGCCGCTGGCCAGCGAGTAGTAGCCGATCACGCCGACATTGCGCTGGCGGCACAGCGGCTCCAGCTCGGCCTCGTAGCCGTTGCGCTCCAGCAGGTTGTAGTGCGGCTGCAGGCTTTGGTAGAGCGGCAGCCCGCGCGACTGCGCCAAATCAAGCGCCTGTTTCAGGCGCGCGGCGCTGAAGTTGGAGGCGCCGATGGCGCGTACCTTGCCCTGCTTGATCAGCAGGTCGTAGGCTTCGGCGGTTTCTTCCAGCGGCGTGGACTCGTCGTCCTTATGCGACTGGTAAAGGTCGATGTAATCGGTCTGCAGGCGCTTGAGGGAGTCTTCCACCGAGCGCAGGATGTAGGCTTTGGAGAGGCCCTTGCGGTCCGGCCCCATTTCCATCCCGACCTTGGTGGCGAGCACCACCTGGTCGCGGCGGCCGCTGCGTTTGATCCACTTTCCGATGATCGCCTCGGACTCGCCGCCCTGGTTGCCCGGCACCCAGCGCGCATAGACGTCGGCGGTATCGACCAGATTGAAGCCGGCATCGACAAAGGCGTCCAGCAGGCTGAAGGAGGCTGCCTCGTCCATGGTCCAGCCAAATACGTTGCCGCCGAAAGCCAGCGGCGACACCATCAGGCCGGAACTGCCAAGCTCTCGCTGTTTCATTGCCTAAAATTCGAAAAGCCAACGCGGAAAGCGCCAACTATACGCTCCCCTCCCATGGTGTTGCGCTTATGCCTCAAACAACAGCCCGGCAGGGGCCTCTGTCCAGACAAGTTTGAATTTCGCCCGGGTTTGAGCGACACTTACGCCCGGTTTCTAAAAATCACTACGAGGAGACTTCAATCCCATGAGCGATCTCAACGGCTCCACCGCCGCCGCGCAAGACGCGGGCGCCCCTTTGTCCGGCAATTTCAGCAGCCTGTGCTGCCCTTGCGACACCACCGCCTCGCGGCGCGGCTTTCTCGGCGGCATCGCCGCGCTCGGTGCCGGCACCCTGCTGCCCGGCTGCGCTTCGCAGGGCGGCTCGATGGCCGCGCCGACCGTGATCGGCAACCGCGACCGCATCGACACCCATCACCATTTCTTCGTCCCTTCGCTGATCTCCGAAATGGTATCGCGCAAGATCGCCGAGCCGCCGGCGCTCAACTGGACTCTGGCCAAGACCCTGGACGACATGGACCGCGCCGGCACCGCCACTTCCATCCTCTCGGTGACCACGCCACAAGTGGGCTTCGCCGACCGCGATACGGCTAAACGCCTGGCGCGCGAAAGCAACGAGTACGCGGCCAAACTGGCGGGCGACCACAAGGGGCGTTTCGGCTCCTTCGCCATGCTGCCGATGGGCAACATAGACGACGCGCTGAAGGAAATCGCCTATGCCCTCGACGTCCTCAAGGCCGACGGCATCGGCGTACTCACCAGCTACGGTGACAAGTGGCTGGGCCACCCTTCCTTCGCGCCGATCATGGACGAGCTGAACCGGCGCAAAGCCATCCTCTACACCCACCCGACGGTGGCCAATTGCTGCCGCGGCCTGCTTCCGGATACGCCGCCCACCGTGGTGGAATTCGGCACTGACACCACCCGTACCATCGTCAACATCGTGTTCTCCGGCACCGCGGCTCGCTGCCCGGACCTGCGCTTCATTTTCTCGCATGCCGGCGGCTCCCTGCCCTTCCTCACCGAGCGCCTGCAGAAAATGCCGGTGATCAACAAGAGCCTGGCAGCCCGCGTGCCCAACGGCGTGATGCACGAACTGCAGCGCTTCTATTACGACACCGCCTGGACCGCCAATGGCTACGTGCTGCCTTCGCTGCTGCACCTGGTGCCCAAGGAGCAGGTGCTGTTCGGCTCCGACTACCCGTACCGCACCAGCGAGGACAACATCAAGGGCCTGATCGCCTACGGCTTCAGCGAAAAAGACCTGAAAACCATCACCCGGGACAACGCAGTCCGCCTGATGCCGCGCTGGGCGTAAGGATGCATGCTATGTGAAGGCGAGCATATAGGGCGCTTGGCCGTGCCGGTCACGGCTCGTGATTTGCGGCGGGCCGGGCGTTGAGCAGGGCTTGCGGGGCTTTAAAAACATCAACGAAGAGACATCCCGATGAGCATTCTCAACGCCGAGTCCGGCCCTACGCTCGCCAGCCGCATCAGCAGGCTGTGCTGCCCCTGCGGGCCTGTCGTGTCGCGCCGGGGTTTCCTCGGCGGCATGGCTGCCGCAGGCGCGGCAGCCCTGTTGCCCGGCTGCGCGGCGCCGGGTTCGACGGCGGCACCCACCGTGCTGGGCAACCGCGACCGCATCGACACCCATCACCACTTCTTCGCGCCCAGCGTGCTGGCCGAAATGAAGTCGCGCAACCTGGCCGAGGCGCCGGGCCTGAACTGGTCGCTGGCCAGGACTCTGGATGACATGGACCGCGCCGGCACCGCCACCGCCGTGCTTTCCGCCACCACTTCACAGGGAAATTTTGCCGATGCCACCGTGGGCAAGCGCCTGGCGCGCGAGAACAACGAGTACGCCGCCAGGCTAAGGAGCGACCACAAGGGCCGCTTCGGCTCCTTCGCCGCGCTGCCGATGTACAACGCCGACGACGCCTTGCGCGAAATGGAATACGCGCTGGACGTGCTCAAGGCCGACGGCATCGCCCTGCTCACCAGCTACGGTGACAAATGGCTGGGCCACCCCTCCTTCGCACCGGTGATGGACGAGCTGAACCGGCGCAAGGCGATTCTCTATACCCACCCGACGCTGGCCAATTGCTGCCGCAACCTGGTGCCGGATACCGCACCGACAGTGGTGGAGTACGGCACCGACACCACCCGCACCATCGTCAACATCGTGTTCTCCGGCACGGCGGCGCGCTGCCCGGATTTGCGCTTCATCTTTTCGCACGCCGGCGGCTCGCTGCCCTTCCTCACCGAGCGCCTGCAAAAAATGCCGGTGCTCAACAAGAGCCTGGCAGCGCGCGTGCCCAACGGCGTGATGCACGAACTGCAGCGCTTCTACTACGACACCGCCTGGACCGCCAACGGCTACGTGCTGCCCTCCCTCCTTCACCTGGTGCCCAAGGAGCAGGTGCTGTTCGGCTCCGACTTTCCCTACCGCACCAGCGAGGACAACATCAAGGGCCTGATCGCCTACGGCTTCCCGCAAGGCGACCTGAACCAGATAACGCGCGGCAATGCGCTGCGCCTGATGCCGCAACTGCGCAGCGCTTAAGTACGTCGTCATACCCAAATTAGCGCCCGGGCCGGGACAAATCGCGCGCTTTGGCTTACAATAAATTCATGAACGCGCCCGTCCCCACCCCCGGTTCTTTCCCCGCCTCTTTCCCCACCTCCGACGCCGACAACTTCAACTTCGATGCCTGGCGCAGCCTGGCGGAGAAAGACCCGAAGGCGTTTTTCGCCTGCCGGGAGCAGGCGATCGAAGCTTTCATTGCCAGCAACCCCCACCCCGAAGGCCGTCTGCAAATGCGCCGCCTGCAAGACCAGATCGACGGCATGCGCCTGGTCTCTGCCAGCCCGGACCGTGCCCTGCAGGGCATCGCTTCCCTGCTGACCGATCACTTGCACGCATTGACCGCGAACCTGGGCGAACTGGGCGAGGAAACCCGGCGCCTCGGCGGCCTGCTGCACAAGGTCCGCGCCGGCCTCGCCTGAGATTCACCCTTGCCGGGCCGCGGACCCGGCCGCCGCCCGAACTCGCTCAACTGCTGAGTTTTTCCACCGGCGCCGGTTCGCTCCCGCCCTTTTTCTTGACGCCTGCCGCGGCGGCTCCCTGCACCCCCGTGCGGGCCAGGTTGAGCGCGCTGTTGATCAGCGCGATGTGCGAAAACGCCTGGGGAAAGTTGCCCACCATGCGGCGCGCGCGCACGTCGTACTGCTCGGAAATCAGGCCGACGTCGTTCGCCAGGGCGGCAACGCGGTCGAACAGGGCCTGCGCGTCGGCAGTCCGCCCCTGCATCACGAAGTTGTCCACCAGCCAGAAGCTGCAGGCGAGAAATGCGCCCTCGCCGGGCGGGAAGCCGTCGGCCGAGCGCTCGGTGCGATAGCGCATCACCAGGCCGTCGAACAACAGGTCCTGTTCGATCGCCGCGATGGTGCCGCGGATGCGTGGGTCTTCCGGCGGCAAAAAGCCGACGATCGGCAGCAGCAGCAAGGCTGCGTCGACTTCGCGGCTGGCATAGCTTTGCACGAAGGTGTTGCGCTGCGCGTCGTAGCCGCGGGCGCAGATATCGGCATGGATTTCGGCGGCCACCGCGCGCCAGCGCGCCACCGGCGCCTCGAGCTTGAACTGCTCGGCCAGGCGCAGGCCGCAATCGACGGCGAACCAGGCCATCGCCTTGGAATGCACGAAGTGGCGCTCGCCGCTGCGGAATTCCCAGATGCCGTCGTCGGGCAGTCGCCAGCTTTCCTCCACCCGGGCGATCAGTGCCTGCACGAAGTCCCAGGCACCCGGCTTGAACTTGTAGCCGTCCTTGTGCGACACGTAGATAGCGCCGAGCAACTGGCCGAACACGTCGAGCTGGCGCTGCTCCACCGCCGCATTGCCGATCAGCACCGGGCGTGAATTCTCGTAGCCCGGCAGCCAGGTGACTTCCCATTCCGGTTGCAGGCGCTCGCCGGCGATGCCGTAAAGGGTGCGAATCTGCGCCGGGCTGCCGGCCACCGCCCGCTGCAGCCAGGCGCGCCAGGCCTGGGCCTCGCTGAAATAGCCGGCGCCCATTAAGGCCGTCACCGTAAAGGCGGCATCGCGCAGCCAGCAATAGCGGTAGTCCCAGTTGCGCGGGCCACCCAACTGCTCGGGTAACGAGGTCGTCGGCGCAGCGACGATGCCGCCGGTGGGCCGGTAGGTCAGCGCCTTGAGCACGATCAGGGAGCGGCGGATGGTACTGGGACTGTCCATTTTCAGATTGGAACCGGCGCACCATTTGCGCCAGAAGCGATGGGTGGCGCGCAACAGCGAAATCGCGGTCTCGGCCTTGGGCGCCGGCAGGTGCGAAAGACCGTAAGCCAACACAAAAGACACTGATTCACCCTTGGCGACGGTGAACCTCGCCACCGTCTTCATGTCTTCGCCGACCAGTTCCACCGCGCTGCGCAGCACCACCAGGTCCGGCCCGCCGACAGCCTGGATACCGCTGCCATCGGACAGCTTGCTGACCCAGGGCACCACCGCGCCGTAGTCATAGCGGATCGCCAGCTCCATGCGCATTTCCACCTGGCCGCGCAGGCCTTTGACGATGCGCACCAGTTGCGGGGTTTCGTCCCTCACCGGCATGAAGTCGATCACCACCACCGCGCCCTCGGCGGTTTCGAACACCGTTTGCAGGATCAGGGTGTCATCGCGATATTCGCGATGCGCGGAGCGGATCGCGCCGGCGGGCGCCAGCAGCCAGCGGCCGTGGTCGGGCGTGCCCAGCAGGCCGGCGAAGCAGGCACCGGAGTCGAAACGCGGCCAGCATAGCCAGTCGATCGAACCGTCCAGGCCGACCAGCGCGGCGCTATGACAATCGCCGATCATGGCGTAGTCTTCGATACGCAAGGCCATTGTTGGTGGGATGGAGCGTTTATTTGTTGATGCGCCAGGGTTGGCGCTTATGAGGCTTTGGCCGATGCCGCGCTGAATGGTTCCCGGCGGGCACGGGAAATGCGCAAAGCATGTGAAAATCCCCCAAACCCCGGCGTAACAGAGGGAACGCCAACCCCTGGCGCCGGTCCAAATGATCAACCTGTAGTGCCTGCTGCAGTGCCCGCGCAGTGCCCCGACTTGCACCGTCGGTCGATCGGGATTCAAGTGAGGAATATCAGCCATGCCCAACAACAACCGCCTGCTTCGCGACATCGGCCAAAGCCTCTGGCTGGACAACATCAGCCGCGGCCTGCTGACCAGCGGCACCCTGAAGCGCTACGTCGACGAATTCGGCGTCACCGGCCTGACCTCCAACCCGACGATTTTCGACGAAGCGATCAAGAAATCCGATTTCTACGACGAAGCGATTGCGCGCCGCGCCGCGACCAATATCGGGGAGGAAGAATTATTCGTCGAACTGGCGCTGGAAGACCTCCGCAATGCCGCCGAACTGTTCCTGCCGGCTTACCGCGCCACCCAGGGCGTGGATGGCTGGGTCTCGATGGAAGTCTCGCCCTTTCTGGCGCATGATGCCGCGGGCAGCGCGGCCGAAGCCAAGCGCCTGCAGGCGCTGGCGCAATGCGAAAATCTGCTGATCAAGATTCCCGGCACCGCCGAAGGCGTGGTGGCGATCGAGGAGTCGATTTTCGCCGGCGTGCCGGTCAACGTCACCCTGCTGTTCTCCACCGAGCAATACCTGGCCGCCGCCCATGCCTACGTTCGCGGCATCGAGCGCCGTGTCGCCGCCGGGCTGGACCCGAAGATCACTTCGGTGGCCTCGATTTTTGTCAGCCGCTGGGACAAGGCGACTGCCGACAAGCTACCGGCGGAGTTGAAAAACCGCGTCGGTATCGCCAGCGGCATGCGCAGCTACCGTGAATATGTGAGCCTGTTCCAGTCCGAGCGCTGGCAAAAACTGGCCGGCCAGGGCGCGCGGCCGCAGCGCCTGCTATGGGCCAGCACCGGCACCAAGGACCCGGCATTGCCCGATACCCTGTACCTGGAGGCACTGGCGGCGCCGGATACGGTCAACACGATTCCGGAAAAAACCCTGCACGCCTACGCCGACCACGGCAAGCTCAATGGCGTGATGCCTGCCGACGGCGGCGACTGCGAGAAGCTGATCGCGCAGATCGAGGCGGCCGGCGTCAGCCTGGCCCAGGTCGCGGCCACCCTGCAGCAGGAAGGCGAGAAATCGTTCAACGACTCGTGGACCAGCCTGATGGGCGTGATCCGCGACAAGGCCGGGGCCGCGCGTGCCAAGCGTGCGTAAGTTCGAGTCGGGCGCAGAACGGGTTGCCGCAATTGTCGAAAGCGTTTCGGCCCGGCTGCGGGCCGCCATACAGGCGCGTGGCACGGCGGGTTTGATCGTCTCGGGCGGCAGCACGCCGCGCCCGGTATTCGCGGCGCTGGCCGGCATGCCGCTGGCGTGGGACCAGGTTCACATCACGCTGGCTGATGAACGCTGGGTGTCCCCGACCGATGACGACAGCAATGAGTACCTGGTACGGCAGACCCTGCTGCGCGACGCAGCAGCTTCCGCGCGATTCATTCCGCTGAAAAACGCCGCGACGGATGCCGCCGCCGGCGCCGCCGCGACGGAGCAGGCGCTGGCGGACTTTCCCTGGCCCGCCGACGTGCTGATGCTGGGCATGGGCGACGACGGCCACACCGCCTCGTTGTTCCCGCGCGCACCGGAACTGGAGGCCGCCTTGCGTACCGACGGGCGCTGCATCGCCGTCACCCCGCCGGCCGCGCCGCACCAGCGCCTGAGCCTGTCGGCGGCTGCCCTGCTGGACACGCACGCCATCATTATCGACATCACCGGTCCGGCCAAATGGGCGACTTACCAGCGCGCGGTGAGCGCTGGCCCGATCGAGGCAATGCCGGTGCGCCTGATCCTGCAACAAGCCAGCGTTCCGGTCCATGTCTACTGGTCGCCCTGAAGGCCTGCGGCTGGTCGCCGACATCGGCGGCACCCATGCGCGCTTTGCCGTGGCGCAGCCGGGAAGCGACAAGCTCGAGCATGACATGGAGCTGTCGACGCCGGCCTACCCAGACCTTGCCGCCGCTGTTGCCGACTACCTGGCGCGCGCCAACCCCGGCCCGGTGACTGCAGCGGCGATTGCCATCGCCAACCCGATCACCGGCGACCAGGTAAAGATGACCAACGGCAAATGGGCGTTTTCGATCCGCGAAACGCAACAAAAGCTGGGCCTGGAGCGGCTGATCCTGCTCAACGACTTCGCCGCGCTGGCCTTGAGCGTGCCCGTGCTGGCGCCCTCCGCGATCCGCAAGGTGGGTGGTGGCGAGGCGGTGGCCGACGCGCCGCTGGCCTTGCTCGGCCCCGGCACCGGCCTGGGCATGTCGGCGCTGATCCCCGACGGCGGCCCCGGTATTCCGGTGGCCGGTGAAGGCGGCCACATCAGCGCCTCGCCGGCGAATGCCCGCGAAGACGCCATCCTGGCGCGGCTGCGCTCGGAATATGACCACGTCTCCGCCGAGCGCCTATTGTCCGGGCAGGGCATGGTGAATATTCTTGATGCCCTGGCAGCGATCGAGGACCGGCCAACGCAAACGGTGCAGGCGGCGCAAATTACCGAGCGCGGCCTGGCCGGCACCGACGCGCTGTGCGTGGAAACCCTGGAACTGTTTTGCGCCATCCTCGGCAGCGTGGCGGGGGATGCCGCACTGATGTTCGGCGCACGCGGTGGCGTCTACATCGGCGGCGGCATCGTGCCGCGCCTGGGCGGGTTTCTCGACCGCTCGCAATTCCGCGCGCGCTTCGAAGCCAAGGGGCGGATGAGCGAGTTGCTGGCCGGCATCCCCACTTTCGTCATCGATGCGCCGCACGCCGCGCTGGCCGGTTCCCTGGTTGCGCTGACCCACGACGTGCGTACCGGCTCGAATACCGCACATCAATAGCGCTGTCTGATGGCCAGCTGTTCCCTCATGCGCAATGCTGAGGTGGCGAATAACACGCAAAGGTTTGCCCGGCGCCCGCTTCGCGCCAATAATGCGCGTTGCCATCAACAACACGGGCCCTGACCCGTGGCCTGCGCGCCCTCCATGCCTTCCAGCTTTGACTTCATCGTGATCGGCGCGGGTGCTGCCGGCTGCGTGCTGGCTAGCCGCCTGAGCGAGGCATCGGCGCATTCGGTGCTGCTGCTGGAGGCCGGTATCGACCTGGCCCCGGGCAATGAGCCTGCCGACGTGCGCGATACCTATCCTGCCTCGTATTTCAACCAGCGCTATTTCTGGGACGGGCTGAAGGCGCACTGGCGCGAGGCCGGCAACTCACCGGCGACCGGCTTCACCCAGGCGCGGGTGATGGGCGGCGGCGGCGCAGTGATGGGCATGGTAGCGCTGCGCGGCACACCGCACGACTACGCCGCCTGGCAGGCGGTGGCGGGCGATGACTGGGGCTGGGAAGGCGTGCTGCCCTGGTTTCGCAAACTGGAAACTGATCACGATTTCGACGGCGAACTGCATGGCAACACCGGCCCGACGCCTATCCGCCGTCTGCGGCACGATGCCTGGCCACCGCTGGCACGCGCGATCGAGCCCTGGGCACTGGCCGAGGGCCTGCCCTACATCGCCGATGTGAATGCCGACTTTCGCGATGGTTACGGCTCGGTACCGATGACCAACACCGGCGCAGAGCGGGCCTCCAGTGCCTCTTGCTACCTCGATGCGCAAGTGCGCAAGCGGCCAAACCTGCATGTCGTCACCTCCACGCGGGTCGACCGCATCTTGTTTGAGGGAGCGCGGGCGGTGGGCGTCGAGGCGGAGATCGAGGGCGCGCTCACGCGCTTCAATGCACGGCATATCGTGCTGGCCGCGGGCGGGATATTCTCGCCGGCGCTGTTGCTGCGCTCAGGTATCGGTGCGGCCGCTGACTCGGCCGCACTCGGCATTCCGGTCGCGGCGGACTTGCCCGGTGTCGGCGCCAACCTGCAGAACCATCCGGTGGTCTACATCGGCATGCACTTGCGCAGGCAGGCACGCCAGCCTGACGCAATCCGGCCGACGGCGGCCAGTTGCATGCGCTATTCCTCCGGTGTCGCCGATTGCCCGCCCGGCGACATGTACATGAACATCCAGAGCAAGACTTCATGGAATGCCCTGGGTGCGCAAATCGGCAATGTCTCGCCGGTAGTGCTGCGGCCGGCATCGCGCGGCCGTGTGACGCTGGTATCGGCAGGCGCGCGCGACTATCCGCGCATCGAATTCAATTTCCTTTCCGACCCGCGCGACCTGCAGCGCCTGTGCGCCGGCTTTGTGCGGGCGGCGCAGATCGCTGCCTTTTGCGCCGCGCAAAAGCTCTGCGGCACACCCTTCGCGGTACGCTTCGGCGACCGCTTGCGGCAGTTGAACGAGCGCACCCGCGCCAACGAAATCAAGACGTCCGCCTTGGCCAACCTGCTCGACCTGATGCCTGTACTAAGCGACTTCGCCCTTTCCAATCTCACTGGCAAGCACATCGATCTCGCGGCTCTCGCGGCCGACCCGCAGACGCTTGAAGCCCATGTGCTGCAAAACGTCGCTGGCCTGTTTCATCCCGCCGGCAGTTGCCGCATGGGACCGGCAAGTGACCCGATGGCTGTGGTCGATGCGCAAGGCCGGGTGCATGGCATGGCCGGCCTGTCGGTCGCCGACGCCTCGGTGATGCCCAACCTTACCTCGGGTAACACCAACCTGCCGACCCTGATGATTGCCGAAAAAATCGCCGCGGCCCTCATTGCCACCCACTGCGTCGCCCGCTGAAAGTGAAACCATGGACAAACTGATCATCACCAATTGCGCCGCCGACTGCTCGATGTATCCCGAGGTCAAACCCAGCATCGAGAAGTCCGATGCGCTGGCCGACGCGGTGGAAGCGGCTTGGCGCGCCGGCGCGGCGATCGCCCACATTCACGCCCCGCCCACTGACTAGGCTTTGTGGACTTCGCACACGCGCGCGATCCGCGAGCGCTGCGGCGTGCTAATCCAGTACGGCATTTCGATCCAGAGCGTGGAGCAACGCCGCGAAGTGGTGAAAAACAAACCCGACATGATCTCGGTTGCGCTCGGCGCGCATAACCTCTCCTTCGTCGGGCGCGACCTGATGATGCTGCACCCGCGCGCCGAACTGGCCGAACTGATGCGCATTTGCCGCGACAACGGCATCAAGCCCGAATTCGAGATTTGCGCGCTGGGCGATCTTTGGCTGCTCAGTGATCTCGCGCAACAGGGCCTGGTCGAGCCACCGTTCGTGCTCACCCTATTCTTCGGCCGTCCGGGGGGCTCCTGGTCACCGGCAACGATGGAGGAACTCCTGCACCGGGTAAAGGCGCTTCCGGAGATATCCGTCTATTCGGCCAGCGTTACCGGCCCCCAGCACCTGGCGCTCGAAACCTTGTCGGTGCTTTCCGGTGGCCACGTGCGCGTCGGCACCGAGGACGAGCCTTATCTCAAGCCCGGGGAACTCGGCGACAACGCCGCGCATGTGGCGCGCATCTCGGCCATCGCGCAAAGCCTGGGACGCGAAACCGCCAGCGTCGCCGAGGCACGGGCGATGCTGGGGATGCCCGGTTAAGCGGCGATATGTTCGGGACCGAGATCGGCGACATCGCGGCAGCCGATCAGCCCGAGCACGCGGTCGATCTCGTCGCGGTACAACTGGATCGCGCGCATTGCCCCGGCCTCTCCCGCAAAGGCAGTCCCATAAAGCGGCGCACGTCCGATCAGCACCGCGTCCGCGCCCATCGCCAGCGCCTTGACCACATCGGCGCCGCGGCGAAAGCCGCTGTCGATCAGGATGGTCGTACGACCGCGCACAGCATCAACAATCCCCGGCAATGAACTGATGGTGGGCGGCGCGCTGTCGAGCACCCGGCCGCCGTGGTTGGAGATGATGATGGCGTCGGCGCCCAGCTCGGCGGCCTTCAGCGCATCCGCCGGATGCTGGATGCCCTTGATGATCGGCTTGCGCGGCCACAGCTCGCGCAGCGCCTTGACGTCATCCCAGCTCATGCTCGGATTGGTCGCCATCGAGCGGCCCATCGGCAAGGCGGTGATGCGGGTCTGCATGTGCTCGGGAAAATTCTCGTATTTCGGCAGGCCGCCATTGACGAGGTAGCGGCAGATCACGCCAAACAGCCAGCCGGGGTGCATGCTGACGTCGATGACGTTGCGCCGGGTGAACTTGAACGGGATCATGAAGCCATTGCGCAGGTTGTATTCGCGCCCCGGCGCCACCGGCGTATCGACGGTGAACACCAGCGCCTCGTAGCCGGCATCGCGCGCGCGCTCGACCAGCTTGTGCGAGAGGGCGCGCTCCGGCCACATGTAAAGCTGGAACCAGAGAATGCCGCCCGCCTCCTGCACCACCCGCTCCATCGCCGTCATCGAGCCGGTGGCGAGCGTGAAAGGGATGCCGGCCTTGGCCGCCGCCTTGGCCAGTGCGATCTCCCCCTGGTACCAGGTCAGCCCGGCCGACCCGGTGGGGCCGATGGCGACCGGCATCTGCCACTCGTGCCCCAGCACCGTCTTCGAAATCTTGCGCGTGCTGACGTCGGCCAGCACGCGCGGTTTCAGCTTGATGCGCTGGATTGCCTCGATGTTGTCGCGCATCGCCACTTCATCATCGTTGCCGCGATCGATGAATTCGAACAGGCCGCGCGGCAGCTTGCGGCGCGCGATCTCGCGCAGGTCGTCGACGCTGTAGACGCCCATCAAGGGATCGCTCATAGCAGCCTATGCACGGACGATGGTGTTGGCCAGCACGCCCAGCTTGTCGATCTCGCACTCCAGCAGGTCGCCCGGCTTGATCCATTTGTTGATCTCGAAGCCGGCGCTGTAGGCCGGCGGGCCGGAACCGAAAAAGTCGCCGACTTCCAGGCATTCGTCGCGCGACACATAGGCGATCACCTGCTCGAAGCTGAAGGCCCAGTTGCCCAGCTTGCCTTCGAACCAGGTTTCGCCGTTGACGCGAATTTTCAGGCCCAGGTTTTCCACATCGCCAACTTCATCCGGCGTCACCAGGCAGGGCCCCATGATTTTGGAGGTAGCAAAATCCTTCGCCTTGGCCGGGCCCATGCGCAGCGTGAGTTCGGCGGGCTGGATATCGCGCAGGCCGAGGTCGTTAAAAATGGTGTAGCCGGCGATGTGTTCGGTGGCGTTCTCCGCCGTAATATCGGCGCCGCGCTTACCGATGTAAACGCCAAGTTCGAACTCGTAGTCCATTTTCTGGCTGTACTTGGGCCAGCGGATCGGCTCCTTGTGGCCGGCCACCGCACCGCGCGAAGGCTTCCAGAAAATCGGCATGGTCTTGGCCGCTTCCGGCATTTGGTCTTTGCCGGTGATCTTGAACAAGCGCTCCATCCCGACCTTGTAGTGGTCCAGCAGCAGGATGCCGTCGCGCACCATGTGGGGCTTGGGCACCGGCGCCAGCCAGCGCAGTTCGGCTTCGTCGAAATTCAGGCGCTGGCCGTTGGCGCCCAGCGGCTTGCTCTCCTTGCGCAGGCGCTCGCCGGCGTAGGCAATCGCGGTTTCGGCGGCCTGGCGCGATACGGCGGCGCCTTCGAGAAACTTCACCATGTCCGGCGGCACCACCGCTTCGGCGGTGCGCAGGGCGGCGTTGGTGTCGCCAGCCTCCGCAAGATAGGCGGCGTAGGCACCGGTCAGATCGACGGTGGTGCCATGCGCCAGGGCACCGATGCGCTGGAAGGTGCCCAGCGCGGTGGGGATTTCATAGCTGACGAGTCGCATGATGGGTGATTCTCAAAAGTCGGGTTGTGTAATGCCTATTGCGGCGGCGGCAGGTTGCGCGTGAGCTCTTTGCCGGCTTCGATTTCCGAGCGGATATAGGCGCCGAATTCCTCCGGCTGATCACCCACCGGCACAAAGCCCATTTCGGTCAGGCGCTTTTTCACCAGGGGGTCGCTCAGCGTGTTCACCACCGCCTTGTTCAGGGTGGCGATGATGGGCTTGGGCGTGCCGGCCGGCGCCAGCATGCCGTACCAGCAAGAGAAGCCGTAGTTGGGCAGGCCGGCGCTCTTCAGCGTCGGCACATCGGGCAATTGCGGCAGCGGCTTGTCGCTGGTGACGGCCAGCGCACGCAACCGGCCCTGGCGGATTTGCGGCAGAGCCGGCGCCAGCGGCGCGAAATACACTTGCGTCTCGCCGGCGATGATGGAAGTAATCGCCGGGCCGCCGCCCTTGTACGGGATGTGCATCATGTCGACGTCGGCCTGCTGCTTGAACAGCTCGGCGGCGAGAAAGGTGCAGGTGCCGGTGCCGGCGGAGGCGTATTGCACCGCACCCGCCTTTGCTTTCGCCGCCTTGATCAGGTCGCCAATGGTCTTGAACGGGGAATTTGCCGGCACCACCACCACCGAAGGGCCGTAGGCGAGTTGCGAGATCGGCGTGAAGTCGCGCAGCATGTTGTAGGGCAGGTTCTTGTACAGGCTGGCGTTCACCGCATGGGTGCTGGCGAGTTGCACGATGGTGTAACCGTCGGGCGGCGAATGCGCGCCGATGTCCGCGCCGATATTGCCGCCGGCGCCGGCGCGATTGTCCACCACCACCTGCTGGCCGAGTACCTCCGAAAGCTTTTCTCCTACCGTGCGCGCCAGGGCGTCGATATTGCTGCCGGGCTGGTCGGTGACGACATAGCGGATCGGATGATCCGGATATTTCTGGGCTGCCGCATGGCTTGCCGCCGCCATCACGAAGATGGCCATTCCGAGCCTGGATACAGCGCGGCAAAAGGGCGCCATTTGTACTCCTCCTCTAGAGCTTGTTTCCGGCCCCTCTTGGGCTGGGCCTGGTTTCTGACTGATGACCGGCTTGTTCATGCATCCGGCAATTGCGAATGTGCCGGATCAGCCTATCGAATGGTAGCAGCCGCCGCAAGGAGGAGAAGCACCAAGCTGCGTATACGCCGGATTCGCAAACGCGGGCGCAAGGGCATCTCACTATACGAGACGCCGCAAAGCCGTCCTGCCTATACTGGACTCACAAGACTTCAATCACCCAATCTCATACCGATTCGCGGAGACTCCCATGCGCCTTGGCTATTTCACCATGCCCGTGCACCCGGCCCACCGGCCGCCTGCCGAAACCCTGGACGAGGACCGTGAGGCGATCATCCTCGCCGACCAGTTGGGCTTTTACGACGCCTTCATCGGCGAACACCTGACCGAGCCCTCCGAGAATGTCACCAACAGCTTCATCTTCCTGGCCTCGCTGATCCACGCCACCAAGCAGATCAAGCTGGGCACCGGCACCTCCAACCTGTCGCACACCCATCCGACCCTGGTGGCTTCGCATGCCGCGATGTTCGACCACATGGCCCGCGGCCGCTTCATCCTCGGCATCAGCCCGGGTGCGCTGTCTTCCGACGCCGAAGCCCTGGGCATGCTGGAGCAGGATCGCAACAAGATGTTCGCCGAGGCGATCGACGTGATTCTCGCCATCTGGGAACGTGAAGCGCCTTACGACATCGACTTTCCCGACAACCGCTTCAAGGTCACCACCGCCAAGACTTCGGTGGCAGAGCTCGGGCGCGGCAAGATGTACAAGCCCTACCAGCAGCCGCGGCCGGAAATCGTCGGCACCGTGGTCGCCCCTTTTTCCAAGGGCGTGATCGCCATGGGCGAGCGCGACTTCCACCCGCTGTCGGCCAACTTCCTGCTGGATAAATACCTGGCCAGCCACTGGACCAATTACGCCGAAGGCAAGAAGCGCGCGGGCGTCAAGGCCGACGTCGCCGACTGGCGCATCGCCCGTACCATTTTCGTCGCCGACGACGACAAGGTAGCAATGGACTACGGCCGCCGCAACCCCAACAGCCCCTATCGCTATTACTGGAAGCTGCTGCTGAAAAAGATGATGCTGTCCAAGCGCCACATCATTTTCAAGACCAGCGAATCGCAGGACGACAGCGAACTGACCGAAGACTACATGGTGGACAACCTGGTGGTCTGCGGCAGCGTCGACAAGGTGGTCGACGACCTCCTGGCGCTGCGCGAGAAGTCCGGCGACTTCGGCGAAATCGTCTATGCCGGCATGGACTGGGTCGACCCCAAGCTGGCCAAGCGCTCGATGGAGCTGATGGCCACCGAAGTGATGCCGCGGGTCAACAAGGCCATCGGCGCCTGAACCGCCCGCTGCTCACGACCCGGCCTGCCGTGCCGGGTCTTCGGTCCAGACAGCGGCCGGTGCGTTGCGCCGCCGGCTTGATGAGATAATCCACGCTTTTTGTGAAGGTTAAGCATGCCCAAGAGCCGTGCCGCGAGGCCTCGGGGCCGTCCGTTCAAGACGGTTTTCATCAACGTAGAAGTCCGCACCACCACGCGGGATGCAATCAGTGAATTGAAGAAGGTCACCGGCCTGCGCACGCAGGGCGAGGTGCTGGATCACCTGCTCGCCGACGTCATGCGCCGGCGCCCCAAAGGCGTATAGCGGGACTGCCGCCGGATGCGATAGAGTGCGCTCACGGCGCCGCATGGGCCGTGCCATCCTATCGCATACCGCCGCCATGCCGCGAGAAACCGCAGCCCCGAAGCGCCGCCCGGCCCTCGCCGCCGGCAAGGCCCTGCCCGGCCGCCAGCACACCGCCGGCGCCCAGAGCATCAACCGTTCGGTGGCGATATTGCGCATCGTCGCGGCGCACGGCCGCGCCGGCGCCAGCCTGAAGGACGTGGCCGCCGCCAGCGGCCTGCACCGGGCCACCGCCCATCGCATCCTGCGTGCCCTGGTCGACGAGCGCCTGCTGGAGCAGGACGATGCCAGCCGTGCCTTTCGCCTCGGGCTGGAACTCTACGCACTGGGCATCCGCATGGGCCTGCAACTCGACATCAAGCGCCTGGCGCAAGCCTCGATCGAGCGCCTGTGGAGCGTCACCCATGAAACCAT
Organism: Burkholderiales bacterium; assembly: GCA_036271855.1. Lineage (GTDB taxonomy): Bacteria > Pseudomonadota > Gammaproteobacteria > Burkholderiales > JAEUOS01 > JAQGMJ01. Next base: position 18,777 of record DATAZV010000294.1, read on the forward strand.
TTATCTCGGCATCCGCAGCGGCTACGACGCGCTGTGCATCGACATGCGCGAGGGCACCAGCGAGCGCCGCCTGAAGCTGTACACGGAGGACGTCTGGCCGCTCGGCGTGGGCTCGATCGGCATGACTCTGCTGGCCCACCTGCCCGACTGGGAGGTGGCCGAGATCATCGCCGAGAATGCGCCGCGGGTGAAGCGTTACGCCGCCTACCATAGTGAAAAACTGCTCGCCCGGGTGGCGGAGACGCGGCGCCAGGGTTACGCATTGGATGCCAGCGACGACGCTTCCGCCGGCATGTGCGGGATCGGCGTGCCGATCCTCGACGAGCATCAGCGCCCGATCGCCTCCTTGTGCGTGGTCGGCCTGGCCGCGCGCATGGACGAGCGCAAGCGCCAGCAGATCATCGAGCAGATGTGGAAGGAATCGGCCGCCATCTCCAAACTATGGCTGGACTCGAGGACCAAGAACTGAACGCGCGCGTGGCTCAAGCGCCCTGTATGATCCCGCCCTGATCGACGCATTGCCGGCACGGTCGCGCAGTGGCTTCCGGATAAATTCATGACACAACAACAAACAGAAAACCAGCGCGGCGCGCTCAGGATTCT
>DATAZV010000295.1:0-10391 GCA_036271855.1 Burkholderiales bacterium
GATGTGCTGCGTCTCCAGCGAAATCTTGTCGACGATCGCCTTCGGCGTGCCCTTGGGCGCGAACAGCCCGGACCAGGCGTCCGCCGAAAAGCCGGGGTAGCCGCTCTCGGCTATCGTCGGCAAGTCCGGCGCGGCCGGCGAGCGTTTCGCACTGGTCACAGCGAGTGCGCGCAGCTTGCCGGCCTGCACATGCGGCAGGGCCGAGGGCAGGCCATCGATCATCGCCTGCACCTGCCCGGCCAGCAGGTCGGCTACCGCCGGCGCGCTGCCCTTGTAGGGGATGTGGGTCAGGTCGATGCCGGCGGCGATCTTGAACATTTCCATCGTCAGGTGGGCGGCGGTGCCGTTGCCCAGCGAAGCGTAGTTGAGCTTGCCCGGCTCCTTCTTCGCCAGGGCGACAAAAGCCGCCAGGCTGGCAGCCGGTACCGAGGGGTGCACCACCACCACGTTGGGGACGACGGCGACCTGCGAAATCGCCTCGAAGTCCTTCACCGGGTCATACGGCATGCGCGCGTACAGGGAGATGTTTATTGCGTGCGAGCCGGTCACGCCCATGATCAGGTTGTAGCCGTCGGGCGCCGACTTGGCAACGATGTCCGAGCCGATGTTGCCGCCGGCGCCGGGGCGGTTGTCCACCGTCACCGGCTGCTTCCAGTCGGCCGCCATGCGCTCGGCCAGCAGGCGCGCGGCGATGTCGGTGGCGCCGCCGGCGGGAAAGGGCACGACGATGCGGACCGGGTGCGCGGGAAAGTCCGCCGCGCCTTGCGCGAAGGCAGGCGCCATCGTTGCAAGGCTTGCAGCAGCAGTGAGGGCGCGAAGCAGGGCGGTGCGGATCATCATGTGCCTAGAACAACAAGTCCCACAGTTGGCGCACCGGTGTATCCGGCGTACACGCGACCATGGCCGCGGCGAAGTGATAAGCCTTTTCCGCATCCACGCTGGGCGCGGCATAGCGCAGGAATTTCGCCGCCACCTCTTCCTGCGACAGCGGGTCGGCGGCGTCGCCCTTGATGGTGGTCACGGTGGCCTCCGCTTCCTGGTAGCCGGAATCGATGGTCAGCGTGGCGCCGCGCTTGCCGCTGGCGCCCATGGCTTCGTCGGGCACGATGCGCACCAGCTTTTCCAGGCGCCGCAATTCCGGTTCGTTGAAGCGTTCCTTGCGGTATTGCGCCGGGTCCACGGTGCCGAAGCGCAAGCCTGCCGCCACGCCGTAGGAGAGACTGAACTGCGCCTGGATCGGCGTTTGCGGGTCGCGGTTGCCGCAATAGGTGATGGCTTCGGGGTAGATTTTCAGCTGGATGCGGCTGATCTTTTCCACGCCCTCGTCGAGCTGATCGCGCACCGCGCGCGCCGCCTCGATGCCGTAGTGCACATGGCGCACCGCCGCGTAGGGCTTGAGATAGCCGTCGAGAAACAGGCGCTGGCCGGAAGGCAGCAGCGGCTCGGGTGTTGCTGCCGAGTAATTGTCGGCGTAAAACCCCAGCGCGTCGGCGGGCGCACCGATGCCGGCTTGCGCGCTTAACGCGGCCATGGTGCCCAGCCAGGCGGCGTGGCCAAGATAAGTGTTGCGCGCCACGCTGCCTGCCGTCACCGGCAAATAGAGGCTGGTCGGCAACTGGCAGGCGGCGATATTCACCGCGCTCATCGCATCGTCCGCGTCCAGCCCCAGTAGATGCGCGACGGCAGCCGCCACGCCCAGCGCCGGCCAGTTGGCGTCCACATGCATGCCGGGGCGAATGCGCAGCCAGGCGCCGGCGCGCGCGCCGACCTCATAGCCGGCGGAAAGCGCGTCCATGAAAGGCCCCAGGCGCGTGTCACGCGTCAGGGCAAGAGGCAGCAGCGCGGCGATCACCGGCACGCCGGGGCGGCCGTGCGCCAGGGCGTGGCCCTCGCAGGCCTCGTCCCAGGTGGCGGCCATGGCGCCGATGGCGCAGATGGCGGAAGACGACAGCCGGCGCCCCTGCGGAAAGCAGAAAGGGCCGGACTCCAGGTTACTGAACTGCTCTTCGAGCGCGATCACCTCGGGCGCGACGCGGCCCGCCAGCATGCAGCCGATGGTGTCGAGCAACAGCAGGCGGCCGTGCGCATCCACTTCCGGCGGCAGCGGGTGGCCGGCGAAGGTCCAGTCCAGCGTGTCCTTCAGGCGCAACTGGTGGTCGATCCAATGGGACCAGGGCTTATCCGTCATAACGCTTTCCCTTGGCCAGCAATTCCGGTGTGCCGATCAGCCCGTTCAACTGGTCGAAGTCGAGCATGCGCTCGCGAAACGGCGCGGTGGTGCCGTGTTGCTTCAGGCTGCCGTAGTAGGCTTGCAAGGTATGCGCCACCGCGCGCGTGGTGCCGCCGGGGAAAATCGCAATGCGGTAGCCGATGGCCTCCAGGTCGGCCGCGCTCTTGATCGGCGTCTGCCCCCCTTCGACCATGTTGGCCAGCAACGGCACGCGGCCCTTGAAGCGCGCGTTGACTTCGCGCATCTGCTCCTCGTTCTTCACCGCTTCGATGAACAGCACATCGGCGCCGGCTTCCAGGTAGTGCTCGGCGCGTTCCAGCGCGGGGGCGAAGCCTTCGACGGCCACCGCATCGGTGCGCGCGATGATCAGCGTATCGCTGCTGGTGCGCGCATCCAGCGCCGCCTTGATCTTGCCGACCATCTCGCCGGCGCCGACCACGCCCTTGCCCTGCAGGTGGCCGCAGCGCTTGGGGAAGGTCTGGTCTTCGATCTGGATCAGGTTCGCCCCGGCGCGCTCGAAGCGCGCGATGGTGCGCTGCATGTTGAGCGCGTTGCCGAAGCCGGTGTCGGCGTCGACGATGATCGGAATGGCGATACGCTCGCGGATGGTCGCCAGCGTCTCGCATACCTCGCTCATGGTGGTGAGCCCGACGTCCGAGCGCGCCAGCCGGGTGTAGGCGATGGAGGCGCCGGAAAGATACACGGCCTCGAAGCCGCTTTGCTCGGCAATCAGCGCGGTGAGCGCGTCGTAGACGCCGGGGGCCAGCAGCAGGCGCGGTTCGGCCAGGCGTGACTTGAGGTTCATGCGGGTCTCCGTTCAGCGGCGAGTTTCTTTTCCAGATGCGGCAGCAGGCCGCCGTCGCGCAGCATCGCCAGCAAAAAGCCGGGGATAGCCTGGCAGTGGTATTGCGCTCCTCCGGCCATCACCAGACCGGTTTCGAAATCGACGCTACAAGGGATATTGTCGGCGATAGTCGGCGCCGCTTCGCACACCAGCACCGGCAGCCCGAGATTCAGCGCATTGCGGTAAAACAGCCCGGCGAAGGAGGGCGCCAGCACCGCCGCCACGCCCAGGTGCTTGAGCGCCTGCGGCGCCTGCTCGCGCGAGGAGCCGGCGCCGAAATTGCGCCCGGCAACGATCACGTCCCCCGGCTTCACGGTGGCGGCGAACTCCGGCAGCACGCCTTCCAGGCAATGGGTGGCGATTTCCTCGATGCCGAACTTCATGTAGCGCCCGGGCGCCAGCACGTCGGTGTCGATGTTGTCGCCGAGTTTCCAGGTGCGTCCGCTCATGGCACTCATTTTCCTAAAAGGTCGCGCGGGTCGCAAATGCGTCCCTGCACCGCCGCCGCCGCCACCGAATACGGTGAACCGAGGAACACGCGCGAACTGGCCGCGCCCATGCGGCCCTTGAAGTTGCGCGCGGTGGAGGAGATCACATTGATATTCTCGCCGAAGCGGTATTCGCCGTAGCCGGCGCAGGCGCCGCAGGCGGTGGGCAGCAGCTTGGCGCCGGCGTCGAGCAGGGCCTTGAGGGTGCCGTCGGCCTCGGCTTCGTTCTGGTCCTGCAGCGAGGCGGGGCCGACCAGCAGTTCGGTGCCCGACGCGATCTTTTTGCCGCGCAACACTTGCGCCGCGGCGCGCAGGTCGGTGAGCTTGGCGCCGGTGCAGGCGCCGATGTAGGCGATGTCGATACGCTCGTTGTAGTCGCCCACCGCCGCCGCGTTGGCGGGGGAGTGCGGCGCGGCGATTTGCGGCGCCAGGGTGGCGGCGTCGAATTCGTGGGTGGCGAGGGTGGGCGCGTCCGCGTCGCCTTGCCAGGCCGCAATATCGAAATTCTGCGCGCCGGCCTGGCGCAAAAAGGCCGCAGTGGTTTCGTCCGGCGCGATCAGCCCGGTCTGCGCACCCAGCTCGGCGGACATGTTGGTGAGCGTCATGCGCTCCTGCATGTCCAGCGCGGCGATCGCTTCGCCGGCGAACTCCACCGCCTGGTACTGGCCGCCGTCCAGGCCGAATTTGCCGCACAGGAACAGCATCAGGTCCTTGGCCGTCACACCCGCGGAAAGGCGATTGTTCCAGCGCATCAATATGGTCTGCGGCACCCTGAGCCAGATCTCGCCGGTCACCACCACGCCCAGCATTTCGGTGGCGCCGATGCCGAACATATAGGCGCCGAAAGCCCCGCCGGTGGGCGAATGCGAATCGCCGCCAACGGCGAAAATGCCCGGCTTCAGGTGTCCCTTTTGCGGCAGCACCACGTGGCAGATGCCGATGCCGTCGTAGAAATTCTTGATGTTGTTATCGTGCGCCCAGTCGCGCGCGATGCGAATGATCTTGCGGCTGTCGTCGTCGTTCGCCGGTACGTAATGGTCGGTGATCAGCACGATGCGCTCCGGGTCCCACACCTTCGCGCCGAGGCGCTCCAGCATCGGCTGCAGGCGGCGCGGGCCGCTGGAGTCGTGGAACATCGCCAGGTCCACCTTGCAGGTGACGATTTCGCCGGGCGCAACAGTGTCACGCCCGGCGGCGCGGGCGACGATTTTTTGCGCCAGGGTCTGGGGAGCGGATGAAGAAGTGCTCATGATTACATTCCGAGATAAGCCCGCTTCAGCGCGGGGTTGGCGAGCAGCTGGTCCGGCGCGCCGGAAAAACAGATCGCGCCTTGCTCCATCACGTAGGCGCGATGCGCGATCTCCAGCGACTGTCCCACATTCTGCTCGACCAGCAGGATGCTTAAGCCGGCGCGGTTGAGATTACCGATAAGCGTGAACAATTCCTCCACCAGTTTCGGCGACAGGCCCAGCGAAGGTTCGTCCAGTATGAGCAACTTCGGTTCGGCCATCAGGCCGCGCCCGATCGCCAGCATCTGCTGCTCGCCGCCGGAAAGGGTGCCGGCCTTTTGTGTCAGGCGTTCGGAGAGACGCGGAAATAATGTATAGACCCGTTCCAGATTTGCATCGCGTCCTGCCTTGCCGCGCCGATACGCACCGAGTTCCAGGTTTTCCAGCACCGAAAGATTGGGAAACACCCGCCGGCCTTCCGGCACCTGGATCAGGCCGGCATCGACGATCGCCATCGCCGAAGCCCGGCTGATGTCGCTACCTGCGAAGCGCACTGCACCGCCGCTGGCGCGCACGATGCCCGAAAGGGTGTTGTTGAAAGTCGATTTGCCGGCGCCGTTCGACCCCAGCAGGGCGACGATCTCGCCTGCGGCGATCTGCAAATCCAGCCCGTGCAGCACGCGCACCGCACCGTAGCCGGCGGTGAGCCCCTTTACCTCGAGCAGGGTCTCAGCCATGCGCCGCCTCCGCGCGCAGTCGCGCCGCGGTGCCGTGGCCCAGATAGGCTTCGATCACCTTGTCGTCGCGCGTCACTTCGGTCGGCAGGCCTTGTGCGATCAATTCGCCCTGCGCCAGCACCCACACGTACTCGGCCAGGTTCATCACCGCCTGCATCACATGCTCGATCATGAATACCGTCACGCCGCTGTCGCGGATGCCGCGCAGCACGGGAATCATCTCGCCCACCTCTTGCGGGTTCAGGCCCGCCAGCACTTCGTCGAGCAAGATCAATTTGGGCACGGTGGCCAGCGCGCGCGCCAGTTCCAGGCGCTTGCGCCCGGCGACGGTCAGGCTGGCGGCCGGCTTGTCAAGTTGCGATGTCAGGCCGACGCGCTGCGCCACCGCTTCGGCAGCGGCCAATGCCGCCTTGCGCCCGCCGATGTGCAGGTGCGCGCCCACCGCAATGTTTTCGCGCACGGTCTGTTGCGCGAAGGGCTGCACGATCTGGAAGGTGCGGGTCATGCCGAGGCGGCAAATGGTGTGCGGCTTCATGCCGGTGATCTCGCGTCCTTCGAGCGCGACGCTGCCGCGATCCGGCTTGAGAAATCCCGACACCAGGCCGAACAAGGTGGACTTGCCCGCGCCGTTCGGCCCGATCAGCGCGGTGATCTTGCCCGCCGGCACCGTCAGGCTGACGCCGGAGACGGCCTTGAGGCCGCCGAAGCTGATGGCGAGGTCGCGAGCGGCCAACATCAGCGCTTGCCCTCGAACAGGCCAGCGATGCCGCGCGGCATGAACATGATGATCAGCACCAGCAGCGCGCCGTAGATGATCAGGCTCGCGCCCGGCGCGCTGGAGAGGCTGTTGCGCGTCAATTCGCCCAGGCCATGGAGGACGACGGCACCGAGCAGCGGCCCGAAGATGGTGCCCATGCCGCCGATAATCGCCGACAACAGCGCCTCCACCGAAATCGCCGCACCGTAGGCCAGGTGCGGGTCGATGTAATGAAACTTTTGCACGTAAAACGCACCGCCTGCCGCCATTAGCGCGCCGGAGACCGTGATGGCGGCCAGCTTGACGCGAAACGCATTCACCCCGAGCGCCGCCGCCGAGTCCTCGTTGTCGCGCACCGCCGCCAGCCAGGCACCGTAGCGCGAATGCTTGAGCCACCAGGCGAACAGCAGGCTGATGGTCGCCAACGCCAGTGCGAGGTAGAGGTAGCCGGTCTCGCCGGCGAACTGCATCGCGCCCGCGCCTTCCTGCAACGGCAGTTGCAGGCCGACACCGGCGCCGGTGAAATCGAAAGTGTTGGCGAGAATGCGAAACACCTCGGCAAAGGCCAGGGTCACCAGCGCGAAATAAGAGCCGCGCAAGCCGTAGCGAAATGACAGCGCGCCCAGCAAGGTGCCCGCGACCGCGCCGAGCGCCATCGCGCAGGGCAGCGCCAACCATGCATTGAAACCGAAGCGCATTTGCAGCACCGCCATTGCATACGCGCCGGTGCCGAAAAATACCGCATGGCCGAATGAGAACTGGCCGCCGAAGCCGCCGAGAATATTCCACGCCTGCCCCAGCAGCGTGGCATAGAGCACCATGGTGACAAAGCCCAGCGTCACCCCGGAACTGACGAACAGCGGCAACGCGGCTACCGCCACTACGAGGATTGCGATTGCGGCCAGCGAGCGCATCGATCAGGCCCGCGCGCCGAACAGGCCCTGCGGCCGGAACAGCAGCACCACGATGAAAATCACGAATATGCCGATCTGCCCCAGCGACTCGCCCAGCACCAGGCCGCCGAGGGACTCCACCACGCCGATCAAAAATCCCCCGATCAGCGCGCCGACAAAACTGCCCATGCCGCCCAGCACAACGATAGTGAAGGCGATCAATACGAATCCATTGCCCACCTGGGGGTTGACGTAATAGGCCGGCAGCAAAAAGCAGGCAGCTGCGCCCAGGCACGCCAGGCCAATGCCGAAGCTCATGGCGAATACATGGTCGACGTCGATGCCCACCAGGCGCGCGCCCTGGCGCTCTTTCGCGCAGGCGCGTATCGCCCGGCCGAGACTCGTCTTGCCGATCACCAGCAGCAGCACCACGGTGGTGGCGAGCGCGCCGAAAAACGCCACCACCTTGGGCACCGCGATCATCGCGCCGAAAATGTTCACCGTCGACAGCGTGTAAGGCGTATCGATCGACAGGGTGTCGGACTTGAAAAAATACAGCGCCGCGTTTTCCAGGATGATCGACAGGCCAAGGGTGATCAGCAGGATGTTCTCGTCCTTGCCATGGCTGGCGCGCCCGATCACCCCGCGATACAGCAGGTAGCCGGCGGCGAACATCGCCGGCACCATGATGGGCAGCGACACGTACGGGTCCAGCCCCAGCTTTTCATGCAGGAAGTAGACGCCGTACAGCGCCATCATCAGCGCCGCGCCGTGCGCGAAGTTGATGATGTGCAACACGCCATAGATCAAGGTCAGGCCCAGCGCGATCAGCGCATACACCGCCCCCGTCGTCAGCCCGTTGAGGACGGACGCAAAGATGATCGCGGGGTCGAGCATGAACAGATTGGCCGGGGGGTTAAGCTTTTTCGTCGCCTTTATCCAGAAAATCATCCGGCTCTGCCGGTGATTTTCTGCAACTCAAGCCCGAAAAAAGTAGGTTTGTACTTTTTTCGGAACGGCTACGCCTTCCAGGGAAAAACCGGCTCGCTCTCGGCGTAGGTATTCGGCAAAATCACCTTGATGTCGCCCTTCAACACCTGCATGGTCAGCGGCATGGCACCGGTGTTCTGGCCGTTGACAAACTTGGTCGGGCCATAGGGCATGAAGTGCTTGTCCCAGGTCGAGCTGGCCAGCGCGTTGATGATGTCCTCGCGCTTGCTGCTCTTGGCGCGCTCGATGGCGTCGGCCAGCAGGTACACGCACTGGTAGTTGAGGAACACCTCGTAGGTATAGAACTGCCCCTGCATCGCCTCCACCTTCTTGCGCAGCGCCAGCGCGCGCTTGTCCTTCGGGTTGTACCAGTGGTTGACGTCGATCACGCCGTTGGCCGCATCCGCATATTCCTTGACGAACTTGAAGGAGGAGGCGGCACCGCCCAGCACCGAGAACACCGCCTTCGGCGTCACGTTCTGCTGCTTCATCGTACGCAGCAGCAGCGCGTATTCGTTGTAGTAGTTCGCCGGAATGACGATGTCCGGATTGATGGACTTCATCTTCAGCACGATGTTGTTGAAGTCGCGCGTCGGGTTGGCGTGCTTGACGATCTCCTTCACCTCGTAGCCCATGCCGGGCAATTGCGAGGCCAGCAGGTTCGCCGTGCCGGTGCCGAACAGCGACTCTTCGTGGATGATCATCACGGTCCGCGCGGGCTTGCGCGCCACCGTGTTCATGATGTGCAGGTTGTTGATCGCCGCCTCGGTGGTGATCTTGTAGCCGGGGCCGAAGCGGAAGGTATTCTTCAACCCGCGGGTCACGATCTGGTCGGCCACGCCCACATCCACCACGTGCGGAATGTTGTACTTGGCTGCCGCCTGCGTGGTGGCGAGGCAGATCGCCGAGGCATAGGCGCCGACGATCGCCGAAGCCCCCTGCTCGTTCATCTTTTCCACTTCGGCCACGCCGATCTCCGGCTTGGACTGCGCATCGCCCAACAGCGCCTGCAGCTTGGCGCCGCCCATGCCCTTGATGCCGCCGGCGGCGTTGATTTCGTCAATGGCGATCTGCGCGCCCAGGCGCGACAGGTTGCCCGAGTAGGCCAGCGCGCCCGTCACCGGGTGCAGCACGCCCACCTTGATGGCCGGCGCGCCTTGCGCGCGCGCCCCCAGCGGCAGCGCGGCGGTGGCCGCGACGGCGGCGGTATTGAGCAGGAACTGGCGGCGTTGCGTCATGACAATCTCCCCGGAAAATTTATCGCAATATCAGTGGAAAAAGGAAATCAGGATTCGCTCACCCAGATGCGCGCGCTGTCGCCGCCGCGCTGGTTGGGCTTGCGTGCTTCACGTGCAAGGGTCATGCGGTATTCGTAGCGGTCCGGGCGGTACAGCCCGCGCAGCAACTGCACCGCGCGCCCGCGCGTATCGTAGACCACGCGGTTCACCGCCATCAGCGGCGCGCCGAAGCCCACCTCCAGCAGCGGCGCGGTGGTGGCGTCGGCCAGGCGCGCGCTCATCGATTGCTCGGCGCGCGCCACCGCCACGCCGGCTTCCTCGAGCAGCGTCAGCATCGGCTTTTGCCCCAGCGTCTTGACCGAAAAGCCCTGCGCCAGCGCTTCCGGCACGAAGGTGGTGGTGAGCGAAATCGGCCCGGCTTCGACGCTGCGGATACGCACCGTCTTCAGTACCTGCGCGCCGGGGCCAAGGCTCATCTGCAGCGCCACGTCATCGGGCGCCGCCTGGCGCTCCATCGACACCACCTTCACCGTGGTCTTCAGGGTCATGCTCACCAGGTTGTCCAGCAGGCCGCTGGCCTCCGCGCCCATGCTGCCGGGGCGCACCCGCGAAAAAGAGCCGCGCCCGCGCGCTCGCTCGATCAGCCCCTCGCGCACCAGCTCGTCCAGCGCGCGGCGCATGGTGACGCGCGAAACCTGGAACTTGTCGGCCAGGTCCAGTTCGCCCGGCAGCGCCTTGTCCGGCGTGAAGCGCCCCTCCATCAGCTGCGCGCGCAGGATGGTGTAGACCTGGTGGTATAGCGGCGCTTGCGGGCGGCTGGCCAGGGCGGTGGCGGGAAGGCGGGCGTTCAAAGGGTGAGAGGGCGGGCGCACAGCGTGAAAAGCGAACCGGCATCCTAGTGAATGTCCTATTGTCTTGTCAAGAATACATTTAGTCACCCAAGCCAAATCAGCGCGCCGGGTTTTCCGATCCAGCCCGCGCTTTC